>CAZIMY010000250.1:0-2837 GCA_964540315.1 uncultured Wenzhouxiangella sp.
CGGAAGAGTAGTCACGGACGCCGGTCAATCATTGCGCGCGCGCGCTCGGCTTCGCTTTTAGCGGCTCGGTAGATCTGTGAATCTTCAGGAACGAGCGGCAGCATCTGTTCCCACCAAGCTATGGCAGTCTCAAAGCTCTCAGCCCTGAAATCATCGGTTGCGAGCAGCCAGAGTGCTTTTAGATTGTCCGGCTCCAGCGAGACCGCACGCTTCAGAAGCTCTCTGCCCTCTGGTGGCATAGCCGGTAGTTCACTGCGCAACTGGAGGGTTTCAGCCAGCTCCACATGCAAAAATGCGCTGCCAGGCCTCAAATACAGTGCCCGGCGAAGCGTGTGTTCTGCCGGACCGTAGTGCTGGAGGTCCTTATAGACCAGGCCCATTCTTTGCCATACTTCCGGCTGATCCGGATTCCGCTCGAGATCTTTGGCCATCTCGATCATCTTCGATCGTAAAAGCGTGATGCGCGGATCGGTGACCTCGGCGGCGCCATAGGTGCCGACCAGCAGGTAGAACGCGACAGTAACCAACGGAATCAGCATTACGAAACTGATGACCAAAGGCGTTGGCAAAACCGCGGCCGAACGATCACGAAAAACTTTTGCCCGCAGGTTTGGCCACAAGGCAAAGAGTATGGTCAAACCAATGGCGAGGGCAGACCAGATAACAAAAGTGCTTACGTTCATGATCAGCGTTTCTGGGTTAAATCAAGATTTTGCTGGTCACTTATGATGCCTGCCAAAATCGTGCGTTTCAACGAGCTTTGGTAAACGCGATTCAATCTCATGTAATCCGCTTTTTTCCCTTGGGAAAGATCAAGTTCGGAAGCGATTGATTGGGGCGATTTAGCGTTGACATTAACTTCACGCTTGACTATATTCCAAGTTGAATACACATTTCATGTATTCATTAAATCAAATATGCATGGACGCTAAATTTAGTCTGCCTTTGCCGTTCTGAGGAGGAAGTATGCGCAAGGATTACAGGTTTGTCGCGTTGCTTGTCGCACTGTGTTTGGGGCTCGCCGCAATGGCGGCAGTGTCAAGCAGTCCGACAAACGGAGAGAAAGAGGATTTTGAAGGCTTCGACAGCCTTGACGAGGCCACGGTCACGGATAACTGGAAGCGCTACTTCCCGGCCCAGTATGAGGGCTGGATGCGCACTGCCGAAATGCAGCAGACCACCTATGGCGGTGGCGGCCGAGCCGAAGCCGAGGGGATGGAGATTGAGAAGATCGACTATCTGGAAATGTACCCGTTCCTCAAGGTCGCCTATGACGGTTTTGGTTTTTCCAAAGGGTTTTATCGCTCGCGCGGCCATTACAATGCCCTGACCGACGTGATCGATACCGCACGGTTGCCGGATTGGGACAAGCGCCCGGCAACCTGCATTGGCTGTAAGACTACGGACGTAAGCAAGCTGGATGCCATCCATGGGGATGACTGGTATTCCATGCCGTTCTCCAAGGTCGTCGGTTCCAACACCATTGGCTGTCTGGACTGCCATTCGCCCGAAGACGCATCCATCCGCCACGCCCGTACCTGGCTGGATGAGGGGTTGGCCCATCAGTCCTTCGCCAATATCGATCCGGAAGGACGCACTGATTTGGTGTGTGCGCAGTGCCACACCAACTATCACTTCAATGCCGACACGCGCAAGGTTGAGTTGCCCTGGACCACGGGTCTGACCGTCGAAGCGCAGTTAGAGCACTACGACGCTGCCAAGCGTTCGGATGAGTGGATTCACCCGCGCACCGGCGCACTGGTCGCCAAGATCCAGCACCCGGAGTATGAGGTTTATCACGAAGGCCAGGAGGTCAACGTGCACTCTATGCTGGGCCTGCAGTGTACCGATTGCCACATGCCTAAGGCCGTCGATGCCGATGGTGAGGAATATACAGAGCACCACTGGACCAGCCCACTGACTCATGTCGAAGAAACCTGTCTGGGTTGCCATTCCAGCTGGGGCGCTGATGGAGTGGTCGAGCGTGCCGAAGGTATTCAGGGCCGGGTTTATAAGAAGCAGAACCGCATCGGCAATGACTTGGCAATCTTCATTGACGCTTTGGCCGCCAAGAAGGACAGCCTCGATGAAGACACCTTGGTCCGACTACAGAAGATTCACCGTGAAGCGCAGTTCTTCTGGGACTTCATTTGGGTGGAAAACAGTGAAGGTTTCCACAACTGGGCCGAATCCCACCGCGTTCTGGACAAGGCTGATGCCTTGATCAAGGAAGGCATGGAAGTTCTCGACAGCGTTTAAACGTCTCTGCGACCACTCGGCCGCCTCGGTCTCCGGGGCGGCTTTCTTTTTTCCCGCCGCGCAAAAGGATCACCATGAACTGGCGAAAAATCTTCAAACCCAGCGCCAAGCTGTCCATTTTCACGCTGCTTGTTGGCGGGGCGGTGTTCGGTGCGGTCGCTTTTTACGCGGGACAGACCACTCTGCATGCGACCAGCACCGATGCATTTTGCATGACCTGTCACAGCAACCACTCTCTGCAGGACGAGGTCCTGGCCTCGGCCCACGGCAACAATGCATCGGGCATCGTGGTTCACTGCCGTGATTGCCATTTACCGCGCGAGCCGTTTGCCTATCTGCAGAAAAAGATCGCGGTCTCGCCCGATCTGTGGCGATTCATGACCACGCCGGGCTTCAATACGCAGGAACACCTGGAAGAGCATCGTCTGGAGTGGGCGGAGCTGACCCATAACTACCTGCGCTCGATTGATTCGTCCACGTGCCGTGCTTGCCACTCCAGAGTCGATGACGACCAGCCGCCCGGCAACTTGAGTCGGATGGCTGTTGGAGTGCATACTATGAACAAGAATCGCGATCCT
>CAZIMY010000251.1:0-2816 GCA_964540315.1 uncultured Wenzhouxiangella sp.
CTGCCGGCCCGCTGGTATCAGGTGTCAGCGCAGCTCCTTGGTAACCGCGGTCAGGCCTCCGAGGCTGTGGCGTTGATTGATGAAGCAGTAGGCGAATCGAATGCCTGGTCTCAGTCCGAGCTTCTTGCCCTGCTGGAAGTGCAGGCCAAGCTGGCGGAGAATGAAGGAGATCTTTCAAGCGCTTTGGCAATTCAGAAGCAGTTGAGACAGCTGGCTGAGGCATACGCTCAGCGAACGAATGATCGGGATCTCGCCAACGTCAGGGTCTTGCTTGAAGTTGCCGAAGCTGAACACCGGATAGACCAGCTGGAGGTTGATAATGAGTTGCAACGTTTGGCCATTCGCTTGCAGCAATCACGCACGCTCGCAGTCGCACTGGCGGGCGTCCTAGGAATGGCCATGATAGTGGCCATAGCGGTCTGGGTTCAGCGCAGGCGCAATTGGGACCAAGAGCGCATTCGTGTTCGGCTCCAGCAGCGAATGGATCGTTATCGCCAGGCAGTAAATGCCTTGAAAATGTCCAGCGAACGACTTGCAGGAGTGCTTGATTCCAGCGACTTGGCAGTCATCGCATTGGGACCAGACCATTGCGTTATCTTTGCTAATCAGGCAACGCTGCAGTTGTTGAATGTTGATAAGATTCCAACTGGAGAGCACATTGATCAACTATTCGACCAGCCAGTGAGCCCCGCTCTCGACGCCGGATCTGAACACATGCTTTGCAGGGATCGCGATGGTCGGTCATTAGAACTGACACCGCGGCTGCTCAGTCTTGAAGAAGAGGTTCAGGTCATCGAATTGCACGACCCGGATCAGCCCATTCCAGTCGACGGCGGTCTCATACCAATGATCAATCGCCATTTTGATCGAGTCCAGTCATTCGGTAGCCTTCTCCAGCTTCCCAACGGTCGGGAAAGTGTCCCGACCGAACTTCAGTCGCGTTGGAGCCGCATTGATCAGGAACTCAAGGCTTTGATCGCGCAGCTACAGCCCATTCAAAACGAGAGCAGAAGCGTCTTTCGTGAGCACATCGTCGAACTGATGACCTTGAGCCTGGAAATCTGGGAGCGGGAGACCGGGACCACTCGGGTTGATCTGGCCGAAAAGAGTGGCATCTGGCGCGTCACTATAGACGAGGGACGCCTGCGAACTCGAGCCATGGATCGCTATCTTCAGATTTCCCGGCTGCCGAAGAATCCTCGCTGGCGAGAGGTTCTTCGGACGGCCTATTTTGTCTTGTCTGAATGCACTGGCGATCATATCGAAACGCTGGATGAGCTGGCCGATCAAGTACGCAAGGATGCCTCACGGTTGGGCCTGGCCTAAATTAGCGACGAAGCGGGATGGATCTCGAGTTGGGATCGCAGCGAACACAACTTCCAGACAGACCGTCGGAAAGTTTGTAGTTGCGATGGTGGTTTCTTTCATCAAGAAAGCTCTCCGGTCCTGACGGCATGAAAATCACTGTTCCATGATCCGGGTCGTTGCTTTCAGAATAGCGGCGCTCGAATGTTCGGCAATGGTTCAAGGCCTTCATGTTGCCCCGAATCCAATCATCATCGAATTGACCGCAGGTGCGGGAACCGCTCTTATCCGGCGTGCATGTTTCACTATTGCGTCCGATCAGATCTTCCGCACGCCAGTTAACCTCGTCAACAATGACAAGGCGACCGTTGCGTTCGCACCATTCGGGATGATTGAGCGGATTGTGAGCGAAGGCAGATCCGAGAGGAAGCAGGATTGCGAGGAGGATCGTTGAAGCTAAGCGCACGTTGATATCCATCGGTTCTGGGTCACCTTTGTATCGGGATCAATTAGTTTCAGGAGTCTAGGGTGGGAGCGTGCTCGTTGTCACGTGGTTGCACGGGATAATTTGGGAACAAGTGCTATAAAAGACTTTAAAAACATAAGCATAGTGTTCTTCATCGGGTGGTTCTTCCAATGGCCATGATCCCATTTGACGCCTCGAACGCGATGGTCAATCTCAACATTGCTGGTTAGTCTGAGCGGGTCGTCGACTAGGACGAGCTGCGAACAACCCATCCTCAGAATATGGAGATTGACCCATGAAAAGATCCTTCACACCTTTTTTTGCGTTCGGACTGCTGCTGGCCAGTGCAGCGAACGCTGCCCCCCAGGCCCACCAATCCGGCTATTTCGCTTCGGCCCAATTTTCGGTGATTGGTAGTTGGCCAACGGAATACTGGTCTCAGAGCGTGGGGCCGTACCTGACGTATGCAGATTGCTACGACGCCTGGATGCACATGACCCACAATTTCCCATCAATTTACTGGCTGGAAAGCACTGTTCCCTGTCATCTTGTGTCAACTCATATGGCCTATGCTGAGCCACATAGTTTGATGATCAACGATGACGGAGATGATGAGAGTGGTCCGACGGTCTTCAAAACTCTTGACGAAGTTGTCGACTACGTTGATCGAGTTGGTGAACTCCGTCGACAGTTCAGAATCGATGCTTATGAAGCTGCTGTCAATGGTCTTAGGTAGAGTGCGCTGAGGTCACGCTCGGCGCTTCGCGCCGAGCGTGATTCAATTGCCGCAAATGAAATATTCGAACAACTCTGCCGTCTTCTTGTGGCCGGAACGCCGACTCACCCCTCGGTCCCTCTCCCCTGTGACCCTTAGAGAGGCGGCCCTTTGTGCCGGATTATTGTGGAGAGATCTACCGTGAACCTCGTTTTGAATCTGCAGCTAGACATTCAGCCTTCCGCAGGAATGGCTGACTCGATGAATTCGACCAGATCGATGCGATACTGCCACAAAGATTCTTGATGCAGGTACATCATATGGCCGGCA
>CAZIMY010000252.1:0-2809 GCA_964540315.1 uncultured Wenzhouxiangella sp.
CATCCGCAAGGGCGCCTCGGACATCCATTTCGAACCCTACGAAGATGAATACCGGGTGCGCTTCCGCATCGACGGCATGTTGATCACCCAGGTTCGTCCACCCAAGCGCATGGCGCCACGATTGTCGGCTCGCCTGAAGGTGATGTCGGCCATGGACATTGCTGAGCGACGCGTACCACAGGATGGGCGCATCAAGCTCAATCTGGGCCGCGGGCAGGCCTATGACTTCCGTGTCTCGACCTGCCCGACGCTGTGGGGCGAAAAGGTCGTGCTGCGTATTCTGGATTCCTCTGGCGTCTTTCTGGGGCCGGAAAAGCTGGGCTTCGAGCCCGAGCAGCAGCAGGCCTATCTGGACGCCATCGCCAAGCCCTACGGCATGGTGCTGGTGACCGGCCCGACCGGATCCGGTAAGACGGTCAGCTTGTATACGGCCTTGGGGATTCTTAACGAGGAAGGCAACAACATCTCCACCGTTGAAGACCCGGTGGAAATCCGCATGAACGGCATCAACCAGGTCCAGCAGAACGTCAAGCAGGGGCTGACCTTTGCCGTGGCGCTCAGGTCATTCCTTCGCCAGGATCCGGACATCATCATGGTCGGGGAAATCCGCGACCTGGAAACCGCCGAGATCGCCATCAAGGCCGCCCAGACCGGTCACCTGGTGCTCTCGACCCTGCACACCAACGACGCGCCCTCGTCCATCGCCCGCCTGGCCAATATGGGCGTGCCCAGCTACAACATCGTTTCTACCGTGCACCTGGTGCTGGCCCAGCGCCTGGCGCGAACGCTCCACACCTGCAAAAAACCCGAAGACGTGCCCGAAGAGGCGCTGCTGAAAATGGGCTACACCGAAGAAGAAGTCGAAGAAGGCATCAAGATTTATCAGCCGGTCGGCTGCGACGGCTGCACCCTGGGCTACAAGGGCCGGGCCGGCGTGTTCCAGGTCATGCCGGTGTCCGAGGCCATGGAGCGCGTCATCCTGGCCGGCGGCACGGCGCTGGACCTGGCCAAGCAGGCCAAGGATGAAGGGGTTATTGATCTGCGCCGCGCGGCTCTCAATAAGGTGAAGCAGGGCAAGATCGGGCTGGCGGAGATGAATCGGGTGACTAAAGACTAGGGTTCCGGGTTCCGGGTTTCGGGTTCAGGATCGGGGCTTGGGGTAATATCTGACCTTTGATTTTGGTGCCGGGGCTGGCCGGTAGAGGGTTCTTGCATTGTTTGACGCACTGAGTGCATTGCCGACCCCGGTGATCTGGAGCGCTGTGATCGTGCTTGGGCTGTTGGTTGGCAGCTTTCTCAACGTGGTCATCCTGCGCGTGCCGCCGCGCCTGATGCAGGACTGGCGCATGCAGTGCCGCGAGTTGCTGGAGATCAAGCTCGAAGACAACGCCGTCGAGCTGCCCCCCGGCATCGTCAGAACACCCTCACACTGCCCCCAGTGCGGTTCCGGCATTGCCTGGTACGACAACATTCCTGTCTTGTCCTGGCTGATACTGCGCGCGCGCTGCCGCAGCTGCAGCGCGAAAATTGGCATCCGCTATCCTCTGGTTGAAATGGCCACAGGGCTGCTGTCCCTTGCTGTGGTGGCGCATTTTGGGGTGGGGCCAGAGACTGTGAGCGCGCTGGTGCTGCTGTGGGCCCTGATTGCGGCCACCGGCATCGATTTCGACCACCAGCTGCTGCCCGACCAGATCACCCTGCCCTTGCTATGGCTGGGCTTGCTGATCAACCTCAACTGGCAGCTGTTTGCCAGCCTGGAAGACGCGGTCATCGGCGCTGTTGCCGGCTACCTGCTGCTGTGGAGCGTATTCCATCTGTTTCGTCTGGCGACCGGCAAGGAAGGCATGGGCTACGGGGATTTCAAGCTTCTGGCCGCGCTTGGCGCGTGGCTGGGCTGGCAGCTGCTGCCGGTTATCATCCTGATGGCGTCGCTGGTGGGCGCCATTGTCGGCATTCTGATGATGATCATCGCCCGCCGCGGCAAGGATATCCCGATTGCCTTCGGGCCGTACCTGGCCGCTGCGGGCTTCATTGCTCTGCTGTACGGCGATGAGTTGGTGGCGTTTTGGCTGTATCCGTAGCACACTACTTGCCGTCCATAACGCTTTCCGTTATAGTCTAGCCGTGATTGCAAACTTTGCAGACCGCGAGACTCGACTGGTCTGGGATGGCTCTGGATCCCGCAGACTTCCGCCATCGATTCAGTCGGTAGCGCGACGCAAATTGCGGATACTTAACAACGCAACGAATCTCGAAGAGCTTCGAATTCCCCCAGGTAATCGCCTGGAGGCCCTGAAAGGCAACTTTGCCGGTTTGCACAGCATCAGAATCAACTCCCAGTGGCGGATTTGCTTTAGATGGCAGGATTCCAACGCACATGATGTCCAGATCATCGACTATCACTGAGACTAGCCAAACATGAACGAGATACCAAACGAGCGCCTACCAAATATTCATCCAGGTGAAATACTTCTGGAAGAATTCCTGAAGCCCATGGCCATCAGCCAGAACGCCTTGGCACGCTCCATCGATGTACCGCCGCGCAGGATCAACGAAATCGTTCTCGGCAAGCGCTCTATCAGCGCCGATACCGCCGTCCGGCTAAGCCGCGCGTTTGGCACGTCTGCCAGATTCTGGCTGGGGCTACAGGCAGACTACGACCTTGAAGAGGCCCAACTGAAGCTGGGCAAAGCGCTGGACCGAATCGACTGCATAGCGGCTTAAGGCGCTTGTTCAGGTAACCGAATACAGCCGCTGCCTCGCCCGCCCTGAGACCAAAATCCGCCGAGTCAACCTCGCCCATGGGCCA
>CAZIMY010000253.1:0-2808 GCA_964540315.1 uncultured Wenzhouxiangella sp.
TAGCTCCTTTCTCGCTCGGTTGCAGTTCTATGCGCCTCGTAGTGCGGTGCGCATATGATCAGGTCTTCGGACAACAGCACAACCCGACGCTTCGCCGAAGATGGGAAATGCAAGTTCTCCGGGCTTGATGAAGCAATGGCCATGGAACTACCGGCCATTCTGGATGCAGCGACAGCGCTGAGCGACATCAGCCCTTTGAAATCTGTGGGCCTCCACAAACTGAGAGGTGATCGTAAAGGCCAGTGGGCCATGTCGGTCAATGGGCCCTGGCGTATCTGCTTTCGTTTTGATAGCGGCGACGCCTGGGATGTCGAAATCGTGGACTATCACTGAAAAAGCGGAAATTGATATGGTTCCAATACATCCGGGCCGAATTCTGAAGCGCGAGTTGGCGTCGAGAGAAATGTCCGCCAACCGGCTGGCGCTGGCGCTAAGGGTGCCTTCCGGTCGCCTGACCGACATTCTTAATGGCAAGCGCGGCATTTCTCCCGACACCGCGCTTAGGCTGGGCCATTTCTTTGGCAACAGCGCTCGCTTCTGGCTGAACCTGCAGACCAGCTATGAGCTGGCTGTGGCACAGCGCGAGTCTGGCGAGCGTATTGCGGCAGAAGTAGAGACCAGCGCTGCCTGAAGTCTTAAGGCAACTGCGTCGCCAGCGCCCCCACATGCACGCCCGGGTTGAAGTAGCGGGTCTGAATACCGCTGGCCTCGAAGCGTTCTGGGTTGACAGCCTCAAGCTTGCCGCCCTTGCGGGCCTGGGTGGCTGACCACCAGCCGGACGGATAGGACGGCTGGGGAAAGCCCAGCGTGCGGATGTCGTCGAATCCGGCCGCGTTCATGTTGGCACGCACGCCATGGATCAATTTCTGGTGGATCAGGGGAGACTCGCTTTGCTGGACCAGAATGCCGCCTGGGGCGAGGGCGGCATAGCAGTCCGCGACAAAACCGGGACCAAACAAGCCTTCGGCCGGGCCGATCGGATCGGTGGAGTCGATGATAATCACATCCACGCTTTCGGCTGCAACCTGTTTGATGTAGGCCAATCCATCATCGAACAGAAGGCGGGCGCGGGGGTCATCGTTGCGCTCACACAGTTCCGGGAAATGCTGTTCGGAAAGGCGGGTGACCTGCTCGTCGATTTCAACCTGAGTGGCACTGATGACGCTGCTGTGCCCGAGCACTTCGCGCAGCGTGCCGCAATCACCGCCGCCAATGATGACAACCTGCTCAGGCGCCGGATGACTGAACATTGCCGGGTGGCTCAGCATCTCGTGGTAGAGAAAATTATCGCGGCTGGTGAGCATGACAAAGCCGTCGATCACCATCAGATTGCCCCACTGGGTGGTGCGGTAGATATCGATCGTCTGGAAATCGCTGGTCTCGTGGGCCAAATGAGCTTCGATACCCCAGGAGATGGCAGAACCCGCCTCTTTGCAGACTTCGGAAAACCATTTTTCGTTGGCAGGCAGCATTCGGACGACTCGCGTTTGATCTTGAAAACAGCGGCATGTTACCGCGGATGACGCCAGCGACCGAGCCGGGCGTTACAATCGCCGATCATCATGAGCACACCGTCGCCGGAGACCTCCCATGAAGCCTGATCCCATCGCCGAGGCTCGACGACGCTACGCCATGGCGCGCTGGTCGGAAGGGTTTTTCGACATTGATCCGTCCGGTCACCTGACGGCCCAGCCTGCTCTTGCCGAAGATCAGGCGGTGACGCTGGCCGAGGTGGTCACCCAGGCGCGCGACCGGGGCTTGCGATTGCCACTGCTGGTTCGCTTTCCCGAGATTCTGCGCCAGCGCGCCGGCCAGCTTCGCGATGCTTTCGGTCAAGCCATGAAAGACGCCGGATATGAAGCCGGCTACACGCCGGTCTACCCGATCAAGGTCAACCAGCAGGCCACCGTGGTGCGCACCCTGGCCGGGATGGCCGGGCTGGGGCTGGAGGTCGGCAGCAAGCCTGAATTGATTACCGCCCTGGCCGTCAGCCGGCCGGGAACGACCATTATCTGCAACGGCTACAAGGACTCGGCCTACATCCGGCTGGCCTTAAGCGGCATCAAGCTGGGTCTGAAACCCATGCTGGTGATTGAAAAACCCGGCGAGTGGCCGCTGATCGAGCGCGAGGCCCGCGCGCTCAGGGTCGAGCCAACGGTTGGCGTGCGCCTGCGCCTGGCATCTCTGGGGGCCGGCAACTGGCAGAACACCGGCGGCGAGCGTGCCAAGTTCGGTCTGGCAGCCAGCCAGCTGCTGGAGCTGGTCGAGGAGATGCGTTCAGCCGGCTGCCTGGACTGGCTGAGCCTGCTGCATTTTCACATGGGCTCTCAGATATCGAACCTGCGCGACATACAGCGCGGCGTCCGCGAGGCCGGCCGCTACTTCACCGAGATGAGTGCTGTCGGCGTCAACGTGCGCTATCTCGACATCGGCGGCGGGCTTGGGGTGGACTACGAGGGCGGCGGAACGCGCAGCTTTTGTTCGATGAACTACTCGTTGAGCCAATACGCCCATGCCATCGTGGCGGGCATCGCCGATCTTTGTCGGGAGCGAAAACTGCCCCCGCCCCACCTCTTGTCCGAGTCGGGGCGCGCGCTGACCGCCCACCACGCGGTCCTGATCACCAACGTCACCGAAACCGAGCGACTGCCGCGCTGCCCGGGCCCGCCCAGCAACGACGATCACCCGATCATCCGCGGTTTGTTCGAGGTGCTGGATCGCCTCGACCAGCACGAACCCGAGGAGGCTTTCATGGAAGCCGAATATCTGCTGGACGAAGGTAGAAACCTGTTTCTTTATGGCGACCTG
>CAZIMY010000254.1:0-2769 GCA_964540315.1 uncultured Wenzhouxiangella sp.
CTACACGGCTCTGAACACTCTTTCCCTACACGACGCTCTTCCGATCTGCCCGGCACCGCAAGACGGCCAGCGATCAACGCGTGGTCACCATCGCCGACCATCACGCCGCACTCTGGAGCCAGGTGCGCGTCCAGGCGCGCGGGCTCGACTACTACGCGGAGGTCAGCTGATGGAACTCGATGCATTGCTCGATAAACTGAAGATGGACGCCCTGGGCGCCCAACTCGATGCGGTGTGCGAACAGGCCGCCAAGAAGGACCTGGACTATCGGGCCTTCCTGACCGAGGCGCTCAAGACCGAGTGGCAGTTGCGCCGCGTGCGCGGTACCGAGGCCCGGCTGCGCCAGGCGCGGTTCCCGGCACCGCAAACGCTGGAGGCGTTCGACTTCGGCTTCCAGCCGGGCATCGATCGCAAGATGATCCGTGAACTGGCTGGGCTCGCGTTCGTCGAGCGCGGCGAGAATGTCGTCTTCCTCGGCCCGCCCGGCGTCGGCAAGACCCATCTGGCCATCGCGCTGGGCATCAAGGCCGTCGAGGCCGGCCACCGCGTGCTGTTCCTCACCCTCGACGAGCTGCTGACGCGGCTGAGAAAGGCCAGCGCCGAACAGCGCCTGGACAAGGTGCTGCAGCAGCTGACCTACCCGAAGGTGCTGATCCTTGACGAACTGGGCTACCTGCCCATGAACCGGGCCGAGTCCAGCCTGTTCTTCCGCCTGGTCACACGCCGCTACGAGCGGGCCAGCCTGATCCTGACCTCGAACAAGGGCTTTGCCGACTGGGGTGAGGTCTTGGGCGACACCGTCATGGCCACCGCGATCCTGGACCGGCTACTCCATCATGCCAGCACCATCAACATCAAGGGCGAGAGCTATCGCCTCAAGGAAAAGCGAAAGGCCGGCCTTCTGGGCAAACCCAAACCACAGACCGAACCCAAGGAGGTAGCTGAAACCTGAACCGAATGAAGTGACTCATTAACCACCGGAAAGGGGACATCTCACTTCGCTGAAAACCGGACAGATCAGGTTGGTGTTGACAGTGCCAGCCGCTCGCAACCAGGCGTATAGACTGTGGGTCGAAACGCCAAGGCGATCAGCCACCTCAGCGACCGAGTAACCTCGGTCAGTGACTTGCTTGACGGCTTCCGCTTTGAATTCGACCGTGTAACGGGGCTTGGACATCGGGTTCTCCTGTAGACTCAATAATGTAACTCATCTGTCTACGAAACCCGGGGAAGTCCACATCGTTAATTCTCTTTATCACTCTTTCGACGCCTCAGAAAGAAAAGAGTACTCACAAAAAGAAAAAAAACTGCAGCAAGAACGCTGTTCAAATAAAAAACAGTCACGTCATTCAAATAATCACCTGATCGAAGGCTTTTGATCCGAACCCCGAATGATGGCAGCAAAGCGATAATTGCGCAAAATACCCCGAGCGACGTAAGTGCTGACTCCTTCCATACCAATGGTCCAATCTTCGTTAGCGTCTCCGCGAGAAGATAGCAAAAAAGCGGGCCAATGAAGAAGAATAGAACTACTGAAAACACTAGACTACATTCCTCAATATAACCATCTATGGCAAACAGGATTTGTTTTCGGCACAGCCAACAAGAACCTGAAGTGCACTTCCGACTCTTACTCCAGCATCATAGCCAACAAAGAGAAAATGTCCAGTTCCAGCAAGATTTTCAGGCTGTAATGGCCCCCCAAAAGAATCG
The DNA here is from genome assembly GCA_964540315.1 of uncultured Wenzhouxiangella sp. Classification (GTDB taxonomy): domain Bacteria; phylum Pseudomonadota; class Gammaproteobacteria; order Xanthomonadales; family Wenzhouxiangellaceae; genus Wenzhouxiangella. Next base: position 1,714 of record CAZIMY010000254.1, read on the forward strand.
GTCAGGCCATAAACAAAAGATGTTCCATTCCAAAAAATAGCAGCTTTGCCCGTTCCGGACAACACATCCCCGGAAACAGCTGCAACGTTAAAAAACGGTGTAGCTAATCGGCTTGGTAGATCGTTGTCATAATATATCTGTCGAATCCTCGAAGCCTCAGTAGGGTTGACGCCTCGGCCGTTAATCTTTAGAGCCTTTTAAAATGCATTGAAGTCGTTTGGTGCCGGATTCCTTGTTGCAGCGGCAACCAAGCGACTTAAATCGCCAGATTGAAGACCGATTCCTCTCGCATATTGCATTGCTCCATATCCAGCTCGAAGCGCGCCACCTGTCAGCGCTGTGGCTCCAACCAAACCGGCGTCGAACCTCGCTTGACGCGTGACTTGCGAAGAAGCCCTACGGCCACCGATCAACGGACCTGCGGTGTAAGTAATCGCAGCATCCGTGGCTGAGATAGTGTCCCAAAGAAGCTGCGAAGGCGCATATAGCGCTGAACTAAACGCATCCATCTGACTACGGCGAGATCTTAGACCACTCGCGATTCGATAGGTACCGATCCGTTCTCGAGAGGCTTGGTCCGCCCATCGAACTTCCATTGAGATGTCAAAAATATCCCCAGGCCTTGCCCGTTCTCCTTTTTGTTGAGCAACTACATCGCTCATCACACCCCCGAAGTCACCAACCTGATTCAAATACTCTGCGGCGACCGATTCAGGAGTATCGTCCGACTCGACAACCATGAACGCGGTTGGGGCGTCGTAGCCACTCCATGCGTCGGCCAAGATATCTGCGACCGTCTGAACGCCTTCAGGAGATAGGTATCGGCTTCGTCGAATTCCCCAGTTGCTGCCTTCAAAGCGAACCGACACCTGCTCCGATAACCCGCGCTCATTGATGAGCGCATCCAGCGCGTCGGAGCGGATAGTTAATCCTGAGCCTTGCTCTGCCGTGCTAAGAATGTCGCTAATCTCCCGGTTCCTCAGGATAGCTGCCAGACCATCCGGATCAATGTAAACGGTTGGATTAGCGTATGCGTACAAATACCGATGCAAGCTC
>CAZIMY010000255.1:0-2768 GCA_964540315.1 uncultured Wenzhouxiangella sp.
GGGCAAACCAGGTGCCACCGCCCTGTTCGGCGGGGCGCACGATGTGGTAGCCGGCATGGGAGAAGGTGTCGGTGTTGAAGCTGCCGTCGTTATGCCACTGGGGCCCGACCCCCGGAATGCCGTGGCGCTGGTCGTTCGAGAGTCGAAACAGATGCCGATTGCCGCCAGGCGTGGCTGGATGGACACCGTGGGTGCTGTGTAGCTGCTTTCCGCCCCACCAGGCGCTGGCTTGAAGGAAATCGTTCGGGTCCAGGGGCTGCTCGCTCTCGAACACGAGAAATCCCCGTTCGGCCATCAGCCGCTCGAGTGCCTGAATCACCTCGGGCGGCGGCCTGGCCGCAGAAAGGTCGACGCCCTCTACGGTCGCACCAATGGGATCAAGCGGTGCGACCCGAGCGCCGAATGACTCGATCGGATCGATGGCCAGGGTCTCAAGGGCTGGAATGGAAGACGGCTGGGATGTATATGATTTATCAAGCATTTTCTCAGGGTAACGTATTCCGGACGGATACGAAAGGGATGGGTAGCCAAGGTGCTTTCTCGACGAACGCCGGTAGAGATCCCGAGATTGAGGTCTTTTCAAGGCGATTTCCCGGACCTGTGTTCCTGGATCTGCAAGGCCTCGGTGTGGCGACCCGCAAGATGCCTGAACACAAAATGATAATCGTTATCATAAATCACTCCCGGGTGTTCGACTGAACCCGGCGAGATCGAAATCGTAGCAGCGCTATCAATGTTTTTACTTGGAGACCGAAAATGAACCGACTCATTCATGGACTTGTTGTATCCATTTCAGTCCTTGCAACAAACGCCCTCCACGCCGATGAGCGCCCGGATCATTTCCAGGGCGAGGCCTCAGAGACGCTGGAGCAGGCCCGGTCGAATTTTGACGAGGCAAGTCAGAGCGTGGCCGAGTTGCTGGCCCAGGATGACATCACGATGGCCGACATGGCCAGAATCCATGAGCTCACCTACACTCTGGAAAACGCGCTCGAGCGCATCGACGAGGAGTACGATGCCCTGGAAGAGCAGCTCGAGGAGCTCCATCTGGCCTCCGAAGGTGCTGACGTCGAAAAGGCGCGCGAGTTGGGCGAGACCTATCTTGACAATGCCCGACGTTTTCGTTGATCGTCCGAAGACTTCCTCTACAGGCGCCTGATCCATGCATCCAGACCGAGTTCAGCGCGATCGAGTCGAGCGATTGACCGACCTGCCCAATATCGGACCGCGAATTGCGCTTGCGCTACAGCGAATCGGGGTCGACTCGCCGAACGATCTGCGTGGGCGTGATGCGTTCGAGCTGTATCAGAATCTCTGCATTGCCGAAGGCGAACGCGTCGATCCCTGCGCCCTGGATGTGATGATCTCGATCACCCGATTCCTCCAAGGCGATGATCCGAAAGTGTGGTGGGCCTATACCGCCGAGCGAAAGAAGCGCTATCCGGATCCTTGATGCGCGGCCGGGCTGAGCATCAGGAATCCGGTAAACGAGGAATGCCATTGTTTTTCAGAGACTTGCATTCCCGTCAGCGCCGAAGTCGGGTTGAAGTCGTGGCCGACAGTCGGTCTGATCGTTCAATCTGGCCCCTCAGAGCAACGAGGAAAACGCATGATCGTACGTAAACTGCGCAACCGGAACGGCTGGTCGCAGGAAGAGCTCGCCGAGCTTTGCGACTTGAACGTCCGCACCATCCAGCGAGTGGAGAACGGCCACAAGGCCAGCCCGGAAACACTGCGCAGCCTCGCCTCTGTGTTCGAAGTAGAGCTCTCGACACTGACGAAGGAAATCACCGTGATCGACAAGACACAGGAAGAATGGAAATCGCTGCCCTGGTGGTTCAGGGCCAATATGTTCGGCGTTGGTACCCGACGGACCATAGTGCTGATCGAACTGCTGTTGCTGCTGGGCGGAGTGATCGGCTGGTTCGCAAGTGAGGATGCCTACTTCGCCGCCATTCTTTTCCTTGGCGCCTATTCCACCGGCTGGCTCGTACGTTACGGCGACGGACACCAGGTCTGGAAGAGTTAGACGCCGGGTTTTTGCACATCCAGCGAAAACGGCCCCGAATCCGGGGCCGCTTCATTTACCGTTCCACCTAGAGCAGAAAAACTTACCGCTCGTATTTCACGACCGTCTGCTCGATCGCTCCGAAATAGCTGTTGCCGTCGGGATCGGTCATGTCGATCCGGACGGTGTCGCCGAACTGCATGAACGGCGTCTCCGGCTTGCCGTTGGCGATGATCTCGAGCATGCGTTTCTCGGCCAGGCAGCTGGCACCGCGGGCGGTGTCCTGGTTGGCGATGGTGCCCGAGCCCATGATCGTGCCGGCCGCCAGCGGGCGGGACTTCGCGGCGTGGGCCAGCAGCTCGGCGAAGCTGAACTGCATGTCTTCACCGGCTTCCGGGTTGCCGAACAGCTCGCCGTTGAGGTGGGTCACCAGCGGACGGTTCAGCTTGGAACCCTTCCACGCATCGCCCAGTTCGTCTGGCGTCGCGACCACGGGTGCCAGCGCCGAGCGTGGCTTGGACTGGAGGAAGCCGAAGCCCTTGGCCAGCTCGCCGGGAATCAGGTTGCGCAGCGAGACATCGTTCAGAATCATGACCAGCTGGATATGATCGGCGCATTCGGCTGGGCTCGCGCCCATCGGGATGTCGTCGCAGATGACGCCGATCTCTGATTCGAAATCGATGCCCCAGTCGGTATCGCCCATTGCGATGTCATCGCGCGGACCGAGAAAGCCGTCGGAGACGGCCTGATACATCAACGG
>CAZIMY010000256.1:0-2768 GCA_964540315.1 uncultured Wenzhouxiangella sp.
CGATACTCATAGCCAAGTCGGGCCAAAAGCTTGATGCAGCCCGAGTGGGAGTAGTTGTCACATCCCGGAAGGTAGTATGGCTGTTTCTTGAACAGCTCAGGCTTGATTTTGTACCAGTCCTTAATCGCCTGCAAGGGCGACCTGCTGGCCAATGCTGATTGTGGGAGTTGCTGGTTGTAGAGCCAGACGTAGCGGTGCAGCGTGGCCTCCAGCTCCTCGCCTGATCGGAAGTGATGGCTTTGAAGCACCTCTTCGATCCGACCGTTGAACCGTTCGACCATACCGTTTGTCTGCGGCGATTGCGGCGGGGTCAGGCGGTGCTCGATGTCGAGGTCAGCACAGAGCTTGTCGAACTCGTGCTCGCCCGTCGCAGCGCGCTTGCGCAGGCCGAAGAGGCGATCGGTGAACTCTTTTCCGTTGTCCGTGAGGATCGTGCGAATGCGGATCGGGCAGGCACGCTCCAGGTCTCGCAGGAAGCGCCGAGCATTCGCCGCAGTCTTTGCCTTGAAGATGCGGATGAAAACCCATCGCGTCGCGCGGTCGATGGCCACAAACAGATAGCGGCGTGAAGTTTCGTCAGCCATCTGGGGCAGATACTTCACGTCGATGTGGATATAGCCGGGCTCGTAAGCCTTGAAGCTGCTGTGTTTGGGTCGCGCCGCCTTAGCCTGCAGGTCACGCAGGTTGCCCACCCCATGCCTGCGAAGGCAGCGGTCGAGCCCCGAGCGCGAGACATCCGGGTTCAGGAACTCCCGCACCACCGCCAGCAGGTCATCGAGCGAGACCAGCAGCGTCTTGCGCAGCGCCACGGCCACGGCTTCCTGCGCGGGCGTAAGCGTGGTCTGCAGACGGTGTGGCGTATGGCTGCGATCTTCAACGCTATCTCGCTTGCGCCACTTCCAAACAGTTTGCTCTGTCGTCCCGTGGCGCTCTGCAAGAACCCAAGCAGGCTCATCGCTGGCCTGTATCGCCGCCCTGATCTTCGGCGTCGTGGTTGCCTGACTGTGAAGCTTGATCAGCATCTCGCTCTCCCGTCCCGCGCCTCGGTCAGAACCCACCGTGCCATGAAAAGCGCCGATCGACGAGGGGCTATGTGATCATCCGGGATGGAACAGCTAACTTCTCTCGAGCTTCGTCGCATAGCCTGAGTCTTTCTGCGTGGCTGCATGCGAATCCATGAACATACATGCGAGTGCTGTTATTGTCATCCGGTGCTGATGTGGCGTTGATGTAGGTTGCAAACGCAAAAGTCCGACTGATTAGGTCGGGCTTTTGCGTTTGATTTAGCGTAGTAATTTGGTTGCGGGAGTAGGATTTGAACCTACGACCTTCAGGTTATGAGCCTGACGAGCTACCGGGCTGCTCCATCCCGCGCCAAGTCCACGCGGTGTACTGCCGTTCATACGGAAGTGCAAGGGTCCGGGAGGGGAATTTCCGGAACTTTTTCAAAAGAAAAAGCGGTAATTTCTCCCTTCCAGATCGGAATTCAGTGTTGTTTTTGTTATTATGAAATCTGGTTATCTACTTCGCTCCAGTATCTCTAAATCAGAAACGGCAAAGGCCAAATCTGCCTCGCGCTTGTTCGCTTGGCTCACCAGACGCCGTAGAGAAGGACAAAACCAATTTAACGGAGAGTCGCAGAGCTGGAGAGAAAAGTAAAATTCAAGGGCTGGAATTCAAACCCTAAGCTTTTGAGGCTTTCACTACGTCTCTCCTGCTCCGCGACTGTTAACTCAGCCCTGGTTTTACTTTGAGCCTTTGCGGCTCTGCGCGAGATAAGGTTTTGGTTTTATCCCTCCACCGCCACAGGGGATCATCACTTGAGCGGAGTAGATAACCAGTTTTGCCAATTGCATTGATTTAAAGGAGAAAAAGATGAAAGCAGTGGTACTTAAGGAATTCGGCGGGCCGGAAATGATGCAGGTCGCTGAGATTGACACTCCAACGCCAAAAAGCAATGAAGTTCTGATCAAAGTCGTGGCCACCAGCATCAACCGCCCGGACCTGGTGCAGCGTATGGGGAACTATCCGCCGCCGCCGGGGGATTCTGAGATACTCGGTTTGGAAGTCGCCGGCACTGTCGCCGAGATCGGCAGTGACGTCACCAACTGGCAGGTCGGCGATCGGGTGATGTCCCTGGTCGGTGGTGGTGGTTACGCCGAGTATGCAGTGGCTTATGCCAACCAGCTGATGCCGATCCCCGAGAGCATGAGTTTCACAGAAGCGGCCTGCGTCAACGAAAGCTATATTACCGCTTTTCTCAATGTCTTCATGATCGGTGAACTGGCAAACGGCCAGCGAGCCATCCTGCACGGCGGAGGCGGGGGCGTCAATACAGCGGCGGTTCAACTGGCTAAAGCCCTGACCCCGGACACAGAACTGATTGTCACCGCCCACCCGGACAAAATCGGGCGGGTCAAGCAACTCGGGGTCGATCTGGTCATCGATTATACCCAGCACCCGGATTTCACCGACATCATCAAGGAACACACGCAAAAGAAAGGGGTTGATCTGATCCTCGACCACGTCGGCGCAAAATACCTGCAGCCCAACATGAAATCACTGGGTTACACAGGCAAGCTGGTGGTCATCGGCGTCATCAGCGGCATCAAAGCCGAGCTCAATCTGGCCTTGATGATGGTCAAGCGCCAGCAGATTATCGGCTCGGTTCTGCGCAGCCGGCCACTGGCCGAAAAAGCTGAAATCATTTCCCAATTCACCCAGAGAGCGCTGCCCAAATTCGCCGATCGCAGCATTGTTCCGATCGT
>CAZIMY010000257.1:0-2766 GCA_964540315.1 uncultured Wenzhouxiangella sp.
ACGAGGTTCTCCGGAGTGACTGGAGTTCAGACGTGTGCTCTTCCGATCTTTGGCGTAGTTGGCCGGCAGCGTGGGGTCGACGCCCTTCGGGCAGGGCAATTCAAGCAGCTCGTAGGGCTGGCCCGCGGCCTGTTCCAGCGACGCCAGCTGGCCGTGCAGACGCTTGCTGCGCTGGGTGTCGGGTTGGGCCTGCCAGGCGATGGTCTCGACGCTGACAAAGCGGGCGAGGGTGTCGATATGGCCGTCGGTATCGTCGCCGGGCAGCGGTTCGATATCAATGCCGATCACACGCTCCAGATTGAGCAGGTTCAGGAGTTCATATTCAATCTCGCCGCGGGTCAAATGCGGTTGACGCTCGTGCAGGCAGTGCCAGTTGACCAGCAGGCTGCCCTGACCGTCGGATTCGATGGCACCGCCTTCGATCTCAAACAGAGACTGCCGAAAGCGCAGGCGCGAAAAAAGCGGTTGCCGGGCCAGCAGGGTGTTGACGCGGTTATCGCGGGCCGCCGGGTACTTGCCACCCCAGCCGTCGAACAGAAAATCCAGGGCCAGGCGCTCGCCGACGCGGACCAGCGTGATCGGTCCGTAGTCGCGGCACCAGGTGTCATCAAAGGGTATTTCGACCAGATGCAGGCCGGGCAGGGTTCCCAGTCGATCCTGAGCTTCTTTGCTGCCCGGTGGCACCAGCAGAACGACCGGCTGCTGAGACGTGATTGCGCTGATCAGCTCAACGTATTCCTGCTGAATGCCGGGCAGCCGTCTGGCCCAGTCAGAGCCGGGATGGGGCCAAGCCAAAAGCGTGGCGCTCTGACGCTCCCACTCGGCTGGCAGGCGGAAGTCGGTGTTCGACATGATGCTTTGCCTGGCCGGGAGCCGCTAGTTGCGAACGTCGGCAACCTCGCGGATGACCGCTTCGTGGTGGAGGACGCTTTCGATCACCAGGCTATGCTCGAAATAGACGCTGTAATCGCCGTAGGTCCAGCGCGTGATCGGCGGTTCGCCCACGGCGGATGAGCGCTCAATCGGGCTGCCGAAGCGCTGTTCGACCTCGGCCATGGTCAGGCCGTTGCCGGGCAAGTCGCGGAGCATCCCTTCCATGACTTTTTCGATCAGCAGGATGTCGCCGGTGGTTTGCCGGTCGTTGCTGGCGCCAGCCCAGTTGGCCCCGAGCGACAGGCTCAGTGCTACCAGGCCAGCAAGCGTTATGCGTCCAATCATTGCAGCCTCCAGTCTTGTCAAGAACCCCGCACCCCGGGGCACAACTGTGAAGATTACCACACGCTGAACGCCCGTCTCCGGGCCTGGAAAGCCGATTTATGGCCGGTCAGTCCGCTGCTGGACTTGATCGTCGCAAGCCGTGCCGCCACCTGAGGTGAAAGCGATTAAGAACAAACGCCAACCGAACAGGAGTCAGACCATGTCAACTGCAGTCATCACTGGTGCAAACCGGGGTATTGGTTTTGAGATCGCACGTCAGCTCAAAGAAAAAGGGCTTGAGGTCGTCGCCGTATGCCGAGAAAGCTCGGAGCGGCTGGATCAGCTAGGAGTCCGAATCGAGTCGGGCATCGACATCACCAAGCGCTCCGATCTGGATGCGCTGGCCAATCGATTGAACGGTCTAAAGATTGATGTGTTGATCAACAACGCCGGCGTGCTTCGTGCCTCCAGCCTGAATGACATCGAGGACCAGCTCGACGACTTTCGCATGCAGTACGAGGTTAATTCACTCGCCCCGCTGCGCGTGACACGGGCGCTGCTCGATAACATGGATGAGGGCGGCAAGGTGGTCATCATTACCTCGCGCATGGGCTCGATTGCCGACAACACGTCCGGCGGACAGTACGCCTACCGCATGTCCAAAGCAGCGGTCAACACGGCCGGCGTATCCCTGGCCCATGAATTAAAAGACCGCGGCATTGCCGTCGGGCTGCTTCATCCGGGTTATGTCCGCACGGGCATGACCGGCAACACCGGCCATATCGATGCTGATGAATCTGCGGGCAATTTGATCAAGCGGATCGAAGAGATCAGCATGGACAATAGCGGCAGCTTCCGGCACGCCAACGGCGAGGATCTGCCCTGGTAATCGTGCGCTCGGGCATGTGGCGCCGAGCTGGGCGCGCCTGCGACTAGCGTTCAAGGCGCTTTTGTTCGGCCAGTAACCGAAGCCAGGCGGCGTGGCGGGAAGGGGGTATTTCGCCGACCTCGGCTGCGGCGCGCACCGCGCAAGCGGGTTCGGAGTTGTGGCGGCAGTCACGGAACCGGCAGCGGGCGGCGAACGGTGCGAACTCCGGAAACCCTCGCTGCAGCTCGGTTGGCGGCATAAGCCACAGGCTGTACTCCCAGACCCCCGGCGTGTCGATAATGGCCGCCAGCGGGGAGATCGGGTAGACGGTTGCCGTTGTGGTGGTGTGGGTGCCTTTACCGGTGACGTGGGAGAGCGCCCCGGTTTGCTCGTCCAGGTTGGGAATCAGCGCATTGAGCAGCGATGTCTTTCCCACGCCGGACTGACCGGTCAGCAGGCTGGTGCCCACTTCTAGCAGCGCGGATAGTTCAGTAAGCTCAGGCTGGGGTTTGCAGCGCGTTTGCACCACCCGATAACCCAGGCCGATCAGATCTTCAAGATCGGCAAACACCCCGCTTGAAGGTCGCGCAAGATCGTTTTTGTTGATCACGATCACCGGCTCAATCCCTTGCAGGCGCGCGCCGACCAGGTAGCGATGGATCAGATCCGGGCTGGGCGCCGGTTCTGATGCGATCACGATG
>CAZIMY010000258.1:0-2758 GCA_964540315.1 uncultured Wenzhouxiangella sp.
CCTGATCCGTCCGAATGGCGACCAGGCCAAACTGGTTGGGAAACCAGATTCGTCCGTCCTCAGTTTTCGCCCCGGCCCGGTAAACGCCGCCGTTGCCCTCGACGCTGGGCATGCCATCACGCACACCAAAGCGGGCAAACCCCGGAGGCTGGCGCGTGGCGCCGCGCAGGTAGGTCAACAAGGCAGACAGCTGCACCTGGTAGATGCCGTCGTTGGTATTGACCCACATCCTGTCTTGCCCATCAACGGCCATGTAATGTACTGAATGATGCGGCAGGCCGTCGCTGGTATCCATGCAGGCGGTGACGTTCAGATTCAGATCAAGCAGGCACAACCCGGCATCTTCGGTCCCGACCAGCACGCCGCCAGTCACGGGCAGGAGCGATCGGACGAAAGAACTGCTCAGACCATCATCCGTGCCAATGTGCTGAAAAGGCGTGGAGAGATCCGCGTTCGCTGGGCGCCAAAGCAGACCGTCGCCGTTGGTGCCAAAGATCACCCGACCATCTGGCAGCTCCAAGCCGGTTCGCACGGTTGCCGAGTGCAAGGGCTCCGGGTGCCAGTTACCGTCCGGCGATCGCCAAAACAAGCCGGCATCTCCTCCCGCCCAAACTGCATCTGAGGCATCGCGGTGCAGTAGCTGAACTTCCATGTCCCCGCCCGGAAAGTTGTCGACGTCACGACACCGCAGTGGCGCTTCAAGGCGGCACAGGCCGATACTGCCGACCAGCAAAGCATCTCCGTCGGCCAGCACGTCGCGCGCGGCTCGATTGGTCAGCTGCTGCCAGGCGTCGGTGCTCGGATCGAAGGCCGAGAGGGCCACCCAACTGCCAACCAGAATCCGACCGTTCATCTCGGTCACTAGGGTGATGTTGGGGTCTGGCAGATTCCCAGCGACCTCGCCGTAGGCGTCAATCATCGTTGGCTTGAGCAGACTTAAGCCTCGCCTGGGCTGGCTGATCCAGATCTGATCAAAGGGATCGACCGTAAAGCTGGTGATGCGCTGCGTGCTGCTGAACATCAAGCGACCGTCACGGTAAAGATTCAGTCCGTCGTTGATCCAGCGCCGGCCGAGGTGGTCGGTCTGCTCGATCGTCGCCGGGCTGCGATCGGCGTCGAGGCTGGTGATATCAATCACGTCCAGCGTTTGCAGACCATCAGAGCTCAGCAGGTTGGGTCCCGCGCCTAGCTGTGTCCAGAGATTCGCGATCAGCCAGCCGCGCTGGGTCCAGACGGCGCGTAGCGGGCGCTCTTGAAGGCGCTGCCAGTTTCTCAGACGGGTCTCGGTGCCGGATCGGTCGATCTCCAAGGCGCCACTTGTATCCATTGCCAGCAATTGCCCCGCCGGGCCGGCTGCGAGCCCTCTGAGAGGACCTTCGCCGATTTTGGCCAGAACCGCAGCATGTTGGTTGTCTTGCATCCAGATCAGCGCACGCCCGTCACTCGTGCCCAGCATCAGCCTGTTGGCGTAATGGTCCACGGCCAGTGCGGTGAGGGAGGTGACGCCGTGATCCGCAGGGCCAGTCTCGGGCCGCCAGGATTGAAGCCGGGCTGAATCCATGGCAATGAACCAGACCGCTTGATCAAAGACCACGAAGTGATCGCGATTCGCGCGCCCTATAGGTTTGTAGGCGTTTTCGGTCAAATGCCCCAGCTGCCCGTCCTCAAACTGCACGATCACACCGTCGCCGGCCATCGCTTTCATCGCCATCAGGCGGTTATTGGGCAGGGCTGGAGTGGAATTGCGGTTGATGATGCGGAAATCGAACCCCTGGTAGCGCACGGCGCCGTCGTAGGTGGCCAGCCACAGCTGGCGGTCCTCGTCGACGACCAGGCTGGCAACGCTTTCGGCTGGCAGCCCGTCGGCGGCGGTCCATTGACCGACCGGGTCGTAAGGCGTGGCCAGCAGGTGATCATCAGCCAGCACTTCCGTGACGGCCAAAGACAGGCCAATCAGGAGGAGTAGGCGAAGCGCTGGCAGATGCAGGCGATTGACCGGAGGTTCATCCTTTGCCAAGCTTGCAGCTTCAGCCAGATCGCATCCAGGCCCCCGCAAAAGCCTCAGAAACGGCCGTTTCGGCCTGTTTGGGACAAATTGACAACAAAAAGAGACGAATGGAAAAGACAGAGACATGGAGGGATTGTATCGTCTGCGGACCCTCACGGTTTAACGCCGCACATGAGGGTGGTTTGCTTATGGATTCTTGCAGGCTCGATGTGGGGTCGACCAAGAAGAGCCATTCTGGTGCGTTTCGCGCCGAAGACGAAACTAAATGAACGGTAGCAAAAACATGACTGATTTCTTCACTTCAATCGCCACCGAGCTTCGTTCGGTTTTGCCCGGATTTGGACGTCGGATAAACGCTGATCCCAGATCCCGAGGCTCAGCGCTTTCCCGCATTTCGCATGCCTGCGTATGGGCTGCTGTGTTGTTCGCGATGCCGGCGATGGCGGTTGATGTGCAAGTTTCGCGCCTAGAGGATACCCCTGATCCTGCAGTACGGGGCGGCATCATCACCTACGGGATTGATGTTCAGAATCAAGCAGCCGATATCGCGGACAACGTCGGTCTTAGCTTTCCTCTTCCCAACAACACTGTTTTTGAGGCCGTAGATAATGGCGACTGCAGCCACAACGGCCTGACGCCCGGGACGGTGACCTGTAGTTTCGGCTCGCTACTGGGAACCGCCGCTAATCCTCCCGGTCCGATTGAGACCGTCAATGTTCAAATTCGGACAACAGCTGCAACAGGCAATAC
>CAZIMY010000259.1:0-2755 GCA_964540315.1 uncultured Wenzhouxiangella sp.
AGGAAAAATACCTATTTTGGGCTAGGATAATGGCTCGACTGCCTGGGTGTCCCGCTTTGTTTTTCGCCAACGCTACCGGCTCGATCATGGGAGCAATCGCTGCCCCAGCGGCTCGCGCGCTCTCTACAACAACAACCGGGGGTAACCCAGGGTTGCCGGTTACGTCTCTTCGAGGTAGAACATTTATGATTGGCGCTCAGCCTTCACATACAATCGTGAATAAAACACAACAGCAGTTTCTGCAGGATGCTGCTGGCGCGGCCTCTGCAGTCTTTGCGGAAAAGATAGTTGATGATAGACGATAAGCACATGGTTGATCTTGTTTTCGGGCTTCTAGGTATAGCAATAGGCGTTTTTTTGCTTTCGCGCGTCATTGAATCTGTTAAGTCAGGAGAGTTCACTTCCTATTACGGTGAACAATTTTTAATTTCCAAACAGGAGGCTCCGGTCACATTCTGGGTGTTAGCTGTTATGCTTGCTTGCATTTCTACCGTTTTTATCTTGGGTGGGCTGCTGTTCATTACCCCTTAAAGGCTATCCTCTGACTATGGTGAATTAAGTAGGGTCTGAAGCGAACAATGCAGGACAGCTACTAACTTAACGCGATCAACGCAGGACAGCCAGACCGCCGGCCAAAGCCGGTGGTAGATCAAGCGGTGAAAGCCCGCTATCTGGAAAGAACAACACAGGACAGCCACAAACTGAAAGCAGCCAGCACGCCGTCGGTTTCCAGCGCGGAATAACGGCCCGAAGTCGTTTGCATCGCTTTTCCTGGGCCCAGAAGGATTTCGAAGGCTTGAATAGCCGTTGTGGCTGCTAAAGGCGCATGCCAACTCGCCAGTCGACCGTCTGGTGGAAAGGTTTGAGGGCTTGGGATTGGGCTATTCCGTCTGTGACCGAATAATCATCCCGGCCCGTTCCCCCGACACCCCTTGCATCCAACGCTGCCCAAGTTCGGCGGCCTTGGCCATCACGGCTTCTGCCGCGCGGCCCGATCAACGCAGGACAGCCAGACCGCCGGCCCTGCCGCCGGTGATCGAAGTTCTTGCCGGTGACCTGATCCGATCCACGCAGAAAGCCCCGCCGAACGCACCGTGTGACGACATGAAAGCAACCGAACTCACCAGGAGTTGCGATTTAAGAGCGGGCAGAGATCATGGAGACAGTGTCCACGCGTTGACCGACTTTGGCCATAGGAAAAACGCTCGGTATCGGCTAGGATAATGTCTCGATTGTCTGGGTGTCCCGAGTTGTTAGTTGCGGACGCTGGTGTCCTTCTCGGAAGCGGATCAACTGTAGGCCAGCGAATAGGCGCTGCGGCTTCGCTTGCTACGGAGGTGTTTTCTCCGGTCAGTGCGAGGGATGCTAAGGCCGGTTATAGAGCAATCGCCGGAGCCGATGATGTCGGTGGTGCTGTACGTGTCGATCGAGTCAGCACACTAACTCCGGGGCCTCATGCCGGTGAGTCCATATCATTAAGTGGGCCTGGCCGTGCAACAGCCAGACAGCAGCAAGAAATTGATCGTATTGGTCAGGACAGTGGATGTCATACTTGTGGTGCCACCAATCCGGGGACTCAGAGCGGGCATCATGTATTGGACCATCAGCCACCGACTAAGCTGAATTCTACCGGCAATGAGCAGCGTGGCTATCCACACTGTATAGACTGTAGTCGACGTCAAGGTGGAGAGGTTAATGCCGAACGTCGACGCCTTAGAGAGCAATAATGAAAACGGAATACACTTTCGAGATCCTTACAGATCATTTCCAGCTTCTTTTTGGAGATGAACGGAAAGCACCTATCCTTGATACTACGTCTCTCTGGGATACGTCGGGCAGCGTTGTGTCTTTGCCTGGACATTCTGAGCTGATCGGTCTCGGAACCGTGCGTTATGGTGGTACTACTCGATTAACCCTATCTTTTCAATCTTGTGAGCAGGAAGGATGGCCTGGCTGGGAGCGCATGGGTGACTTTGAAGTCAGCCTTCCTAGTGGTCGGCTTATCTTTTGGGGGCCTGAGATTGATGATATCGACGCGGCTCAGGGGATTGATGTCGATCCAGGAATTTATCATGGCATTGCGTTCTGTCGAGGGATAGAGAAAGTGCAAAATGAAATGGATACTACCGGCCCAGATGAGTATTTGCTCGTACTAACACAACGACGCAGAGCAACAACATAGGACAACCAAAAACTGAAAGCAGCCAGCACACCGTCGGTTGCCCGCGCGGAATAGCGACCTGAAGTCGTTTGCATTGCTTTTCTGGGGCCCAGTAGGGTGTCGAAGGATTGAAGAACGGTTTGTGGCTGCTAAAGGCGCATGGCAACTCGCCAGTCGACCGACCAGCGGGACGGGTTTAGGAGTTGGGACTGACTTATTCCGTCTGCGATCGAAGAATCATCCAGGCCCGCTCGCCCGAGATCCCTTGCATCCAGCGCTGTCCGAGTTCAGCCGCCTTGGCCATTAGCGCTTCAGCCGAGCCAATTGCGCGGTAGTACTTGGATTCGGTGCCTCGGACTTGCTTGAGCCAGCGATCGGCGTGTTTTGAAAGCTTCAAGACAACATCCGGCGGTCTGTCTCCCAGATCGGATCTAGGGATCAACTTGCCCCGCTTCATCGGATGGAGCTGTTCACCGGTCCACTGCACGAGATCGATGTAGCTGGTTTCAGTCATGTCGAGCAGTGCGGCGGCATCAAGGCCGGCGACCGGCTTGAGCCCAGCGTTGCTCAGTTTGGATTTGTTTCCGACAGCAG
>CAZIMY010000260.1:0-2742 GCA_964540315.1 uncultured Wenzhouxiangella sp.
AGCAGACTGGCGAACAGCCGAAGCCACGGCCTGGCTTGGAGTGCTGAGATCCCGCCAGGGACGCTTTCCTGAAGCCGAATCATTGATGCTCCAGGGCTATTCAGTATTGCTCGACCAAAGAGGAGCCAATGCGGTCGCGATTCGAGAGATTCGGAACAGGCTATTTCGTTTCTATACCGAGCAAGGTCTTGACACAGAAGCAGAACGCTTCCGACCAGAATCTCCCCAAGCTTTGCGCTGAGGCCAGCCAAAGCCATCCCTCGTTCTCCTTGCTAGTGGCGGGTTTCTCCAGTCTTGACGTGGTTTATTGACAGGGACAATGGCGCGGCAGACGCAATTCGGTTGCAGTCTTTGGCGCTATCCGAGCATCCGGCTGGACGTCTTATGAGTCAGCTTCTGCCGGACTGAAGCCCATGATGTGGAGAAAGAAACCATGTACAAGATAATCCCAGGCTTGACCGGCATCCTGCTCTGTTTTTCTGTTTTAGCGCAGGACACTGGATTTACAGCGGATCTCTGCGAGCGAAACGCAGAAACCTGCGATCAGCTGGCCGTCGAAGTGGTTCGTCTGGAGTTGGTTGAGCAGATCAGTCTGCGACGTTCTCGAGCGAGTTCAAATTCATTGCTTTGTCCGACCGGTGAACGATGTTGTGCCAACGGGTCAGAAGCGCAGTGCAGGCGGTTAGAGGCTGCGCTTGTGGGTGAAGCACAGATGGTAGGCAAAGTTCAGGGGCGGGCCAGTTGTCCGATGCCATTTCTGCATCCTGATCTGTGCGATGCGATGAATAAGACGTGTGAGCGTGGGGAAATCTATCTTCCCTGGAGTGGCTGTACTCCTCGACTGGTCATCGAAATCCCACCGATCCCCCTTCCTCCATATTGTGAAGAGGGAACCGAATGGAATGGCAAAATATGCATTCCCGTACCTTGCTACACCCAGCATTTTGGCATGCGATTTCCTTGCCAGGTGTTTGGAGAGCACTTGAACCATCTTGCAACCGGATTCGCACGCAGCGAGGGCGACGATGAGCATCCCCTGAGGGCTCGCTTGGTCAGGCCTGTGGTTCGGGAACGGGCGATCGAACAGCTCAGGCAAGAACTTGAGGCAGCGCTCCGTGAACTCGAACTTATTGCCAGGGAGAACTGAGGTTAGCGACTGGATCACACGTCCATCAAGACTGGATGTGTGGACGACAGTCGGATGAGCTATCGGAGTTGATCGATCAGATCGAGGGCCGCAATCTGTGTCGCCTCGAACTGATCGATTACCTGACCCTCGGCCTGGATCGAAACCTCGTCCTACTAATCGAGCTCACCCGCGGTTTCGGCCCAGCGGATATGGATAGTGTTTCCGAGTTAGCGCCCTACTGCGGCGCTCCATCTACCGGCAAACACTGTTGCGCTGAAGTTGATGAACGGCGCGGCTTGGGTGAATTTCTTGATGACGTTCTTTCCCCGGGCCTGAGAGCCTGCCGGATCTTTTCGATGGCATAGAGATGATCCCTGCGCCAGGCGAGCCTTCATTAAAGTTTGACCCGGTTTGGTGTCTTATTGCAGTACAGGCTTGGCAAAGACCGGCATCGCTTTCATGAAATGATCCGGTCGGTGTTGGGTGCCGAATGGTCAGTCCAGCCGCGCGAGGAATTTCTTTGCTTTCAAAATTCGTCAGCAATACGAGCTTGATCTTGTTTCTCACTGGTACGCTAGCTGTGTCAATGCCTTTAACGGGTGATGCTTCGCCCGAAGTGGAAGTCGTTCTGGAACCTGAGCGCTTCATGCCTGATGCGCAATGGCGACCCTGGATCGAACGAGTGATCAGCGCGGTTTCATCGATCGGGGGTGATTTTCCGGTGCCCGAAGTTAAAGTGGTTCTACATGCCAGCACCGGCGATCAACCAGTCAGCCTCGGCTGGATTCGTCGCAATTCACCGCCGGAGATTCATATGAGCGTCTCGCCTGATGCGAGCATGGCAGAACTACTGGATGATTGGCACGCGTATCACGAGTTCGCTCATCTGCTGTTGCCCTTTGCCGGCAATCGGGACATCTGGTTTTCCGAGGGGATGGCTTCGTATTACCAGTATTTTCTCCAGGCCAGGGCGGGAGTGATCGACGCTGACGAGGCCTGGCAGCGGCTGGTGGCCGGTTTCCAGCGAGGCTTTGACGACCCGGCGGGCGAGGGAGAGCGGCTGGCTGAACTCAGCCCCCGGATGTGGCGGCAGCGTGCGTTCAGACGGGTCTACTGGTCAGGAGCGGCGTTCTTTCTCCGGGTCGATCATCGCCTGCGAGCGGCCACCGATCAGCAGCAGTCGATCGACAGCATCCTGGCCGCCTTTGCCCGTTGCTGTATCGAGGATGGCTCGGTGCGCTGGACTGCAGAGCGCCTGATCACCCGTCTCGGTGAACTCAGCCTCCAGGAAGTCTGGGCAGAGGAATACCGCCGTGTAATGGAAAACACGGCCTACCCGGAGTTCGGAGATGCCGCGATGGCACTGGGGCTCGAGGCCGATCACCGGGGGATTCGCCTGGCAGACGACCCCGCCAGCCAGCTGCGGCGTCGGGCGATGGCGCTGGGAGAGGCTTATCCTTAGAGCCTGAGAGTCCTTGCGGCTCCTGTTTGTGCGCCGCAAAAGCATCGAATCGGGTACTCTTGGCAGCTTTCGACCAAGCAGGCAAGACGAGCATGCCCAAAATCACTGAAATCAAGCGCGGCAATGTCATCGAGCATGAGGGCACGGTCTG
>CAZIMY010000261.1:0-2738 GCA_964540315.1 uncultured Wenzhouxiangella sp.
TTTGATCGATGCGCGTCAAGCACAGCTGATGCCAAGATGATTCTTCGGCGCCAGCAGCGGCATCGGGCGCGCCAACGCCGAATGCAGTGACAGCGTCGCACGCGAAGCGGCGAGCCCAGGCTGAAACTGATCGGCCCGGACATGTGGTCCCCATTACCGGGCCTGTTCACCGGCATGATTCTGACAGCCGAAGGCGGGCCAATCTACCTGGCCGGCCTGGGCAACGCGCTGGTGAAGCTGGAGCCTGCAAGATAATTGAGTCCATTCACCCCAATGGATACAATGGACTCAAATTTCACAGATTGGATACTGTCATGGCCAACATCAATGTGCGGAACTTGTCGGACCATACCAAGGAGGCATTGAGGGTGCGCGCGGCGAAGGCGGGCATGTCGCTTGAAGCCTATGCGCGGCGCGCACTGCATAAGGCAGCGCTGGACCATGACGAAGATCCGAAATCGCTGGTCGAGCAGGCTGAAAAGTTTTTTGGCAAGAAAGGCGGCGTCGAACTGGAAATCCCGCCGCGCTCAACCCGGCGCAAACCAGTTGACTTCGCCTGAGCCCGACTGCTTGCCACCATGATTATTCTCGACACCAACGTCATCTCGGAAATCATGCGGCCCGAGCCGGATGTCGGCGTCAAGGCCTGGCTGGCCGCAAGGAATCCGCTTGATCTGGCGGTCACCAGCATCACTATCGCTGAAATTCAGCGCGGCATCGTTCGGCTACCGAAAGGGAGGCGGCGCAAGGGCCTGGAAGATCGATTTGCGGCATTCATTAAAGCCTCGTTTACCGGCCGACTGCTGGCTTTCAATGAAGCCGCCGCCTATGCCTGCGGCGAGGCCTCCGCCAGACGCGAGCAAAAGGGGCTTCATGCAGATGCCGTAGACATGATGATTGCAGGCATCGCGGCCTCCACCAAAGCTTCGCTGGCAACACGAAACACCAGAGATTTCGAAGAGTGCGGCATTCCGCTGATCAATCCCTGGCGGCCGGAAAGACGCTGAGTATTTTGCTGCCATACGGCCTTATTCAAAAATCTGGGCCCTGGCCCGGCTGGAGAGAGCACCATGACCGAACCGCATGACTACCTCGACTACTCGGATCAACCCGATCAACCGACCGGCGGCATCCGACGCATTCCGATCAAAACTGCCAGGGGCGAGTTCTCGGTCTGGACCAGGCGCGTCAGCAACAACCCGAAGATTCGCCTGCTGCTGTTGCACGGCGGCCCCGAAGCACATGCAATGGATGGCCGGCCAGGTCCAGCACGGGCGCTACCTGCACTGCCCCGATGGCAGCCATTTATGCCAATACGACGACCCACAGCATTTTTTCCCTGGCCTGGTGCACTTCCTGAGAGACGTCGATGATGGACGATTCTAGGGCCGCTGGTTTTTTGTCGACCGAATTATCCGGAAGCTTCAGGCGTGTCATTTTCTGCGTCTTTATCGCCAGCATTGCCTTACTTACCGCCTGCGCCGCGAGCCCTCGCCTCCCAGATCCTTTGGAAGCCGGCTGGAAGGGCGCCTCGGTCTGCGAGGCTCTCCACGACGACAATCAGCACCGAATCCTCAGATGCACCTTTCCCCCAGGTGTCGGTCATGAACGGCATTATCATGAGCGGCATTTCGGTTACACCATTTCCGGCGCCCGCATGCGCATCACTGATGCAGACGGCACTCGGGAAGTCGATGTTCCAACCGGCAGCAGTTTCGCCAGCGATGGCCTGGAATGGCATGAGGTGGTAAACATTGGCGAGTCTACGGGGGTATTCCTGATCATCGAACCGAAATAAAAGGTTCAAACCCATGCGTTCGCCGCTTGTGCCGAAGGCTGGGAGAATCTGATTGCCGTATCAGCTTCGGTCCGGCTGAATAACTCTCAGACCAATTTGACACAAACGGAGCACCAACGATGGATCTTGAACTGACCGGCAAGGTCGCACTGGTCACCGGCGCAAGCCGCGGTATTGGCCGGGCCATCGCCAAAGGGCTGGCCGCCGAAGGGGCGCGCCTGATCATCGCGGCCCGTGGTGCAGAGGCCCTCGAAGAGACCCAGCGCTCGCTGGAAGCAACGGGCGCTGAGGTATTGGCCGTGACGGCCGATGTTGGCGACGACGCCAGCGCGGCAGCGCTTGTCGGCAAGGCTCACGAACGCTTCGGGCAGATCGATATTCTGATCAGCAACGCAACGGCGCTGGCCGTGACCGGCGACCGGGCCGGCTGGGAGAACAGCCTGAACGTAGATGTGATGGGGGCGGTCCGCCTGGTCGACGCGGCCCTGCCGAAGATGCGCGACCGACAGACTGGCACGATTCTGCTGGTGTCTTCGGTCTCGGCGATCGAAGCCGCACCGATGACCGACTTCGGATATACCGCGGCCAAAGCCGCACTGAATGCCTTTGCCAAGAAACTGGCGGTTGTCGAAGGTCAGCACGGTATCCGGACCAATGC
Organism: uncultured Wenzhouxiangella sp.; assembly: GCA_964540315.1. Classification (GTDB taxonomy): domain Bacteria; phylum Pseudomonadota; class Gammaproteobacteria; order Xanthomonadales; family Wenzhouxiangellaceae; genus Wenzhouxiangella. The sequence goes on from CAZIMY010000261.1 coordinate 2,457, forward strand.
GCTGCTACCGGGCTCGACCGAGTTTCCGGACGGCGGCTGGGACATGATGCGAGAGCAGCACCCCGAGATTTACGAGATGGTCCGTCAGAGCGTGCCGGCCGGGCGGCTTGGCACACCGCGAGAGATCGCCGATGCAGCCGTCTGGCTGGTCTCGCCCAGAGCGGGCTGGGTCAACGGGGCATCTCTGGTGGTAGACGGCGGGCAGTCGAAGGGCATCCGCTGAGAGCCGGGTGAAAGTCTTACCTTCCCTTGTTGTGGGCTTAAAAGCTCGCCTTTAAAGCC
>CAZIMY010000262.1:0-2719 GCA_964540315.1 uncultured Wenzhouxiangella sp.
AGCCGCGGGCCATAGATGCCAAAAGTCCTGACGTGCATAGGTTGAAGCAGACCGGCTCGTTTCTATAGCTCCCGGCAGCATAAAGAGAACGTTGTGAGTGGCGAACAGCGTTCCGCGCACTTGCGTGCTACGAAGGCAAAGACCATGGCTGGTGCTGACGGTCAGACCAACGCGCCCTGCGTTGACCACTTGTTGGAGCGGAAATCTGCCCGTGCTGGTGACACGCAGGTTGCGGCCGTGATGGCCGATTTCCTCCGGCCGGCCGTGTTTATCCTTGGTGCCCGTTTTGCCGAGCACGTTAGCCTCAATTGGAAACGTCAAGATCAGCTTAGTTGGAAAGTGGGCTGCGACGTCTCTCAAGCCCCGATCGGGCACGATAACTAAGACGCATGTGTTGCCTCTCGGCTAAATCACTGGGCTTTTGATGAACCGCGCGGGGCACGCTGTTGGGGAATGTGCTCGACCAATTCTTCGATCTTGCATCCAAAATAGCTGCACAGCCGGTCTAAATATTCGGATCTAACGCTGGCGCCAGGTTGATTAAGCATCTTGGAAAGCGTATTGCGCGCAATCCCTGTGGCTTCAGAAATCTCCAATACGGTGACGCGCCGTGCCTCTTGGAATTCCTTTTCAGCGATCAGTTCTTTGAGTCTGTACCGCAGCATTCTTGTCTTTTCGCCCAATTTTCTGCATTTTTGCACACTCCCCTTGACAATTGAAGCGATTGCCCTATATTAGTACCGAGAGCACAGAAAAATGGGCAAACGCACATATAGGAGGTCGACGATGGAGCGGGAAGAGTTCATGGAGTACATCACAACCAAGGAGCTTTCGGGCCGGATCAAGTATGACCAGAGAACCATCCGAACCCAACTGAAGGACACGGTCCTGATCGAAGGAATCCATTACATCAGGCCTTTTGGTCAGCGAAAAATCCTGTTTCTGTGGCAGGTCATTGAGCGGGACATGGTCAAGTATTCGTTGGCGATGCGGCCTGTGGTTCCGCGAGAAGAGATGAGGGAGGCGGCCAATGGGTAATGTCCGGGTTCGCACCGATACTGGCCGCATCTTTATCGACTTTCGACTGAATGGCGTGCGCTGTCGCGAGTATTTGACGCTCCAGAATAGTCCGAGCAATCAGAAAACCGCCCAGATGCTCCTGGCCCACATCGAAGAGCAGATCGCGCTGGGCACGTTTGATTATCGAGCGACCTTCCCCAAGTCAAAGCGCGCAGGGCAGTTCCCACCGCCCGAAGCACCCGCGTCTATACCAACGCCGGTCAGCTCGAGTGTGACGGTGGGCGCCCCGGCGCCAACACCACCCCAGACCCCGCTGTTTGCCGACTTTGCTGAAGTCTGGTTTGGTGAGTGTGAGCCGGGCTGGCGGCCGCGCTATGAGGAGACGGTGCGTGGAGCACTGGACAAGCATTTGTTACCGGCTTTTGCCGACAAGCCGGTTCACGAGATCCGCCGGGCCGATATTCTTTCGTTCAGGGCGGCGCTGGCCAAAAAGCCCGGTCGGGAAGGGCGCACCCTTTCTAACGTGCGCATCAATTCCATCGTGTTGTGGCTCAGCCAGATCCTCAACGAGGCCAGCCTGCGTTATGAGTTTCCTCCGGCGACCAACGGCATCAAGCCTCTCAAAACCCCCAAGCCGGACGTCGAGCCGTTTTCGCTGACCGAGGTCAACCAGATCATCAATACCTGCCGCCCGGACTGGCGAGCCTACTTTATTACCCGGTTTTTTACCGGGCTGCGCTCTGGCGAGATCCATGGGCTTCGTTGGCACAACATCGACTTTGAACGCAATCAGATCCTGATCCGCGAGACCCTGGTCGACGGCAAGATTCAGGAAGGGGCCAAAAGCTACGACTCATGTCGCGATATCCCGATGTTGCCGCTGGTGCGAGAGGCTCTCATAGAGCAGCGCAAGGCCTGTCCTGAGCATGTCGAGTGGGTTTTCTATTCAACCAACTTCCAACCGGTCGATACCGGCAACTTCACCGCCAGAATCTGGAAGCCTTTGCTGGGGTATCTGAAATATCGGTACCGCCGGCCCTACCAGACCCGCCACACCACCGCCACGCTGCTTCTGGCCGCCGGTGAGAACCCCGAGTGGATCGCCAAGCTGATGGGGCATGCCAATACCGAGATGTTGTTTACCCGGTATTCCCGCTACGTCCAGGACCTGACCCGCAGGGACGGCTCGGCCATTGACCGGCTGCTCAGTGATCAGGGACCGCGTGTTCACCCAGAAGACCCATGCGCACCGGAGGAGCGCAAGCCACGCCGCATCCAAACGAAGAAAAAACCGTCCCGGGGCCAAAACAAGGCACCGGCCACCCGTCCAACCAACGCCAATCGCTAATCCAAAGGGAGCCCTTTATGAACTCTAAAGACCAACTGATCCAGATTGACCTGGACCTGCCGAGGCTGGAAGCCATCGTGATGGTGGAGGGTGCGGCATGAGCGCACCTGAATGCACAAAAGTCATCGATGGTCAGCTGTGCCGTCTGGTCAGCCCCCGACCGTCGTCTATAGCCCATTTCCTGATGGACTCATTCCGGATCGGGCGGGGCGGGGATCTGGCGTTCGTGCTGTGCCCGACCGCACCGGCGTGCAACCTCACCGCCATGCGTTCTTGGGTGGTTGAGCAGTTGATCGATATTGCGAACCACAGGGCAGATAACACGTTGATGGTGGAGCTGGAGCTGCGTCT
>CAZIMY010000263.1:0-2705 GCA_964540315.1 uncultured Wenzhouxiangella sp.
TTGGCGAGGTGCCAGTTGGCGCGGTACTGGTGAAAGATGACGAAGTCGTTGGCGAGGGCTTCAACACCCTGATTCGCGACCATGATCCTTCTGCGCACGCCGAAATGAAAGCGATCCGGATGGCCGCCGGCAGGCTGGAAAACTACCGTTTACCGGGCACGACCCTGTACGTCACGCTTGAACCGTGCTCCATGTGCGCCGGGGCGATCATCCAGGCGCGGATCACTCGGGTGGTTTACGGCGCCGATGATCCGCGTACCGGTGCCGCCGGGTCAGTTTTCGAGATTCTAGACAACCCGGCCCTGAACCACCGATGCGAGGTGGTGTCCGGCGTTTTGGCGTCCGAGTCGAGTGCAATACTGCGCGATTTCTTCAGGTCGCGGCGATAGAGGTTGACGTATCCTTGGATCGACTAATCCAGTCCTTAACTAAAGATGATCGATTAGTGATTGCGCGATCAGCGTTGCTGCTTTGTTTGGCTGCCGCGATGCTGCTGAGCGCTTGCGTGGATTCATCATCACCCGCCGCGCCTGAAAGGTCTACCGTGCCGATGGGTACCGAGGCCCAGCCCGAAGAAATTCTGTCCGAGCCTGAGACTGATATCCCTTTGTTGGCTGAGATCAGCCCGCCTTTGTCTTTGGTTCACTGCTAGAATCTACAAAAGCGTTGGGTCACCTGCCGAGGTGGCGGAATTGGTAGACGCGCCAGGTTTAGGTCCTGGTGTCTTTATGGCGTGGAGGTTCGAGTCCTCTCCTCGGCACCATTTATTACTGCACACCAACAGGTAACCGCGCCGCTTGCTGGGGCGCGTTTCATTGATATGCCAGAGATTCGATCAGCTTGAATCGTGGTGCCCAGGGGGAGACTCGAACTCCCACATCCTTTCGAATACTAGCACCTGAAGCTAGCGCGTCTACCAATTCCGCCACCTGGGCACAGGTGCTGCCGTAGAGCAGTTCAGCGATGTGCTGGCGTTAATCCAGCAAGCCGAGCATTATAAGGCTTTGGATGGGTTTTGTCACTGTCGATGACCGACGCTAAGAACCCGTAGACCCGGCGCCATCGCGACGTCTCCGGAAAAATGTGGCCGAGGCAAGGGGGGAGCCTCGGCCACGATTCCGGCGGGGAAGGGGGACCCCGACCCGGACCTAAAAGTGTACGCCCATGAAACGTGATGTCAAGCACGCTTCTATGGGCGATTTGTGTTGCACACTCGATGTCCCCCGTGGACTGAAAGAGGTCCATCCACGGGAAGCGATGGCCAAACCGTTATACTTTCGGTCGATTTCATAACAGCAGACAAGGTATGGATTTCCAACTCAGCGAAGAGCAGCAAATGATTCAGGCTGCCGCCCGGGATTTTGCCGTCGACGAGATCGCACCGGTAGCCGCTCACTTTGACGCTCAGGCCGAGTTCCCCTTGGAAAATATCCAGAAAATGGGCGAACTGGGACTGATGGGCATTGAAGTACCCGAGGAATACGGTGGCGCCGGGCTGGATACGATCGGCTACGTTCTGGCCATGATTGAGGTCAGTGCCGCTGACGCCGCCCACGGCACCATCATGTCGGTCAACAACTCGCTGTTCTGCAACGGCATCCTCAAGCATGGCTCGGAAGACCAAAAGCAGCGCTTCGTTCGTGCGGTGGCATCCGGCGAGGAGATTGGTGCGTACGCTCTGACCGAGCCGCAATCGGGGTCGGACGCCTCGACCATGAAGTCGCGCGCGACCTTGTCGGAAGACGGCAGCCATTACATGATCAACGCGCGCAAGTCCTGGATTACATCCGGTCCTTATGCCCGCTACCTGGTGCTGTTTGCCACCACCAATCCGGAGGCCGGCGCCAAGGGCATCACCGCCTTCATCATCGACACCGAGGAGCCCGGTTTTTCGCGCGGCAAGACCGAACCCAAGTTGGGCATTCGCGCCTCGGCGACCTGCGAGGTTGAGCTGTCAGAGTATCGCTGTCCGGTCGAAAACCGACTGGGTGAAGAAGGGCAGGGTTTCAAAATCGCCATGGGCGTGCTCGACGCCGGCCGTATCGGCATCGCAGCCCAGGCGGTCGGCATCGCGCAGGCCGCCTACGATGCATCACTGACCTACGCGCGCGAGCGCAAGGCCTTCGGGGCCGAGATCGGTACTTTCCAGATGATCCAGCAGAAGCTGGCAGACATGAAAACAAAGCTCGAAGCTGCCCGCCTGCTGACTCTTCGCGCGGCCTGGGCCAAGCAGCAGGCAACCGGCACAGGCGCGCGCTTTACCGTCGACGGATCAATGGCCAAGCTGTTCGCATCCGAGGCGGCCATGTGGATTGCCCACCAGGCCGTTCAGCTGCACGGCGGCATGGGCTACAGCAAAGAAATGCCGGTGGAGCGCTACTTTAGGGATGCGAAGATCACGGAAATCTACGAAGGCACGAGCGAAATTCAGAGGATGGTGATTGCCCGCAGTGAGACCGGGCTTCGCTAAAGAAAATACAAAAGAACGCAGTCGTCGGGCGGTTGGAGGAGAGGCCACCGCCCGTTGGCATAACAATAATCTCCAGAGTCGGGGCTGGATATGAGTGCATCAGAAGAAGCGCTTAAGCGCGAACGGCTGGATTCCGTCGGTCGGGAAATCATTGAACGCGGGGGCAATGACAGGGAAGCGCGCTTTGCCCGCGAATTTCTGCAGCGGGTCCCGTTAGATGAGCTGGCTGCAGCGT
>CAZIMY010000264.1:0-2677 GCA_964540315.1 uncultured Wenzhouxiangella sp.
ACGGCTCTGAACACTCTTTCCCTACACGACGCTCTTCCGATCTCTGCGCCTGGGTCAGGAACCGATGCGGGCCGCGACCCACGCACTGCGCGAGGTCGGAGTGCCGCTGACCGCCTCGGTACTGACCACGATCGCGGCGTTTCTGCCGCTGATGCTGTTGCCCGGCATCGTTGGCGCGTTCATGTTCGTAGTGCCCTTCGTGGTCACGGTCGGGCTGCTGATTTCGCTCACCCAGGCCTTCTGGATTCTGCCCACCCAGGTGGTCCACAGCCAGTACCGGCCGGAGAATAATCCTAAGAACTGGCGTTTGAAATTCACCCGCCGGGTCCGGCGTGGTTACGTGCGCGCCCTGTTGTTCACGCTGCGCCGGCCAAAACGTCTGCTGAGCGTGGCCGCGCTGACCTTTGCCGTGGCCCTGGCCGCAGTCGCGGCCGGGCTGGTACGGCTGGAGTTTTTCGCCTTTGACCCCATACGCCTGTTCTACGTCCAGGTCGATGTGCCCGGCGACGCAACCCTCGAAGAGACGCTGGCCCAGGTGCAACAGGTTGAGGCCCGGGTTCGGGAAGCCCTACGGCCCGGTGAGGCGCGCAGCGTGACCAGCCTGGCCGGCGTGCAGTTTACCGACATCGAACCACTGTTCGGCGACCAGTACGGCCAGGTGATCGTCTCGCTCAATCCCGACGACGGCGGGCGTGGCATGGAAGAAATCATCGAGGCCATGCGCGAACCGGTCCTAAACACACCCATCGACGGCCGTATCGCCTTCCTGCAGGTCTCCGGTGGACCACCCACCCAGTTGCCGATCAACGTCAAGGTGCGGGCCGATGACTTCGACGAGCTGCGGCGCGCCACCGAGGCCCTGCGCGGGCTGATTGCCAACCTTCCCGGCACGCGCGATATCAGCGACGACCGCGTACCGGGCCGCTCCGAGCTGGTGCTGACTCTGGACCGGGAAGCGATTGGCCGAATCGGACTGCCCCCGGACGCGGCGGCGCGCCTGCTGCGCCTGCACGTCGACGGCGAAATCGTTGGTTTTACCCGCGAGGCCGGTGAGCGCTTTGAGCTACGCGTCCAGGCCGAGCGCGGACAGATCGTCGATCCCGGCGCTGTACTCGACGACCCGGTTGCCCTGCCGGGCGGATCGGTCACCCGTTTGGGCGCTTTGGTCGAGGCCCGCTCCGGCGAAGCACCCGGGCTGATCCGCCACTACAACCTGCGCCGGGCCATCACCATCGAGGCCGACATTGACCGCGAAGTGACCAACACCGTCGAGGTCAATCGCCGCATCGAGGCCGGATGGGAAGAAATCCGGACCCGATTCCCCGGCACCGACCTGGATTTCAGCGGCGAGCTGGACGATATCGAAGAATCGCTCAACAGTATGGCGGTGCTTTTCCTACTCGGACTTGGACTGATTTATCTGATCCTGGCGACCCAGTTCCGCAGCTATTTCCAGCCCTTTCTGATCCTGCTTACCGTGCCAATGGCCTTTACCGGCGTGGTGTTCGGCCTGCTGATCTCCAACAATCCCTTGAGCCTGTACACCATGTACGGGATTATCGCGCTGGCCGGAATCGCGGTAAATGCCGCCATCGTCCTGATCGATGCCGCCAACCAGCGCCTGGCCGCCGGCATGCGGCCGCTGCACGCCACTATTTATGCCGCGCGCCGACGCGTGATCCCGATCCTGATGACGACCGCGACCACCATCGCCGGCCTGCTCTCGCTGGCCATCGGTCTGGGCGGGCGCTCGCTGTTGTGGGGGCCGGTGGCCGTCACGCTGGTGTGGGGACTGGCCGTCTCGGCCCTGCTGACGCTGTTCGTGATCCCGCTGCTCTACCGGATTTTCATGCGGGGACGATCCCCAGCGGAATAGCCAAGTTCATCGTGTCTGAGGAGGGCACCAGCTGACCAGCGGCGCTGTTCAAACGGGCAGCCTATAACGGCTCTGTCAGGCAGTCATTGATCAGAAGGCCCGGCGACCAGTCCCCGACGACCAAAGCGCATTGCCGCAATCAGAAACAGACCCAGTGTCAACCACAAGAGCGCGAATCGGTTGTTGATTGGTACAGCGACGGGTCGCTGCGTAGGCAGCGAGACTTCGGAGTTGTCCGTCACTGTGGTTATCTGGTCTCTACCGGAGATGCCCGTTACGCTTGCCACGTTGACCAGCGGTTGCCCCAGATCCGACGCCTGAACCACGTAACTTCCGGTACAGACAATCTGCTCCTGAGGAGCCAAAGCAGCGGGCAAAGCTGGCTCACAAGCAAGATCAATCATGTCGTCTTCAACCACGACATCAATCAGGCTTACGTTTCCGGTGTTGGTCGCAACAATGGCGTAGCCGATGCTCTCGTTGGCGTCAGCCAAATCATTACCGTTCTTATCATCCAGGCTTCCTGTCTTGACCAGATTGATCGCCGGATTCTGAGGAATCTGCACCACGACTTGATCTTGGTCGGGCGCAGTTTGATCGGAGTCGCCGCTTGCAACATTCAGGATATTGCCGGCATCAATGTCTCGCTGCGTAACTAGGTATTCACCGATCAAGTTGCAAACGCCTCCCGGTGCCACCGATGCGCAAGGTGCCGTACCGCCGGTCGCTGTAATCAGATCATCGCTAATGGTTACGTTGGTCAGGGTGGCATTGCCGGTATTTTCAACGGAGATCGTATAA
>CAZIMY010000265.1:0-2629 GCA_964540315.1 uncultured Wenzhouxiangella sp.
CACTATGGGAGAAGGTCCCGAGGCCTTCGTCCACGGGCTGGCTGCATTGGTCGATGAGGAAAAGGACAGGCTGAAGCAGCGGCTGGCCGAAGGCGATGGTGAGACTTCCCAAGCGGCACCGACAGATATTGAGGAACGCCTGGACAAGCTCGCTTTCGAGATCCGGGAACTGCGCGGTTGCATGGAGTCTCTTCAGGCCAGCATCGACGGGTTGACTGCGCGGCGCGGTGAGTAAGATGCAGCCCCGCCGGGGCTTGCAGTTGTTGCTGGCACTGCTCAGAAGCGCAGCGAAGCTCGTCTGGACAACGCGCCTTGGGCTCGTCGGGCGAGAGCAAAGACGCCGCTTGATTGGTCGAGAGGCTCGTTTGCTGTGCGAGCGTCTCGGACCGGCTTTCATCAAGCTGGGTCAGCTGGCATCGGTCCGACCGGATCTTTTCGCCCCAGAGACCATTGTCGAGCTCGAAGGCCTGCAAGACCGGGTGGCAGTCATTCCCAGCGATCAGATCCGCTCGGTTTTACGGCTCGAGCTCGGTGCAGACCCGGAGCAGTTATTTCAGAATTTTGAGGCCGAACCCGTCGCAGCCGGCTCAATTGCTCAAATTCATCGCGCCTGTCTGATCAACGACTACCTGCCCGTCGTCGGGGAACCGCTAAAGGCCGGTACACCAATTGCGATCAAGGTTTTGCGCCCCGGCATTGAAAAATTGATCTCTGCTGATCTGGCATTTGCAAGGCGCTGGGCGAAGCGATTGGGTCGGATCCGGGCCCTTGGCCGCTGGCGGTTGGATGCTTTGGTCGACGAGTTCAGCCAGATGCTCAAACACGAGCTTGACCTGCGTAACGAAGGACGACTTGCCGATCGCTTTTCCCGTGACTTCGCCAGGGATGAGTTTGTTCGCGTACCGCGCGTGGTCTGGCGGCTGAGTACCCGACGCGTGCTGGTCAGCGAGTTCGTCGAGGGTTGGCGCCACACAGAGCTGGGTCCCGCCGAGCGCGCGGGAATCGATGCCCGGGCTCTGGCCATCCACGGTGCCGATGTGTTTATGCGCCAGGTGCTGGTGCTGGGCTATTTCCATGCCGATTTGCATCCGGCCAATCTGCTGGTAACACCTAATGGGCAGCTTTGCTTTCTAGACTTCGGCATCGTGGGTCATACCACACCGGCTCAGCGCGAAGCGATTGCCCAGGTCATGATTGGACTGGTCTATGCGGACGCAGACCGGGCGCTGAAGTACTCGCGCGCGCTGGGGCTGGAAGTGCCACCGCAAAAGGAGCCGGTGGTTCGCCAGAAGATGGATGGGCTGGTACGCCATCACCTACTAGAGCCTGATACGGCTGACGTTCGCGGCTTTGCGCTCGGGTTTCTGAGAATGCTGGCCGACGAGCGAATCACGATACCGGCGGGTTATGGGCTGTTGATCAAGGCATTGGTCACCGTCGAGGGTGTTTCGCAGGGTATTTTTCCGGACCTTGATCTGATCGAGGCGGCAAAACCGTTTGCGACGCGCCTTATCGCAGAGCAGATGCTGCAGCCGCAACGCCTGCGCAAGCGGCTAAGCGCCGCACGGAAAGCAGCCCTCAGGGAATTGCTGGCCTGATCAGCGTTTGGTCTGGCCTAAAGTACCGGAGGAAAAAGCGTCAGGACCGTTTCAGCCAGAGCCCAGCCAATCGCCGCGCCCACAAGCACATCGGTGGGGTAGTGCAACCCCAGTAAGGGCCTAGAAAGCGCGACCAGGACCGCAAAGACCAATAAAAAAGGCGCCATAACCGGAAACCAGGCTGAGCCCATGACGGCAAAAAACACCGCGTGCAGCGTATGCCCCGATGGAAAACTGTAGCGGTCGATCGGGGCGGTCAGGCAATTGATATCAGAATGCGAAATGTACGGTCGTTCGCGCACAAGAACTGCTTTGAGAGACTTATAAACGGCAAGACCAACCAAGGCGCCAAGAGCCATGGACATTGAAGCGTTCAGGCCTGGTCGACCAGCTAACATCGGCAGGGCCAGAAGCATCACGTACCAGACGGGACCATCACCGAGTCGACTGACGGCTTGAAACCCGAACCGGACCGAACGCCATCGACCGGCGCTATGGATGAAAACGCACAGTCGGTGTTCAATCAGATCAATGGCCGCAAACGTTCTGCTTGGTTCAATCATGCGCATCTTCCCAGATGGATTTGAAGTCCATGCCGAAAAGATTGCCGGATCAAAACAACCGTCTGATGGCAAATCGATAACAATTTCATGACGCTATGGTCGCGTTTCGCGCTGCCAGAATAATGACGGGAGTGATTCAAGCTTGCGCCCGCTGCTTTCGGACGTCACCCGTATGACTCGGGGTCTTGTTTTGGGGAGGAGGGGAAGGGGGCCCCGGCCTGGAGATTGAGGAGGAGGAAAAGGGAGGAGAGCCGGCCGGGGCACCCACACGTTTTTTCAAACGCGAGTGCATGATAACGAAACCTATTTGCATTTGCAAGTGGTTCTCATAACTATTTGTGCGGGCGGGTCGCGATTTGCCGGGTCGGCAATTTTTAGCCGTGACCAATCGCGCTTCTCCAGCATTCCGGCGCTAAGGAGCCTCTGAATAATTCTGCGTGGAGCGCGTTTCAGTCGGAAAAGCCGCAG
>CAZIMY010000266.1:0-2626 GCA_964540315.1 uncultured Wenzhouxiangella sp.
GAAGACACTTCCTGAATCTGCCTGGTTCAAGAAATCTCTCTCCTCGGGCCGGGCTGTCGGCCGTCCATTCATGCGCCGCTTCGTCATCCACCTGCAATGCTCGAAAAACGTGTGGTGCCGCCAGCATCGAACCATGCGTCCACCATTCATCCATCTGCTCAGGCATGATGAGAACAACAGGCCACCGACTTGACCATGACCAGACTTCTCACCCCATTGGTCCCCTGCATTGTCTTGCTGGTGGCCATCCTGAGTGTCGTTCGATTGGCGCTTCTGCGCGAATCCTGGGCATCCTGAATGCTCTCACTGTTTTTCTTTCCGGCAGTGTTCGCTGCCATGGCCTTGAGGGCTGGCTCCAGATCGCGATCGGGTGATCAAGTCATGACCTTTGGAAAATTGAGGGCCGCTGTGGAGCCCATTGCTGGGCGTCGAGCGGCGTCCCCCAGAGGCCGAAAAGGTTCAGCCCGGCGCTGAAAGCTCGAAACGCTTCCCTGATCGTTTGTTGAAGCACCTGTCGGCCGCTTTACACACATTAGTTTGGCGTCGATATTGCGTGGCGCATTCTCGTTGCCTGCAGCGTACGTCTTCTATGAAGGGTTTCCCATGTAGCCGACATGTAACAGGAGACTCAGGTGCAAGCCGGAGACTTCGTGGCGTCGGTGAATTGGATGAAGCGCTAAGACCAGTGGCAATCATTACGAAGGTGCGGATATGTTGGAGAAACGCTTCAAGCAGCCATTTCTACAGGCGCTGGGTCTGCTCATGACGATGCTGCCCGCGGGTGTAGCGATCGCACAGCCGGCGTTGTCCGAAGGGGACAAGGTCGATCTGATTATCGCGGTCGATGCATCGGGCGACATGACCCAGGAAAACAATCAGCTCATGGATTTCCTTTACTCCGGGCTCGTTCAGCCTATGGTGCAGGACGGGATCGATCTCCAGACCATTATCGTCGCCCGTTTTGGGGATACGCCGCCGGAGTTGTGTTTCGAACAGCCACTGGGTGGCATTCCGTTTGGTGCGTGCGATTTCTCGCCACCTGAGCCGGTCAATTCGTCCGATTTTCGCCATTACAGCGTCAATGTCCAGAGCTTTAATGCCTGGTGTCGCCTGCTGGAGGGCTACGATGGCTCCCTTGCCGATGACTTCAATCAGGCGCCGGCAGGCTGGTCCACCTGGCTACGCGAGGACGCCTTCAAGAAAATTCTGGTCGTCACCAACGACAGAGTGAATTGCACCCTGAACGGAGAGATCTATTTCGGAGATCTCATCAGTTTGGCTGAGGCGACCGCGGCGAGCTTTGATTCAGCGCTGCTTGGCCTGTCTCCCGCTCAGTTCGGTACATCCAGCGCCCGCAAATACATGTTTATTGCACTGAACGGTGTCCCCATCAGTAGTCGTCCTGACGGCGTCTGGTATCCGTCCGACCCTTTTACTTTCGGTTTCTGCTCCGGTGCCCAGAATGGAGGCCTTGCCTATCAAGCCTTGTCCAGACTGACCGGCGGTTTTCGTTTTTCGATCTGCAGTTTTGCTACAAATCCACAGCCTTTCTATGATCTCCTGGGTTCCTATCCGCGATTTTTCCGCGATCGCTTTGAATAGGGCCTGCGCCATGCCGCGGGCGTAGATACTGCAAATTCTGATGGAAATTCCCTGACCGAACGGATGCCACTTTCCAGATCCTGGGCAGCGGGTGAGGGTTCGCGAATGCCTATTGCGTATATCCAGGCAACGCAACCCTCCAGCTTTCAGCAAAGGAATTCCCGTGGCCTCAATGTCTCATCGCTTATCGACGCGCACCTCGCGCAGCCGCTCGAGTTTGCAAGGCCGCGGCCAGGCTTGGGTGCTGTCTGTACCTGCTCGCCGGTGCTTTCCGGAGAAGGGGCTGCGGGAGGTGCCGAAAAGATCGTTGTGAATCCCCATCGCGCTGCTCGGATGGCAGCATCTTGCCGCTGCAACGATTACGGTCAACACCTCCGAACTTCTGGCCTCGGGCGACGACGGACTCTGCACCCTCACCGAGGCGGTCGAGGCGGCCAACATCAATGCCCGTACGGTACGTCGCCCGGCGAATGCGCAGCCGGGGAGACCGGTTCCGTCCAGGATGTGATCGAGTTCGAGCCCAGTTTGTTTCCTGCTCACCTCTTCATCGTCTCGCCGTTGACACTGAGCGAGTCGATCCGCATAGAAGGGCCGGGGTTGAAGTGATGAAGCTGACCAATCTGGCAGAAACTTGCGCCTTTGATATCTTGAACTTTCAGGCCAATGCCGAGCTCGAGATCCGTGGGATGAACCTGCATGACAATGTTCTGTGGGCCCTGACCGGCATCTACGGTGGCGCGATCGGCCTGTTCGGCGGCAACACCAATTCCATCGCGATCAGAAACTGTCTGTTCGAGGGCAATCGCGCCGGCAGCGTCGCAATGCGGTGGGCGGCGGTGCAATCTTTGTCGGCGCGGACCAGGCCGTCATGATCGAGAACTCGAGCTTCGTCGACAATGAGACCTTCCATACAGGCCTCGCCCAACCGCAGAGCGACGCTGCCGGCGGCGCCATAGCCCTCGGCGGGCAGGGCTTCCAGGCCGATATCTCCGAACTAAGCATCCGCCATTCGACGCTTGTGTTG
>CAZIMY010000267.1:0-2617 GCA_964540315.1 uncultured Wenzhouxiangella sp.
ACTGGTTGAACTCGTCGATGTCTTTCTGACTCCAGGTAATCTGGTAGTCCTTGACGTTCATCCGGACCATCAGCAGGTTCAGCTGAAGCTCACTGGCCAGGTTCGAGTCTCTCGCCAGACCACGGTATTCTGTAAAGCCGTCGTCGGCGACATTGAGGCCGTTCCATGAAGCTGCACTGACAATCAGCAACATCAGGACGACGGCGCCAAATCCTGAGAACAGTAAAGTCTTGAGTTTCATTTTCTGTAGCATGGGTATCCCTCCGATGACCATAAAGCCGGATCCAGTCGCGGGGCGGGTGCTGGGATTGGCAGCGCTCGTCGGGCGGCGAGAGGCGACGCGAACGATTGACTATCTGACTTTGATCCCTTCCTTTATGCGTCGAATATTAAGCCTTTCGAATGCACTTTAATTTGATCTGCGTCAATTTATGGGCCGCTGAAGGTGGCCCATCGAACGATGAAACGACGTGAATAATTCTTGTTTCGCTGACTTGCCCGGTTTGGGCTATGCTGTTGCCAAAAAATATGAGGATCGGCTCAAGGCATGAAGCAGATCGATAACGATCAACAGCAGCTGGCTTTCCTGCAGAGCGCCTACAAATCGGCAGAACTGGGCATCTGCGTTGTCAATGAAGATCGGCGTTTTGTTCTCGTCAACGACGCCTATTGCAGCATTTATGGTTACGACCGAGACGAACTGGTCGGTGAGCCTTTCACGATGGTGCTGCCCGAGAACCTCCGCGAGAGGGCCGCTCAGCTTCACGACGATTATCTTGCCGGCGGTCAGGAGAGCGCAGGCGAATGGCAGGTCGTGACCAAACAGGGCAAGATTCGCAACGTGATGGTGACGGCTTCCCGCGTGACCACCGACGAAGGACAGCGCTTCAAGGTCACCACCGTTCAGGATATATCCGTCCTGCGAGCGCAGGAGTCCAAGCTCGAAAAGCTATCCCGGGTCGTCGCACAGACCCAGCATGGGGTCATTTTCACCGATGCCGATGGATTGGTGACCTGGGTCAACGAGGGGTTTGAGCACATAACCGGCTACGGGCTTGATCAAGCCGCTGGCCGCAAGCCGGGAGAGTTCCTGCAGGGCGAGCGCACCGATCCCGAAACCGTCAGCCATATGAGCCAGCGCCTGGCGGCGGGCGAGGGGTTTCAGGTCGAAATCATCAACTATGCCGCCTCTGGACGCGAATACTGGCTGCACATTGCCTGCTCACCGGTGCTTGACCGTAGCGGCAAGCTGGAAGGTTTCATGGCGCTGCAGACTGACATCACCGAGCACAAGCAATTCAAGCAGCGCATCGAGCAGCTGTCCTTCCAGGACGCCTTGACTGGGTTGCCCAACCGACGTCTGGTCGAGGAACAGCTCAAGTTCAGGATGGGTGGTTCCCAGCGCAGCCGTTTGTATCAGGCCCTGCTGTTGCTCGATCTGGATAACTTCAAGTTGGTCAATGACACGCTGGGTCCCCGCAAAGGCGACGAGCTGCTGGTTCGGGTCGGAGAAGCCTTGAAAAACAATCTGTATGAAAGCGACTTGGCAGCGCGGCTTGGTGGTGATGAATTCGTGGTTGTGCTGGCCGATCTTTCAGCTGATCCTGCCAAGGCTGCTGATCGTGTTGAGGGGGTTGCTTCCAGGCTATTGAGCGTTTTGGCCGAGCCGTTCGGCCAGTCCGGCCTTGAGCATCGAGTGACCGCAAGCATGGGCGCGGTTCTGTTCGTAGGCAATGAGCGGACGATTGACGAAATCCTGCAGCAGTCCGATATCGCAATGTACCAGGCCAAGGCTGCAGGAAAGAATGGCTTTGCCTTTTTCGATCCAGAGGTCCAGTCCGGATTGCTCCAGCGCCATCGCATCGAAGTCGAACTGCGCGATGCCATCCGTTCGAACCAGCTGGTGCCCTTCTACCAAGGCCAGTTTGACGCCGAGGGACAGCTTGTCGGGGCAGAGCTGCTGATTCGCTGGCAGCATCCGGAGCGTGGGCTGCTACCGCCTGGAGAGTTCATTCCGGTAGCAGAAGCCTGCGGTCTGATTGTCGAGCTGGGTTACGAGGTGATTGGCATGGCTGTAGAGCAGCTCCAGCGCTGGTCAGGACATGAGAAAACAGCCGGTTTGTCGCTGTCGGTGAACATTAGCGCCAAGCACTTCGAGCAAAGCGACTTCAGGGACCGGGTGGCGGCCACCCTTGCGGACTATCAGTTGCAGCCGGATTTGTTGAAATTAGAGGTGACCGAAAGCGCACTCGCGCAGGATCTTGAGAAAATTTCGGCCACCATGCACGCGCTCAAGAAACTTGGGGCCAGTTTCTCCCTGGATGATTTCGGTACCGGCTATTCCTCTCTGGCCTACCTCAAGCTTTTGCCGATTGAACAGGTCAAGATTGACCAGGGCTTCGTCCGGGATTTGCTTGTCGATGACAATGATCGAGGGATTACGGAGGCCATCTGCGCCCTCGCAAGAACCCTCAAGATGGAGGTAATCGCCGAAGGCGTCGAGGTCTCGGAACAACGTGATGTTCTGGTGCAGTTCGGTTGCCGAAGATTCCAGGGCTACTTCTTCCATCGCCCTGAGCCGCTGTCGGCTTTCCTGGATGCATTTTCTCTGAACCAG
>CAZIMY010000268.1:0-2607 GCA_964540315.1 uncultured Wenzhouxiangella sp.
GGGCCTCGCCATCAACAATGGGGGTGGTTCCGTGCGCTCCTTGTCCGCCGATAATTCGAATCACGCGCACGCTGTTGCTTAAACCCTGTGCATGCAGATAAACATTCATGCATTCGAGGATGTTTGGGTCCTGGCAATAGATGTCTGCGCAAGGCCCGTTTTCATCAAGGCCACTGTGGAGGTCAATCAGTAATTGGTAACGGCGTTTAACCTGCTGATGCAGCTGTAGATAGAGTTCGCGCTGCCGTGTCTCGTAATGGAATTGGTGATCAACGTCGGGGCACTGCTGAGACACTCCGTGAGGTATTCGCAGGATATCGATCGTATCGTCATCCAGCACGTCTGCAACGGCGTCGCCGAATTCCAGTTCTTCAAGATGAATGCCCGTCACCAATACGGTTTGGGCATTCGGCGGGCTGTTTAGTCCCGCCACTCGTAGATCTCGATTGTTTGCGGATCGCAGCGACAGCAGCCCCCGCCACACGCCGTGCCGGACGGCAACTTCTGCACCCGGCCTTTTGCGATCCACTTGCCCAGCATCCCGCGCAAGGCATCAGGATCGGTATGAAAGTGCACCGCTATATCGGCCAGGGCAGCGCGCTGGTTGCGCTGCAGGTAGCTCCTAAGCTCGGAGAGAATCACGGCGCCTCACCGACCACTTTCAGTGGGATGGCGTTGCCGGTTTTGCGTTGTCCGTGATACCGCATGGCGCCGATCACGACAGCGCAAATGGCGAGCATACCGGCAATCCATGCGGTAGAACTCGCGGGGTCACGGCTGAAGATCGCGACCTGGTAGAAGAGGGTCGCGGCAACATAAGCCAGGCCTGTCGTCCAGCCGGCGACGAACAGCGCCCATCGGGACCCTGCCTCACGGTAGACGGCGGCGATGGCAGCGATGCAGGGGAAGTACAGCAAAACAAACAGCAGATAGGCAAAAGCGCCGGCCTGACCGTCGAAACGCTGCGCCATGGCGCCGTAGGTATCCACGGATACTTCCTGGCTTTCGGCGGCCATTTCCTGGTCTTGGACGTCACCGATGTTCAGCCCGAGGGGATCGAGCCAGGTGCCCATGGCATCTCCAAGGTTGGCGGGTATTGTCGCCAGGCCTTCGCCGATTGCGGCGAAGAGCTGGAAAGACTCCTGTTCGGCGCCTTCAGATGGAAGGATTTCCTCGCTGGTATCAGATCGCCAGCTCAAGGGATTGGGGCTTGCTTCGGCACGCAAAGCGGCGGTGTCTTCCTCGCCGAGGTCGCTGTAGAGCGAGTCCAGCGTGCCGACAACGGCTTCCTTGGCCAGCAGTCCGGTGAAGATGCCGACCGAGGCCGGCCAGTTTTCTTCGTTCAATCCGAACGGTGAGAACAGCGGCGAGATGCTTCGACCGATCTCGGACAGGACCGAGCGGTCACTGTCCTCGTTGTTGAAGCTGCCGTCGGTGCCGATGCTGTTGAGGACGTTGAGCACAAGCACCATGGGGACGATGACCCGGCCGGCGCGGAACATGAACCCCTTGGTGCGTTCCCAGGTCCGTAGCGCAATGCCCTTGATCGTGGGCATGTGGTAAGGCGGCAGTTCCATGACAAAGGGCGTCACGGAGCCTCGCAACAGGGTGTTCTTCAGGATCAGTCCGGTAAGGATGGCAGCAATCAGACCAATCAGGTAGAGCAGGAAGACCACGTGCTGTGCCCAGGCGGCGAAGAAGGCGGCTGCAAAAAGGGCGTAGACGGGCAGCCGCGCGCCACAGGACATGAAGTGCGCCATGGTCATCGTCATCAGTCGGTCGCGCTCATTTTCCAGCGTTCGGGTGGCCATGACGGCAGGCACCGTGCAGCCAAAGCCGACGATCATGGGGACAAACGACTTGCCCGGCAGGCCGATACTGCGCAGGAAGCGATCCATCACGAATGCTGCCCGGGCCATGTAGCCGGAGTCTTCAAGAATGGAAAGGAATAAAAACAGGAAGGCCACGATAGGCACGAAGGTGGCCACCACCTGCACGCCGCCGCCAGCGCCGTTGGCCAGCAGCACGGTCAACCATTCCGGCGACCCGATCATTCCCAACACATGGGCAAAGCCGTCGACAAAAATCGCCCCGCTGACGATATCGAAGACGTCAATGAAAGCCCCACCAATGTTGATGGTAAACATGAACATCAAGTGCATGGCCAGCAGGAAAATCGGGATCCCCAGCGCTCGGTTGAGCACCACCCGGTCGATCCGGTCCGAGACGCTTCGGGCCACCTCGCCCTTGCGCGAAACAACCCCGTTGGTGACTTGACTGACAAAGCCGTAGCGGATGTCGGCCAGGCTGATGTCAATATCATCGCCCAGGGCCTCTTCTGTTTCGGATTGCAGGCGGGCGAGGTCTTGCTTTATTCCATCCCCAGCGATCTGAAGGGCCAGAGAGTCACCTTCGAGCAGGCGAACAGCGAGCCATCGGGGTTCAACCTTTGCCGCTGCGGCCTGCTTGTCGATCTGCGGCACAAGACGGTCGATGGCCTTTTCGACCGGCGCGGGATAGGAAAGGCGGACGTCCGGGGTCGCCTTGCTGCGCGCCGAGGCCAGAATTTGCTGCTTGAGCTCCGGCAGGCCTTCGCCGCTGGTACCG
>CAZIMY010000269.1:0-2597 GCA_964540315.1 uncultured Wenzhouxiangella sp.
ACACTTTGAAACAGCAATGGCTATGGCCGAGTCTGGCGAAAGCATGCCCGCTCAGCGGCGCGCTCGGCTCAACCTCGCGCGAGTCGATCTATTTGATCGCCAGTCGTTTGCAGCCGAGCAGGCGGCCGTCGACCTGCGCCGAGAACTGACTGAAACTCGCGATAAGAGTCGGGAGATCGAAGCGTTGTTGATTCTGGCCGAGGCACGAATTCTTCAGAATCGCGACGCTGAGGCCAGCCGCGAACTCGGCCTTGTCGAAGAAAAACTGGCCGCATCGCCGGATGCCCGACAGGCCATAGAGCTGGCGATCCTGCGCAGCCAAGTCAGCGACCCGGATTCAGCCTTGCAGCGTCTAGATTGGGCGATTGCGACCGCTGAAAGTCAGGGCTTTGGGCCGCTAATGCGCAAGGCGCAAACCCAGCGAACTGAGCGATTCCAGCCCTGAGTGCTACAGCTCAGGGGACGATGGCTGACCTGGCGCGTCCGAGCGCAATATTCAATGTAATTTCACGTTAATTTCAAGTTTGAAGTATATCCAGCCGCCAAACTGCCCTCGTCAATAAGGATTTCCCTAGCACGAGGAGCAAAAGATGCGCACGTTCAAAACTTTTTTCACCATCATTCTAGCCGTGCTGGGTCTGGCTGGAGCAGCGCATGCTGTCGACATCGTCGTCACGTCCACGCTCGATTTTGCCGAAGCCGATGATGATTTGGGCAACGTCGACAACTACACCTGCACCTTTGAATCCGGTGCGATTTTTAGGCCCGCTCCAAACGGCATCTGCACCTTGCGACGGGCTGTGTTGGAAGCAGGTGCGAGGCCAGACTCAGATCGCCCGATCAATATTGTCTTCGATATTCCAGAGGCAGATCCGAATTACGATCCCTTACTTGAGCTTTGGGAGGTGCAGATCGATTCATCATTTATTTGGGAAATCGACCGACGCTTTATCACAGACGATGGTGGTCAAGTCACCATCGATGGCGCTACCCAGCCCACCGGTCGCGACGATGGTCCGCGCATCATGATCAACACCAATTCTGAAAATAGCCCAATCTTCGGACGCTCACTGGAAATTCGAACCTCGAATAACGTGGTGCGCAATGTCGGCTTTAAAGGCGGCGGGCAAATCATTCTTTATGAGCGCAACAACCTCGTCGAAAACGTTTGGATGGGCTTGAGTAACGATGGTTCGGAACTGAGTCTAGCCTCGGATGCAGATTCCCAGGCACGTCGATCAATGGCCCGCGGCGGCATCATCATGCCGAACGAAGACTCAGACAACAACATTATCCGCAACAACATCATTATTGGCGCCTTCGGGCGCGCTATCAGCGTGTCCAGCGGCGGTGATGACAACAAGATTATCGATAATTTGATCGGGACGAATGCCGATGGTGAAGTGCCCATCGAAACCACGATCGATTGCACCCGCGATCTCGATTACAAGCCAGCACTATGGTACGGCGGGCGTGGCATACGAGTCACCGGCACCAACACGTTAATCGAAGGAAACATCATTGCCGGACTGCACGCAACCCAGTCCACCAATGACACCCCACCGATTGCGATGGAAATTGCCGGCATCAACAATCAGATCACCGGCAACACCATCGGTATTGATTTGAGCGGTGCTGAAATCGGTGTCTGCGGCCAGGGCATGCTGATTCAGGGCACAGAGGGCCTGGTTACCGATAATCATCTGTTTTTCAGCCGCAATGGCTTTGATCCGAGCGATATCGGCTCTGAGTTTGACTCGGCAATCATCATGCAAAGCTTTACCGGACAGGGTGGTGAGGATCCGGATCGCTGGATGCGGGTCTGGAATAACATCATCGACGGCGGCGACTTTACGGAAGCAAATTTCCACGCCTACCGCTTCGCTGGCCCGGGTGTTCCTGTCGAGATGCGCCAATTCATTCCAGCCAAAGTAACCAGCATCGAATCAATGAACGTTAGCGGCACCAACGGCGACCCCCTGCCCCTGGGTCCAAGCACGTTCTGCCCCAACTGCACCATTTATCTGTATCTGGATGACAATGACAACAGAATCGAATCTTTTGAACTTATTGGCACCGCCACCGCCGACGCCAACGGCGATTGGTCTACCGCCATCAGCCGCCCGCTGGCAGGCAACGAAGGCATCCGTACGCAAAGCGAGTCAAACGCCCCGGATGTGATGCACATCTATGGCGCTCAGACTACCTCGCGTCTGTCAGATGACCTGTACAGTGCGACCCAGTCCGACATGATCTTCAATGATCGCTTCTCAATTGTGCCTTATTCACAGAGTAATTAGGCTCGGGGAGGCCGCGACTGGATGTGGTTACCAATTCTGCAAGCCCAGCGTATTTTATTCTCATTGATAAGATTCAGAACCGTCGCAGACATACAGGAGGCGCCTTTTCTTTAAGTCGAACGCCCTGGATATCAGAAGACTTTTTAGGTTCACAATGAACGCTGCGGTAACTTTGCTGCGCTTCAAGAGCTGCTCTAACATGTCGGAATCAACGCGCTAGAATCCGGCTGAGAAAGCCTGGCGTCTTCGACAGGCAGGCATCGAAACTGTGCTGACCATCCCGAACGCGTAATCAAC
>CAZIMY010000270.1:0-2585 GCA_964540315.1 uncultured Wenzhouxiangella sp.
CCCATGACATTGCCAAAGAGATACCGCTGACAGGCAAGCAGGAGATCGATGCCCTGATCACTTCGTTTAATGACTTGCTCGATGAATTGTACGAACGAGGCGAGGAGAATCGAAGGTTCAAAACGATCGCAGACAACGCCGTGTACGGGATGGCCATTACCGACATGCAAGGCTGTCTGACTTACGTCAACCCATTTTTTGCCCAACGTCACGGCTATTGTCCCGACGAATTGATCGGACAGGATTTTTCAATCTTCCACACTGCTGAGCAGCTTGCCGAAGTGAAAGCCTCTTTTCGAGAGATGACTAAAGATGGCGCTTTCTCCCCGCGAGAGCTCTGGCATGTAGACCGAGAGAGCCAGCCATTCCCGATGCTGATGAGCGGCGTATTGCTAAAGAACACCAAAGGGCAAGCGGAGTACATGGTCGCCTCGGCCATCGATATCACCGAACGCAAGAAAGCCGAGAAAGAGATTCATCAGCTCGCCTATTACGACTTGCTGACCAGCCTTCCTAATCGCCGCCTGCTGCAGGACCGACTCGAACGCGCCATGGCGGTTAGCCGCAGAACCGGACGCCATGGTGCTCTGATCTTTCTGGATATTGATAACTTCAAGACGCTCAATGACACCCGTGGGCACGATACTGGCGACCGATTGCTGCTTGAGACCGCCCGTCGAATTGGTTCAAGAGCGCGCGATACTGACACGGTCGCTCGGCTGGGTGGCGACGAGTTTGTGGTCATCCTCGAAGGTTTGAGTGGCGATCGAGAGCAGGCTGCTTTTGATGCAGGCCAGATCGGAGAGGCTATTCGCTTGTCACTGACCGAGCCCTTCGACTTTGAAGAAGTGGTACATCATGCATCCGCAAGTTTGGGTATCGCGCTGTTCAGCGGGACCCAGCAGTCCGTCGAAACTCTGCTCAAACAAGCAGATCTTGCCATGTATCGGGCCAAAGACAGAGGCAAGAACACGGTCAGGTTCTTTGACCCCGACATGCAAACTGCGCTTGACGAGCGGGCGGTTCTGGAGACCGACCTACGAGCAGCGCTAGAGCTTGATCAGCTCCAGCTCTATTTCCAGCCACAAGTTGACCAAAATGGCAGGATTTGTGGGGCAGAAGCCCTGCTTCGGTGGATTCACCCTGAGCACGGCCTGATACCACCGGACAAATTCATTCCCATTTCAGAAGCGACCGGACAGATTTTGGCCATTGGCCGCTGGGTTCTGGATTCTGCTTGCCAGCAACTGATGCGCTGGTCTGAGCAATTCCCTGAGTTAAATCTCACCTTGGCGATCAACGTCAGCCCCAAGGAGTTTCGTCAATCCGATTTCGTTGATCAGGTGCGAGACGTAGTACAACGCCATCAACTCAATCCTTCCTGCTTGCGTCTTGAACTAACCGAGACCATGATGGTTGAAGATGTGGAAGTCACCTTCCACAAGATGCAGGCGCTTCGAGCGCTGGGAATTGGCTTTTCGCTGGACGACTTCGGCACCGGATATTCGTCGCTGTCTTACCTGACCCGCTTACCACTCGATATCCTGAAAATCGATAAGACGTTTGTCCTCAATCTGCCTGACAGTCACAACGACTCGGTCATTGCACAAACAATCATATCAATGGCACAAAGCCTTGAGCTTAATGTGATTGCAGAAGGTGTTGAAACTTCCGAACAAAGAGACTTTTTGATCAATCACGAATGCGTGGTTTTCCAAGGCTACCTGTTCAGCCCACCGGTTCCACGGGCCGATTTCGAACGATTTCTGGAAGAAGGCCAACCGCTATTGGCAAAGACGCCCTGTTGAACTACATGCTGAGCTTGACTCACGCGCAAGGCTTTAAATCCAGTAACGGTTATCGTGTTGGTCCATTTTCAGAGTTTTATCGACAGGTTGAGTTGATTGGCTAAGGGAATCTCGCTCACTCGTTGTGGCCCTTGAACTAGACAAAAAGGATTTATTGCCAATGCGCGTGTTCGTATCCAGGTTGGCGGATAAAGATTCTCAATTTGATTCTCATCAATAACTAGCACTGAGCACAAGGGTAAGGTGCGGCCGTAAAGGCAACTCTCATCGGCATCTTCTGCAACCTGCAAGCCCAATTTTCTGTTCGCGACTGATTCCCGCTATGCATTCACCATCGAACGCTGATCAACCTCATTCCCACACCTTTGGCCAGGACAAAAAACGGCCCGGGGAGAATCGAACGCTGCTTGTGATCGCGCTGACCGCCTCCATGATGGTTGTTGAGATCATCGGGGGCATTGCGTTTGGCTCGATGGCCCTGCTGGCCGACGGGCTGCATATGGCATCACACGCTGCAGCCCTTTCGATTACGGCGCTGGCCTACTGGATGGCACGCCGGCACGCCACAAACCCGAATTTCAGCTTCGGCACCGGAAAAATCAATGCCCTGGGCGGTTTCACCGGGGCAATCTTGCTGGCAGGCTTCGCCGTGTTCATGGTTTGGGAAAGCCTGCACCGGTTGGTTAATCCGGTCGATATCGTCTTCAATCAGGCGATCCTTGTAGCCGTGGTGGGGCTGGTGGTCAATGGCATCAGCGTGTTCATTCTGGGCGTGGG
>CAZIMY010000271.1:0-2582 GCA_964540315.1 uncultured Wenzhouxiangella sp.
GGTTTCGCGCTGTTTCGCGTTGCTCCATTACAACCGCAGTTCTTTCCAAATCCGGAATAAGCGTGTTCGCAAGAGGACACGCTGTCGCAAAACAGCAGAGAAGTATCTGATACTTCCTTATCTTCTATAGATCGGCTGACTTTGATCAGTCTCGTAAATTCTGCACTGGTCTTATCTCCTGTTCAGAGACTGAGACAGTGTTAACACGGTGCGTCGTCATGACGCCCAATAAAGGTCGGATAAACACCCTGAATCGCGGCTAGATCTTCTTGCCAAGCCAGGCTTTGATCAATCATTGTTTGGTTGTCTTTAGCTTCAACCACAAGCGCTAGATTTCCTGATTCGATTTTTTCAATATGAACACCAGGTGCGCTCGACAGATATCGAGCGCACTTTTCTTCTGTTCCTGGTGTTACTTTCACAACGACTCCAGAGACGATCATTGCCGCGCCTTGTCCTCTTCTACCTTCTGTGTATGACAAATTAGGCAGTTTTCAACTTTGGCCGGATGCGGTGGGATTTCTAGCTGATGGCAGGATGAGCATTGCGTATACGGACCATCCAACTCATGAGGAATCCCACCGGGCTTTTCAGGTATCGTTTTATCCTCTGATATTTCGATGTTTACGGTGGACTCAGGCTCGGCAGCCTGAATCCAATTTAGACCGGTTAAGGCTAAGCCGATCAAAAAAATAACCGTGATGGCTAGTGCAGTATTGGCTTTCATGAATTAGCTCCAGAAAATGATGATCACTTAAACCTTCTCGATTTTGCATGCCGAAATTTTGTATTCGGGTTGATGAGAGACCGGATCGGTCGCATCACTGACCAGAATATTGACCATTTCGGCAGGGTTTTGGTCGTGGAAGTTCATGTAGAGCAGACCCGGCTGTGGACGTCCACGGCCATTTAAAACAACTCTTGTTTCGAGGCTGCCATGGGCAGAGGTCAGCCGCACTGCATCACCATTGGCGATGTTCAGCCGTTCCGCGTCTTGCTCATGCATCTCCACAAACCAGCGTTGACCACTCTTATAGTACTCAGGGATCTTCTTCAGGGCAGGAACGGTGCCTGTCATGGTCATCGTATGCCACTGTTCCAGCAAGCGTCCATTTGTTAGAACAAACGGAAATTCTTCTGATGGCTGCTCGGCGGCGTCTGCTTGCGGACGCAGGAATACGATTGCCTTGCCGTCCGGCTTGCCGTAAAACTTGATCCCCTCCTCGACATATGGGTCGTAAGGGGCCGCATAACGGATTGAGGCCTCTTTGCCCATGCCGTCGCCAACAACTGGCCAGCGCACGCCCCGCTCAGCCTTCAGGCGTGAAAATGGTGCGACATCGTAGCCTGTTCCCATCGTGCAGCGACGGTATTCCTCGTAGACCTGCTCGACACTTTCATAGTTGAAGGCCTCGCCATACCCCATCCGTTTAGCAACCTCCAGTATTGCCCAGTGGTCACTCTTGACGCCGGCTGGTGGGTCAATGGCCTTTGCCATGTGTTGTGTTCGTCTCTCAGCATTGCCGTAGATGCCTTCCTTCTCACACCACAGTGCGGCGGGCAGGACAACATCGGCGAGTTCGGTGGTGCGTGTCGGATGAAATGCTTCTGAGACGACCATGAAGCACTTTTCCATGCCCTTTCGATACTTATTGACATTCGGCAGGGACTGGCCAGGATTTGTACACATGACCCAAAGGCCTTTGATTTCTTCGTCGACTGTTGCCTGGAACATTTTCATTAACGGCTTCCCGGGCTTCGGTTGAATCCGTTCTGCTGGAATGCCCCAGATATCCGCAATCTCCTTACGATGCTGTTCGTTGGCCACAAAACGATGAGCGGGAAGCAAGTGACACAGGGCGCCAACCTCCCTGACGCTGCCACACGCACTGGGCTGGCCGGTGAGTGAAAATGGCGTTGAGCCGGGCCGGCAAAGCTTGCCTGTGATCAGATGCAAACTGTTGATGAGGTTGTTGACCCATTGGCCACGTGACCGTTGATTGAGACCCATGGTCCACATTGACATTGTTTCTTTATTTCTGTCGCCGAACACCTTGGCGACTTGCTCAATCAGTGCTGCGGGCACTCCAATATCGTTTGCTACTTTTTCTGGCGCATAGTCTTCTAGGAAGGCAACGTATTCATCCCAGGACTTGCCATCAGAGCCTGACTTGAAGTTGATATGCTGCTCAATAAAGGCTTTGTCATGTAATCCATTTTTAATCAGCACATACGCCATACTGTTGAGTAATGCTAGGTCCATGTTGGGCTTGAAGATAACCTTGATATCAGCAGCATCTGTAGATCGAGTCTCTCTCGGATCGCACACAATGATCTTGGTATTGGGCGCGGTTTTACGCCTTTCCAGAACTCGTGCCCAAATGATCGGATGAGCTTCAGCAGGGTTGGCGCCAATAAAGAAAAAGACGTCTGCCTTCCCAAGGTCATCGTAGGTGCCCAAAGGCTCATCCTTGCCAAAGGTTGAGACATAGCCTGCCACCGCGCTGGCCATGCAGGTTCGTGGATTGCCTTCAACATTGTTCGTGCCGATAAACCCTTTGAAGAGTTTGTTGTAAAGGTAG
>CAZIMY010000272.1:0-2562 GCA_964540315.1 uncultured Wenzhouxiangella sp.
TCACGGTTACGACCCAGTTGATATCGATCTTGCCGCCGCCATGTGCTCCCTGATCAGACTATGGGCGGCCTGCAGCTCTTCCAGAATGAATTGCATGAGTATCTGTTGTCTGACGAGCGTGGCGCGGGCACGGAGACCAAAAGTATAAACGCTCAACGCAACAGTCCCTGATCGCTTCAGACACGTTTTGCTCGCGCCGGTGTTTGCTCCGACCTGGCGTTCGGGAAGGTAATACTTTTCGATACTCGCAGCGGCTTAGAATTTGCGGTGCGCAGAAAAATGCGAGAAAATTGCCGGGGTTTGTGGCGAACATATTCGGGGGTCAAGGTGAAAGTTGGGCCGATCAACTCGCAAAGCCTGTTTCTACGGCTGCTTGCCGGCCTTTGCATTCTCTCCCTTAGCCTTCTCGCGTTCGTCGTAGCAAAATCCCAATTAGATACCGAGCGGATCATTGAAGAAAACGAGCAAGAGATGATTCAGATGGGCTTGTCCATCGTTCCACGTCGTTTCTTCGTCTCCCAGCAAATTCTGGATGCTTCAATCAGCCAGATTGTGCTCGATACCGAATTGATTTCTTACTTCAGCCGCAGGAACAGGAACGCTCTGGCAGCCAAGGCCATGCAAGCCTTCGAAAGCCTGAGGCGCTCTGATATAGACGTTTACCACTTCCACCTGCCGAACAATCAAACATTCTTTCGCGCCCACCGGCCAGAACGGTTTGGGGACGACCTGAGCGAACTACGACCCATGATCGCGCAGATCAACGAAACGCAAAGTCAGTTAACCGGCTGGGAAGAAGGCAAGCATGGTTTTGCCTTGCGGCACATAGAGCCGGTATTCCAACAGTCTGAGTATGTCGGAGCAATTGAACTGGGCATGTTTCTTGACGAGCGAATGCTTGAAATCTGGAAGCGAGCAGTCACCGGCGAATGGTTTTTATGCAGGTTTGACGAACAGGGCCAAACAAGAATAGCCGGGACCACAGATGGCGGCTGTGACTTGCCCTTATCTGCAGACCACCTGTCATCGATCAAAAAAAATCAAAACCTGCTGTTTCACGAGACTCAGTCCCTCATACAGGTGTTGCCGCTTGAGGATTTCCAAGGCGATGTGAACCATTACGTCAAGCGCGTCGTTGATGGCTCGGGAATTAGAGAACTGGCAGTGGCACAAAGAAACGCCAGTATCCTTTATGGCTTGCTGGTGCTTGCGATCGCCTCTTTGGTTTTCGCTTTGCTTATCAAGCGAGTATTGAGGCCTCTTGATTATCTGGCCCAGAAAGCCCGAAAAATCAGCACTGGCCAACTCAACGAACCCATCAAAGCAACGACTTCGGACGAGATTGGCCAGCTCGCAACCACCATGGAAGAAATGCGCGCATCGCTGGAGTCGAAGACCCAACAGCTCGAAGAAAGCAATGAGCTGTTCAAGATGCTCTCAGATACGGCCAGCGAATGGATCTTGTGGCGCGATCCAAAAGGAAGAGTTATCTATAGCTCGCCTTCCAGTCACCACTTTACCGATTATGAAGCTTCCGAGATCAAGGCTAACAGCGATTTGATCAGATCCTCAATCCACCCTGATGACCGAGCGAAATGGGATACGCAACTTGCCGAAAGCCTGAACGAAAAGGCGGCACAAAAGAAGGAATACCGCATCATCAGTCACCAACATGGACAAAGATGGATTGAGCACGCTTGCTCTACGGTTTTTGACCAGCGCGGAAACTTGCTTGGTGTTAGAAGCAGCATTATTGATATAACCCATCGCAAGGACTCAGAGAAAAAACTGCAGGACCTTAGCTATTTGGACTCACTGACGGGATTGCATAACCGGGCTTATTTTGAGGCCGCGTTGGAAAAGTTTCAGGATAGCGACGCATATCCAATCACCTTTGTTGCCGCAGACCTTGACGGCTTGAAGCTTGCAAATGACACCTCTGGGCATGAGGCTGGCGACCTACTGCTGAAGCAAGCGGCCGCCGTCATGCGAAGCTGTATGCGAAGACAAGACGTGCTGGCGCGTTTGGGCGGCGATGAGTTTGTAGCGCTGATGCCAGAGACCGACCAAGAGGCCGGCGAGACCGTTGTTGAAAGAATTCGAGAAGCCGTCGATACTTTTAATGAAGGCCAAAATCCGCTGACCTTAGGAATATCCATGGGTGTCGCCTGCAATGCTGGTGACACGGATGACCTTGCTGAAACCATGCGGATTGCCGACCAGTTGATGTATCAGGATAAGCGCAAGCGCCGGCGTCAATCAAAGCCAGAGCAGTCCGATAAGCTAATTTGAGCATGCACTATGGGAAGCAGATTCTCGTTCGACGAAGCGAAAATATCCACCCGACCAGCGCGCTTGAATAGGTAAAGAAAATCAGCAGATGTTAGGGTGCGACCAGACTAAGACGATGCCTTGGAGACGCTGTGTGGAAGAGGTTGCCAAACAGACTCTTACTTGTCATTGCTCAGGCTTTATTCAAATCGACGGTTTGATCATCGCCCCACAGATCTGAATCTGCTCTATCAGATTCTTCGCCAGGTCCTTGGCTTTGCTGAGATCTGC
>CAZIMY010000273.1:0-2547 GCA_964540315.1 uncultured Wenzhouxiangella sp.
AAGATGCGTGGAAGTACTCTGACGCCAATCACTCGAACGACTCGATGCTGTATCTGGTGCGGTATGCCTTGGGTGTGGCGCAGGCTGACATTGACACGAACCAATCTATTTTCACCGTTAACAGTGCTCTAGCGACACGCGGCGCATACTTTTCGACTTCCGGCGCTCTTGCAGTAAATGATGGGACTCAAGCTTCTGCGATTGCAGATTGGTCAGCGCCGGCAAACACCAATATCAACACCGCTGTTGCTTTGTCTGCTGCGGAAGATGAAATGGCGATATATGCCTATGACACGCAAGAGCGCACTGATGCGAACCAAACTGACTCATACGATGGAGACTTGGGCGACAACGGCAACATCCTCATCGGCGGCGCCACTCTGACCTACCCCATGCGCATCAAAGAGTTCATCGCCATTCCGGGCGGCTATATCTCAGCCATTGGCGACCTGCTGGATGCTGACGCATGATTATCGAGACGAACATGCTCCCGAAGCACGTCAACGGCATGGCGATCTGGCCGTTCATTCTGGTGCGGCCTGAGAAGCGCACAGAGCGCCTTGTGAACCACGAACGCATCCACTTGGCCCAACAGTTGGAGACGCTGATCCTGCCGTTCTACGTGCTCTACCTTGGCTTCTACTTGTGGAACCGGATGGACCACGACCATCAGGACGCATACGTTCGCATCCCGTTCGAGGCCGAGGCATTCGATCACGATGACGACCTTGAATATCTGGACAACCGCAGGCTTTGGGAGTGGGCGCGATGATCGGCATCTACATCATCACGCTTGAGGGCGGTTTTCGCCTTGTCCCGATCACTCAGAC
This sequence comes from uncultured Wenzhouxiangella sp., assembly GCA_964540315.1. Lineage (GTDB taxonomy): Bacteria > Pseudomonadota > Gammaproteobacteria > Xanthomonadales > Wenzhouxiangellaceae > Wenzhouxiangella. Next base: position 831 of record CAZIMY010000273.1, read on the forward strand.
CGCGACGTTTGACCATCAGGTTGGCGGTATCCGAACGTCGGTTCAGTACGGAGCCAATTGTTCATGGTCATGGGTGCGCTCGCTTGATGAGGTGGTCTATTTCGAGGAATCGGGGCTGGTCATCAAGATTCGTGACCTGCTTGAGCAGTATCCCAATATCGCAGTGGCCTACACGCCGGAAGAGGTCTTTGGCTACAGCAGGCAGGTAAGGGACGCTTATGGCACCAAGGTGTTTGAAAAGGCGTATCAAGACGGCGAAGTGGTCAAATGGCCGGTTATGGAAGCCGTAGACCGCGACGAGACAGCATGGGCCGCATACGCATCGTGCCATAACTTCACCATTCGAGAGGTCACAGACGAACTGGGAACGCGCACAGTCACACCCGCGATCCTGCAACACAAAATTGGCAAACACCCGCATCTGATTACTGATCGGGAGTATCACCTATGAAGTCACCGATTTTGAACAGCCAGGGCCGGCCGATGGGATCGGTTCCCAAGATTATGCAGCCGATTGGCAAAGTGAATCCGGAGCAATTGAAGTCTCGCCGCCGGACCAGCAGCGGCAAGCCAATTATTAAGGTTCCGGCGGGAGCCAAGCTCAAGGACTTCTTTCGAGAAAATGAAGATGGCTCCCAGACGGCGTTCACGCCCGTAGGGCAGAATCTTCACGATGACGGGCTTTTCCACCTTCGGGTTTACAAATCACCCACAGCGGCCTTCAAATGAGCAGAGAATACGTTTTTGGCTGGGATCGAGAGCGAGAGTTCTTTGAGAGCATGAATGAGGATTCGGTTCGCGAGTTCACCGTGAGCGGCGATGTTTTTGCAGATGCCAACGGACTGTCTTTGTCTTCGGCCGTGTGGACGCCGGTATTTGGCAATATCTCGATCGGATCCAATACAGAAACCGGCAACAAAACGACGGCGCAAGTGACCGCTGACTCCGTTTGCCGATCTCAGTTCAAAGTGACCTTGACGTTCGATGATGGACAGAAGGGCGTGATTTACTTCAATATCGACGTTGAAGAGCGGGAAGACCGCACGGAGCGATATTTCTAATGGCAAACAGGAAAATAGCAGAAGAGGTTCGGCAGAAGATTCAGGCGCAAGCGCATTTGCGCCGGTTGGAGTGCTATGCGCTCAACAAACCTTCACCGGAGGAAGGAGGCGAAGTGCCGCAAATGACGGCGCAGCAAGTCAAAGTCTCCCTTTCGTTGCTGAACAAAGTGGTTCCGGACCTCCGCGCCATTGAAATCGAGCTGGGCGCACTCGGCGATAAGCCAGAAGTTGGCTCTCACCCCATGACAGGAAGTGCTGAAAATTGGCAGGATATGTTTGGCAACCCCAGCCAGGACCGCAAGCCGCACTAGTCAACTGCCCGGTTGATGAAATCTGTTATGGCGGCGCCAGAGGTGGTGGTAAGACGGACGCGATGCTTGGCAAGAACGCCATTAAGGCGATGCTGTATGGCAAAGCGCAAAAGGCCGTTTTCTTTCGTCGCAAGCAGGTAGAGCTCGAGGACGCAATTCAACGGGCCCATGAGATCTACGGATCCGGCGGCCTTAACTGGCATTGGCACGATCAGAAAAAGACCTACACCTCTCCGCAAGGGTCCATCCTTCGTTTTCGCTATTTGGAGCGGGACAAGGACGCAATGCTTTATCAGGGCCATAACTACACCGATATCTACATCGAGGAAGCCGGTGCGTTCCCGT
>CAZIMY010000274.1:0-2546 GCA_964540315.1 uncultured Wenzhouxiangella sp.
CTGCCTGGCCATCCCGCGCGAACTGTTCGAAAACCTCGGCGGCTTCGACAACCATTTCGCGCCGGCCTACTACGAAGACACCGATCTGTGCTTCCGGGTCCGCGAGAAGGGCCTGAAAGTCTATTGTCAGCCGGCTTGCACCATCATCCACCATGAGGGAGTCTGCTCCGGCACCGACGAGACCAGCGGTACCAAGCGCTATCAAGCGGTTAACCGGGACAAGTTTCGCGAACGCTGGGCTGAAGCGCTTGAGCGGCAGCCGAAGAACAACGTTAATGCTGATCGACCGGGCTCGGTTCGAAGGGCGCGCTTCTGCAGGGCGGCCGGACGGGCACTCGTGATTGATGCGACCACCCCCATGCCTGATCACGATTCAGGTTCCGTGCGCATGACGGCGATTCTCCAGCTCATGGTAGAGCAGAACTGGCAGGTTGCCTTTTGTCCCCAGAATCTGCATTGGGAAGGACGCTATTCAAGCAGTCTCCAACGCTCGGGTATCGAAGTACTGACCGCTCCTGCTGTCACCTCGGTGGAAGACTGGTTGAAGAGCTATGGCCGTGATCTGGATCTCGTTGTCGTAAGCCGCCATTACATTCTCGACCCGATCATCAAAACGCTTCGAAGATACTGCCCCAACGCCCGAATCGCTTTTGACACGGTCGACCTGCACTTTCTGCGCGAGGAGCGCCAGGCAGAACTCGACGGCAACGCCAGCATGAAGGCTGCGGCAGAACGCACCCGCAAAGCCGAACTGGGCCTGATCAGGGCATCAGACATCACTTTGGTGGTCAGCCCGGTCGAGAAAAAGCTGCTGCTCGATCTGGTATCAGATGCCGATATTCGTGTCTTGTCCAACATCCATTCGATCCATGGATGCCAGCAACCTTGGGCGGCACGACGAGACATGATGTTTGTCGGCGGATTCCAGCATCCACCCAACATTGATGCGGCTGAATGGCTGATTGATGAAATCTTTCCGCTGATCCGAACCGATATCCCGGATATCAAGCTCCATTTGATCGGCAGCCGGATGCCGGACAAGCTGCGTGAACGCGCCGGCGAGGGAATCATTATCCATGGCTTCGTCGAAGATCTGACCCCCTACCTCAACGGATGTCGAATCTCACTGGCGCCGCTGCGTTACGGTGCCGGCGTCAAGGGCAAGGTCAATCAGGCTATGGCCTGGGGAATGCCGGTCGTCGCGACCGCCTGTGCGGCCGAAGGGATGTTCCTCAAAGATGGTCAAGACGTTTTGCTGGCAGAAAACGCCGCAGAATTCGCCAGCCAGGTTGCCCGCGCCTACAGCGAGGAGGCAGTCTGGCAAAAACTGTCGCAGGGTGGCCTGGCCAACGTCGAGCAGTATTTTTCCCGCCAGGCAGCCGGCGACGTCGTAGAGGGCCTGCTCAGCGAAAGCAGTCCGGGGACCATCAAATAGAGCTCAAACCCCTCGAACGCGACGCGCCGAGGTGACCCCCTGAATGGACTGCATTCTATTTAGCAGGCTGGCCAACTGATCAAAGTCCTCAACCTGCACGGTCAAATCGATCCGGACCTGCTCAACATCATCTTCGCGACTGGCATTCATCGCAGTCAAGTTGACGTTCTCGCCTGCCAACAGGCCACTGACATCACGGATCAGTTCGCGCCGGTCCCAGGCCTCGATGAGAATCCGGGCTGGGTAGCGACCGGCGGCCTGGTTGGCCCAGCGGACCTGGATCACCCTTTCGGGAGATTGGCGCTGCAGGTTGATGAACTGCCGGCAGTCCTGGCGATGAATACTGACGCCGCGGGCGAGGGTGATGTAACCGGCAATGTCGTCACCGGGCACGGGCTGACAGCATTGAGCCATGTTGTGCATCAGATTACCGACACCCTCGATCTGGACGTCACTGCCCTTGCCAGAACGCAACGGAGCCGGCTTGCTGATCGGGATCGTGGCCGAGTCCAGCCGTCGCTCGGGATGCCTTCGCTCAACGGCGTGCGCGACTTGCGAAGCACCAAGCTCACCACACCCGACAGCCACGCATAAATCATCAAGGCGCCGGAAATTGAAATGCTCAAGCACCTCTTTGGCTTCATCAAAGTCTAGATCCAGGCGCCGGAACTCTGCCTCTAGCGCGGTTCGCCCGGCAACAAGATTCTCATCAAAATGAGCCATCTTGAACCAGTGGCGAACCTTGGAGCGGGCGCGCGCGGTGCGAATATAGCCCAGCCGGGGACTGAGCCAGTCCCGAGAGGGTCTCGGCTCCTTGGCGGTGAGGATTTCCACCCGATCGCCGTTTGACAGCGGGGTGGTCAGTGGGACAATACGACCATTAACCCTGGCTCCGCGGCAGCGATGCCCAACCTCGGTATGCACCAGGTAGGCAAAATCCAGTGGGGTCGCGCCTGCCGAGAGGTCCTTGACTTCACCCTGCGGAGTCAGCACGTACACGCGATCTTCGGTGGTCAGGTTCTGGAAGTCTTCGAGTAGGCTCTGGTCATCGCCATCGTCAGATCCGTCCAGAAGTTGGCGCATTACGCCAACCCGCTTCTCCAGGCTGGCA
>CAZIMY010000275.1:0-2521 GCA_964540315.1 uncultured Wenzhouxiangella sp.
AATCCTGCGCTCTGCATCTGGCTGGCTGCGGTCAGACCGGCCAGCCGGCCCCGACCACGCAAACATCATGCCTCATCGCTGTGTTCGCTGGTAACCAGCTTGTCAACGTCGAAGCCCTGGGCCTTGGCCTGGCGCCTCAGCCGATCCATGATGTCGGCATCCAGCGAAGGTTCGCGCGCCAGTATCCAGAGATATTTGAGATTATCCGAGCCAACCATGGCGTATTCGTAGTCATCGCCTAGCGCAATAATCCGGTAGTCGCCCCACACAACAGGCAGCCAGGAGAGCCATTGGGGCGCAAAGCGCACCTCCAGCGAGGCATTGGGTCCATCGGGGTCGGCCTTGCGGGCGATGCCCTCGACAACCCGCCAGGTGCCATCTTCTTCCCGGCAGCGGTTGGTCACCTTAACGCGACCATCTTCGAGCAATTCATAGCGAGCGCTGGTATCAGTGGCACAGTTTTTCTGGAAGCGATTCGGCAGCAGCGCCACTTCGTACCATCGCCCCTGGTATCGCTCCAGATCCACCTGGTCGACCAACTCCAGTGGCTCGCGGGTAAAGCCCAGACTGCTGAGGGTCAAGGCCAGAAAGGCCAATGGGGCTTGATAACTGAGTTTCATTCGGCCTCCGGGCGTAAATAGGGAAACAGCAACACGTCGCGAATCGATGGCGAATCGGTCAGCAACATGACCAGCCGGTCAATCCCAATGCCCTCGCCAGCGGCCGGCGGCATGCCGTACTCCAACGCGCGAATGTAGTCGTGGTCAAAATGCATGGCTTCGGCGTCTCCGGCATCGCGCGCGTCAACCTGATCCCGAAAGCGCTCGGCCTGGTCTTCGGGATCGTTGAGCTCGGAGAATCCATTGGCGATCTCACGGCCAGCGACAAACAGCTCGAAACGGTCCGCGAGTTCGGGGTCTTCATCGTTGCGACGTGACAGCGGCGAAACCTCGATCGGGTAACCAGTGACAAACGTGGGCTGAATCAACTGCTGCTCGACGCCGTGTTCGAACAATTCCATTAACAACCGTCCCCATCCCCAGCTTTCTTCGACGTGGAGGCCTGTCTGCTCGCAGGCCTCATGCAGTTTCCGGGTATCGCGAAGGTTGGCTGTATCCAGCCCCGGATAATGTTCAGCCACGGCCTCGGCAACGCTGAGGCGACGGTACTGACCGCCAAAGTTGATGTCGTGGCCTTGGTAGTTCACGCGTCCGTCTTCCTGGCCTGGTAACTGGCTGACGATCGTCTGAAGCATGGTTTCTGTAAGCCGGATCAGGTCGTTGTAATCTGCGTGAGCCCAGTAGAACTCCAGCATGGTGAACTCGGGATTGTGCCGGGTTGATACGCCCTCGTTCCGGAAATTACGGTTGATCTCGTAGACCTTTTCCAGCCCGCCGACGACCAGTCTTTTCAGGTGCAACTCAGGGGCGACGCGCAGATACAGGTCTAGATCCAGCGCGTTGTGATGGGTCACGAAGGGCCTTGCCGTGGCCCCACCGGGAATGTGATGCATCATCGGCGTCTCGACTTCCAGAAAGTCGCGCTGATCCAGGAAGTTACGGATGGCACGGACGATCTGGCTGCGCCGCACGAAGGTCTCGCGTACTTCAGGGTTAACGATCAGGTCCACGTAGCGCTGGCGGTAGCGCGTTTCCTGATCGGTCAGGCCGTGCCACTTTTCCGGCAGCGGCCGAAGCGCCTTACTCAGCAGGACAAGCTGATCGCCATGGACGCTGAGCTCGCCGGTGCGCGTTCGCATCAGCCCGCCCGCAACACCGATCAGATCACCGATATCCCAATGCTTGAACGCCGCATAGACGCCTTCGGGCAGGTCGTCGCGGCGCAGATAGAGCTGGATACGCTTGCCCGAGCCGTCCTGGATATGGACAAAGCTGGCCTTGCCCATGATCCGCCGGCTCATGATGCGACCGGCCAGCCTGAAGCGTTCGTCGAGCGCTTCCAGCGAAGCTTGGTCCCAGCGCTGCTCATCGGCAAAGCGGTCCAGCAATGAGGCCGCATCAGCGTCAGGGCGCCAGTCGTTGGGATACGCTTCGCCAGCAGCACGAAGATCCTGCAGCTTACCGCGTCGCTCGGCAATCAAGCGATTCTCGTCTTCCACCGTCACCGCATCCTGATCTGCGCTTTCCTTTTTATCGCTCACATCCACATCCCTGTCTATTCTCCAATCGCGCTAATCAACGGACAGGTTCCGGAAGTCCGGAACCCGGGACCCGATCACTCCAACCCCGCTTTCAACTGCGCGGCGACGAACTCATCCAGATCACCGTCCAGAACCTTCTGCGTATCGGACCGTTCCACGCCGGTGCGCAGGTCCTTGATCCGCGACTGGTCCAGCACGTAGTTGCGGATCTGGCTGCCCCAGCCGATGTCGGCCTTTTCCTCTTCGGCCGCCTGAGCCTGCTCGCGCTGCTTCTGCAACTCCATTTCGTAGAGCTTGGCGCGCAACTGGCTCATCGCGCGGTCCTTGTTCTTGTGCTGCGAGCGGTCGGTCTGGCACTGC
>CAZIMY010000276.1:0-2499 GCA_964540315.1 uncultured Wenzhouxiangella sp.
CTTATGCTGGTACGGCTCTTTGCTAGTTGGCAACCACAATATCAAGCAAATTATGAGATGCAGTCGGCTCTGGCATGCTGTAACAACACTGATTAGACTAAAGATGGACTCTGCTGCCTTCAGGTGTTACTCAATGGTCGCCCGACTTTTTGCTCTAACACTGTTTCCACTAAGTGTCCTGACCTTTTCGATATCTGCTTTTGCGACTGATCAAGTCGGTTATCTTCCAGGCAACTCGGATACCCGTATCCACGTTTTACATCGCTTGTCAGACGGTACGATTCTCGCAGGCGGACAGGCTTCGAACCTCGACTGGGTTCCCAGCGGCGTGACCAAGCGGGAACTTCAAAATGCAGATATCGATTCTTCGTCGCCGGGAAACGTTGCGTATGTCGCTCGCCTAAGCGCTGATCTCTCGGAAATCATAGCCGTCATACATTTTCCACCGGGCAGCGCTCGTTCAGTCGATCGGATTCGGTCGACAGAAGTCCCTGGCCAGGCGACCGGCGCAATTTTTATATCCGGAAAACGTGACCAGAGTAGTTGGCGGAATACGGGATATTTCTTAGCTCGGCTCGACAATAATTTTCTGTCCGAGACGCCTTCCGGTCTCCAGTGGTTTTATGACGTCGAGTCAGAGCCTCGAAGTGCAAGCGGCAGAAAGGGAGAATCAGCCTACAAAGCCATTCAACCCTGGGACGTTAACGCGGACGGAGAAGTCTATTTTGGCCGAGGCGCAGAATATGACTTTGATTGGGCAGTCATCGAAAAGCTGGACGTCAACGGAGAACGAAGCGTTGTTGAGCACTGGCCCGTTCACTGGATTATTGGTGGCGGTGAATGCTACCTCACGGCCAGCCAGTGTGACGGCAATGTCTCCCACAGCGGGATTGTCATGAAGGCAGGGCGACGCGGATCTTTGAGATCTAGAACCAAAGCGGAGTTTGAGCGCCTTTCATCCGACGGCAACGGTCGAAACGACCGGCCCGGCGCTTTCCCCGACGACTATTTCTTTTCTGGCCCCTGCACACAGTCGGACTGTCCGGGCGGACCTGGATACACCGGCTACAGGACATCCGGCAAACCGACGCAGAGACTGGGCGGCATAGCGGTTGATAGAGTTACCGGGGCCATGGCGATTGGCTACAGCACACAATCCGTATTGCCAGGTGGCAACCCCGACTTTGAACCTGCGATCGCGGTGTTCGATCGTAACGGAAGACTTCTTTGGTGGAACCGACTCTATGAAGAAACAACAAGTAATTCAACGCCTGATCAGTACGTCGATGCATTAACCATCGATCATGCCAACCGTCGGCTGATCGTCCTGGCGCGGGCTCACGGCAACAACGTGGTCAACCTGTGGAAAGGCAACGATATCTCGGCAAGCCCAAACGCTCGTGGCTTCCAGAACCAATTTACCGGAAATAGCGGCAATATTCATATTTCCTGGCTTGGATCGTTCAATCTCGACTCTGGGTCGCTCATAGCATCAACCTATGTCGCCGAATATCCGAACTCAACAGACCGACTGGGCAGCGCCCATCCTGACCCCAACCTCAGTCACTGGCCCAACCCCAATGCCGGCTGGCCTGACGTCAACACGACGCGCTGCAGAAACCAGATTGCTTTGGGTCCTGGCGGCAGCGTGGCCATTGTTTGCACCGCAAGGCGCGCCATCACTACCAATAATGCCTACCAGGCCATGTACACTTTCGAGCAAGGCAATTCGAAATGGAGTGACTTCGCGCGGGTTTATTCGCCTGATCTATCCAACGTTCGATACAGCACGCTAATCACCAATCCATGGGATGGATCAAGCGGAGGTGACCCGAACGCCATTTCACTTCAGACCATACTTGTGGACTCAGACAAGCTGACTGTTGCCGGTTTTCAGGACTCCGACAAGGTAGGCGACCCGATCCGCATCGTCAACCGTCCCGATTGGCTGTCCAATCGGCCCATGGCGACAAAAAGCGGCATTATCGCCCGACTGGATATCGGTCCGGCCCCTCCTCCGGCCTGGCAGTTTAGGGACAGCTTTGAAGCGCGCTCCGCATTCCGGATTATTCAATAAGGATGCTAACCTTTCTTACTGTTCGTGACATACGCGCCCGCGTCGCCAAAGTGATCTGCTCATGAAAATTGCCCGCTGCCTGACGACTGTTTGGTGCCTCTTCTCGCTCAGCGCTGCGTCTGCGGCAGAGCCTAGCGGATGCTCGAATCTGGATAGTGTGGCAACAGTGTCGGCTGTTGACATAGAAACGCAGATCCAACCCATCTTCAACGATCAGTGCATTTTCTGCCATCAACCCGGCAGCAGCGGAGATCTGGATCTGACCTCAGGCGCTGCCTGGCGCTCACTGGTCGGCCAAGCTTCAACCCGCAATCCAGGCAAACTGCTCGTTGACCCTTTTTCACCTGACCGCAGCGTTTTATTTCATTCGGTCAACTGTGATGATCCCGGCGGACCCTTTTTCCGCATGGGCTCACTGACGC
>CAZIMY010000277.1:0-2497 GCA_964540315.1 uncultured Wenzhouxiangella sp.
ACGCCTTTCCTTTTGCACGATGAACTGTCGCTGGCCGATTGTGCGCTGATGCCGCTGTTGTGGCGTTTGCCGTCATACGATATCAATCTGACGCCAAAAGTCATTCCCAACCTGACCAAGTACATGGATCGCATGTTCCGGCGTGATTCATTCCAGCGCAGCCTGACCGAGGTCGAACGAGCTCTGCGCGAGAGCGACTGAGATCGTGCTTTCCAGCCGCCCCTATCTCTTGCGAGCCATGCATGAGTGGATCCTGGACTCCGGATTCACTCCCCATCTGATTGCCAATGCAGAGCATCCGGACATCGAAGTGCCGGCTTCAGCTCGCCAGGAAGGGCGGGTTGTGCTGAACGTCAGCCCTACGGCTGTTCGGGACCTGCTGATGGATGCTGAAATGGTCTCTTTTGTCGCACGCTTTGGCGGGGTCTCGCAGGGCGTCAGCGTGCCTATCGATGCTGTTCAGGCCATTTATGCAAGAGAGAACGGTCGGGGGATGATGTTTCCGGACGAAGATGAATTTGCAGGCGAAAGCTCAGAAGAAAAAGGAGGCGACCAGTCGCAGGATGGCGAACGCCGCAAGGGTCCGAATCTGCGCGTTGTCAAGTAACCTGTTATCACTCGATCAAGCGGCCACCGTCATCGAGTTCGGCGGAAATCCGAACAGACCGCCCGTTTTCCAGAATGAGCTCACCGCTTCGCCTGTGGCCGCCATCGGGACTGAAGTCAAAGCGATAGCGGCGGCGCAGGGCAACGCGTCCTGCCGTTCGAGTGGGCCAAAGCCCGTTCATGGCGACGGTTTGATCCAGTAGCTGCCAGCCTTGCCGGGCGCAAAAGCGGCCGGCTGCCTCGCGGGCGATATCACGAGCGCGCACCGCCGAAAACCACCACAAACACACGGCGGACAGAATCAGGATCGCTGCAAAAGGTGTTTCCAGTCCACTGTTTCCCATGGATGCCCCGTCGCTCAGGAATCAAGCAGAACGTAGACAGCGCCAGTCCCGCCGTCTCTGGGAGGCGCCGAGGCGAAGGCGCAGACCCGGGAGTGTCGAGCCAGTAATCCGGCCGCGAGGCGTTTTAGTTGCGGTCCGCCGGGGCCTGAGCGCAGTCCTTTTCCGTGAATGATCTTGATACAGGTCAGCCCTGCTTTCCTCGAATGCTCGAGAAATTCGCGCATGGACTGCGAGGCAACGGCCACGTTCATCTCGTGGAGGTCTATTTCATCCTGAACGCGCCAGTGGCCGCGTCGGAGTCGGGTGAGCAGCCGGCGCTGCAGTCCGGGCCGAAGGTAGCTGATCTCCTCGCCTGTTTCGACCTGGCTGAAATCTACCGGGCCATGGGCCAACTCGTCGAGTACGGCCTGTTCGTCTTGCTGTCGCTGCACGGGAACCGGCTTGGGCGCGTCAGGGCGGCTGTGGTCCCTGTGACTTCGGACCCGTTTGACCTGTCCGATCTCGGCACGGAAAAGAGCTCGTTCATCGTCAGCAATGCTCATCGGTTAAGGCTCCTTCGGTGCTGTTTGAGCGGACCGATTCAATTATAGTTACCGGTTTGGGACGGTTGATTCACGCATGCATATTCTCATTTCCAACGATGACGGGCTGTATGCGCCCGGAATCCGTTTATTGTCAGACCGCCTGAGTCAGTTATGTGACCAGGTCACCGTGGTTGCGCCTGATCGAGATCGCTCGGGCGCCAGCAACTCGCTGACCCTGGATCAGCCCATTCGCGTTGAGCATCAGGATGACGGACGCTACAAGATCTACGGGACACCAACCGATTGCGTTCATCTCGCGATTACGGGGATTCTCGAAGAGCAGCCTGACATGGTCGTTTCCGGCATCAACGCCGGCGCAAATCTTGGCGACGACGTTCTCTATTCGGGCACCGTGGCTGCTGCGATGGAGGGTCGCTTTCTCGGCTTGCCGGCCATGGCGGTTTCCCTGGTTTATGGCCGGGAAGGGCCGCATCACTATGAGACCGGAGCTGAGGCCGCCGCAATTCTGACCCAGCGGTTGCTGGCCGAGCCGCTGCCGGCTGACACCATTCTCAATGTCAACGTTCCGGATCTGCCCTGGTCGGAGATCCGCGGGTTTGAGACTACGCGGCTCGGTCATCGACACTGTTCCGGCGACGTCATTCCGATTGAAGATCCTAGGGGCCGGCCTTTTTTCTGGGTCGGGCCGCCTGGCAGTGAGGAGGACAACGGACCCGGCACTGACTTTCATGCCGTGCGCAGTGGCTATGTGTCGGTCACCCCGATACATGTCGATTTGACCCGCTATCAGGCGCTTGAGCAGGTCAGCCACTGGATCGAAAACCTTAACGCAAGCAATAACTCTGCGCCTGAGACGACCCGCGGAGCCTGACTTGGCGGTGAGCGCGCAAATGGGGATAGGGATGACTTCGGCGGCTACCCGGCACCGGCTGGTGCGCCGACTGACTGACAAGTGCATTAGCGATCCCCGCGTGCTGAATGCCATCGGAGAGGTCGCGCGGC
>CAZIMY010000278.1:0-2493 GCA_964540315.1 uncultured Wenzhouxiangella sp.
CGGTACTGATGCCGAACATCACCGATAAGCAGGAGTTGCTTGCGGCCCGGGTCTCGATGGGTTTCGCTATCGTTCTGGCCACTTATCTGGGGCTTAATCCGCCGGGCTTTGCGGCCCAGGTTGTGGCGCTGGCGTTTGGGCTGGGTGCGGCAACTTTGTTCCCGGTGCTGATGATGGGGATTTTTTCGAAAAAGATGAATACCCATGGAGCCGTCGCCGGCATGCTGACCGGGCTGATTGCGACCCTGTTGTACATTTTCACTTATCTTGGCTGGTTCTTCATTCCGGGTACCAACATGCTGGAGAACACTCCAGACAACTGGCTGTTCGGTATTTCACCGCTGTCGTTCGGTGCTATCGGAGCGCTGCTGAACTTCACCGCAGCCTACTTTGTCATGAAGGCAACGGCCGAGCCGCCCGAGCACATCCAGGAACTGGTTGAAAGCATTCGGGTTCCGCGCGGCGCGAGTGGCGCCGTCGACCACTGACGGCCCGCATGCCCTGCGCCGGAAACCAGCCCGGCTGCCCTTAAAATGACACTGCCCGGCGCAACTGCCGGGCAGTGTCATTTGGGCCATAACCTTAAGGAAAGCTTTAGCCATGCTGCTTGAATTTGTCGCCGCAATTTTTATGGGATTTGCTGCGGCCGGCGTGGTTATGGCCATCAATGTCGTTGTCGGGCGCCGACTTCCTGCGTGGCTGATGCCCGCAAGCGCCGGGCTGGCAATGATCGCGTTTATGTCGTCCATGGAGTATTCATGGCTATCCCGGACGACCGCCACGCTCCCTGAGGGTGTCGAAGTGGTGTCAGTCAGCCAGGAGACCAGCTGGTATCGACCCTGGACTTATATCAACCCGGTGAGTTTGCGAGCAGTTGCCCTGGATACTCGCAGAAACCGCACGCACGAGAAGCAGTCTCATCTGGTGATGACCAGCGTCGTGCTCATTGGCCGGTGGATGCCCTCGCGCCAGATTCCGGTGGTCTTTGATTGCGCAAGGGGGCGGCGGGCCGACCTTCACGACGGCGTTGTAATGGATGCAAGCGGCGCCCTGCCGGGCGCCCAGTGGAGGGATCTGCCAGCAGACGATGCCGCATTGAAGATCGCGTGTCGTTCGGTAAGCTGAGAAAGGTACAACCAATGTCCAAGCGAAAAAACCCGGGCTGCTTGCTATCGTGAAGCCCAAGGAGGCGGACTGAATGGCCACCAAGGTTTTGCTTGCCGACAATGAACCCAACTTGCTGGTTTCACTGGAGTATCTACTTCAGCGGCAACGTTATGAAGTACTGACCTGCCAAGATGGCAACCAAGCGCTCGAATTGATTGAACGGGAAATGCCTGCGATCGTGATCGCTGATGTTCTGCTACCCGGCCAATCAGGTTTTGAAATATGCCAGCACCTCAAAAGCAGCGAGACTTTTGCCGGCACTCCCACCCTGCTGCTCAGTGCGCAAGCCCGTGAAACGGATGCAGCCAAGGCACGGGCATTGGGCGCCGATGCCTTTCTCATCAAACCATTTTCGATCAGCGAGTTGCTCGACCAGATCGAAGACTTGCTTGGGCCAACTCAGTGAGGCGTCTCGACTGGCGGTTGGTCGTTGGTGTTACCGGAGTCGGGTTGGTCTGTCTGGTCTGGCTCGCGGTCGCCGGCGTCCTTCTTTGGGCTGTACTGGACCCGGCAGACTGGCAGACCGTAGTCGATGCACTGGGAGGCAAAGGCGGCCTGCTGCTGTTCTTATGGGCAGGCTCCCTGTTGCCGACCGCTGCCCTACTTCGCGGACTGATCGCGCACTACATCCGGGCCCCTGCGAAGCTCGCCGAAGAAGCCAGACTACTGCTCGAAACCGACGCTCAACGCCTGCCAGTACCCCGGGGAAGCCGGGAAAATCAAAAGCTGACCGAGGTAATCGTCCAGCTGGTCGAGCAACGCCAGTCGCTTCGAGAGGATCTAAGCCGTCGCGTTCAGGAAGCCAGCCGGCAGACCGAGCTTGAAAAAAACCGGCTCGCCGCACTGATGTCAGAGCTCACCAAAAGCGTTGTGGTGTGCAATCTCGACGGCCGTATCTTGCTGTACAACAATCGTGCCCGTCTGCAGTTCAGGCGGCTTTCACGACTGCAAACCCCGGCCGGTGGCGCCGAGTTGATCGGACTGGGTCGATCAATCTATACCGTTCTCGACCGGAAGCTGGTCACACACGGACTGGAGAACGTGGAGCGCCGCCTGCGGCGAGGCGCCGGCTCGCCCTCTTCTCAGTTTGTTACGGCCACGCCTTCAGGAAAGCTGTTGCGGGTTCAGATGACGCCGGTTCGAGACGTGGAAACCAATCCGGACGGTCTTCGGGCAACGGACTCGATGACCGGCTTTGTGCTCCTGATTGAAAACATCACCGACGACATGCGGGCCGATGCAGAAAAAGACCGCATCCTGACCAGCCTGACAGAAGGCACCCGTTGCGCAGTGGCCAGCGCCCAGGCGGCCGCAGAGGTGCTGGCA
>CAZIMY010000279.1:0-2478 GCA_964540315.1 uncultured Wenzhouxiangella sp.
GTGCCTGCTCGACCGCCGGGTGAGCGGCCAGCACGGACCGAATGCGATCTGCCTCTCCCGCCCTGAGACCAAAATCCGCCGAGTCAACCTCGCCCATGGCCCAACGCCTGGATGACACCCTGCTGTTCCAGCTGGCTCAAGTCGCGCTCGGACATCAACTCAACGGCGGCTTGTAAGTGTTTGAGCGCGCGCTGGTAGTTATCCAGGCGCTGAACCCATCGAACATCCTCGATCATGGACGCAATCTACCGCCAGTCAGTCCGCAAACACCACGCGGTCCTTGCCTTCTGACTTGGCACGGTACATGGCCTGATCGGCCCGGGCCAGCCACTGAGACCAGCTTTCGTCGGGGTGGAGCATAGCCATTCCGATGGACACCGTCACCGGGCCTGCCGGCGATTTCAGTTCCGAGCGCAGTCGGGCCACCAGTTTATCCATGGCGGTTGCCGCGCCTTCGCGGTCGGTGTCGCTCAGCAAAAGCACGAATTCCTCGCCGCCAAGACGGTAGAAGCGGTCGGACGTGCGGTTTTGGGCCGAAACCATTCGGGTCAGGTCAATCAGCACCTGGTCGCCCACTTCATGCCCTTGCTGATCGTTGATCTGTTTGAAGTTATCCAGATCCAGCAAGCCAACGGCCACCGGCTGATCATGGCGGCGCGAGCGCTTGATGGCATCGGTCAGATCATCTCTGAGCACGCGACGGTTCAGGGCGCCGGTCAGAGCATCGCGCGAGACCATTTCGTTGAGCCGGTCGCGGTGGAAATTGGTGTTGATCGCAAAGATCATGGAGAAAAATCCCACCATGCCCGCCGCGGCAAAAAAGCTGACCGTATCCGACAGATCCGGGAACAACGTGGTGCTGAAGCCGATGGCCAACCCCATCAAGAGATTGACCGGCAGGGCAAACCGCCAGCCCACCAGCATGAAGTTGGCCACGATGATGGGGAACATCCAGTACGGCAGCCGACCGGCAAACACGACCATGTAAATGCATATCAGGCTGAGGAAGACAACGATCAGTTTCCTCGGAATATCGGTGTTTCCGGTCGCCCAGCTGTAAGCAAAACCGACGTAGATAACCAATAGTGTGCCGGCGTTGATCAGCGCGGACGGATGATCACCGATGGCTGCCCGGTAGACAAAAAACGGAAGCAGCGCCAGCGTAGACAAAAGAACGAAGACCGCCATCAGCGACAGATGAAAATCGCCGCCCAGCCGACGCCAGCCGCGGTTCAGGAAAGCGCGGCTGCTATTGTTCTGCGATGTTGACAAGGCGCTGTCGGGCACGCGTGGGATGGAATATTGAATTAACCAGCCTGCAAGTTTAGCCCAGGCCTGGAAAAGAAGTCTAAAGGCGCAGTCGGGCCTAGGCCAGAGCCCGCCGGTCGTGGGGCACCACCGGCGCGCCGACAAATTGTTCGACCGCGCCGTCTTCAACAAGATCATGCGGATAGCCGGTGCGGGCCAGAAAGCGCTGGAACGCCTGCTGATCGCACGCGGGCACCAAGAACCCGGCCAGCACCCGGCCGTAAGCCGCGCCGTGATTACGGTAGTGAAACAGGCTGATCGACCAGCGACCGGCCAATACGTCGAGAAACTGCTCAAGCGCGCCGGGACGTTCGGGAAACTGGAAACGGTAAAGCACTTCGCGCTCAGGGCTGGCGCAGCGACCGCCGACCATGTGACGTAAATGGTCACGTGCCAGGTCATTATTTGTCAGGTCGGTGACTTCGAAGCCCGCATGCGCCAGGCGCTGGTAGAGCTCATCTCGACGGGCTCGGCCGCCGCCCATGCGCATACCAACGAAAACATGGGCCTCTCGAGAGGATGAAAATCGATAGTTGAACTCGGTCAGCTCGGCCTGACCCAGCGCGCGGCAGAAGTTCAGGAAACTGCCCGGCCGCTCCGGGATGGTGGCCGAAAACAGGATCTCTCGCCCGGCGCCGATCTCGGCGCGCTCGACCACGTGGGCCATGCGCTCGAAGCTGATGTTGGCGCCGGAGTTGATGGCGATCAGCTGCTCGCCCTGCCCGCCTGCGGCCACCCAGCGCTTCATGCCGGCTACCGCCAAGGCGCCGGCCGGCTCGATCACCGAGCGGGTGTCGAGAAAGACGTCGTGGACGGCGGCACAGATCTCGTCGATGGACACCGCGATCATCTCATCGACCAGCGGGGCGGCGATGCGGTAGGTCCACTCGCCGGCCTTGCGCACCGCAGCCCCGTCGGCAAACAGGTTGACCGGCCCGATATCGACCGGCTTGCCAGCCTTGATGGAGGCGGCAAAACTGGCCGCGCCCTCGGGTTCGACCCCGATGACTTTCGTGCCAGGCGACAGCGACTTGACCGCCGCAGCCACGCCGGCCAGCAGGCCGCCACCGCCCACCGGTACGAACACCGCATCGGGGCTGATGGCGCACTGGCGCAGAACTTCGGTGGCCACCGTGCCCTGTCCGGCAATCACATCCGGGTCGTCGAACG
>CAZIMY010000280.1:0-2476 GCA_964540315.1 uncultured Wenzhouxiangella sp.
TTTTGATCGTGCCGCCTCGCTGGAAGACACCCAGGCAGATGCATTACTCGCGATGATGCTTCTGACCGGCTGTCACCACGAGGAAGTTCTAGACGTTAGGATTTGGAAAACCGTAGCGAGCGCCAAGGACCCGGATAAGTTCGCAATTATTTTGGACTCCGAAAAGTTCCGGATTCCTGTTCGTCCGATTACTGAAGGTTGGCAGCCGAGCGCGGACGAAGCTCACTTATATCGAGAGACACAGGATCATTTTTTTGTTTCGATACCGACGAAGCTTCCGATAGCAAGGTTACTGCTTGAGTATGTATCGGCGAGGCATAAGCAGCAAATCGAGTCAAGATGGCCAACAGATCCTAAAGATATTAAAAAGCTCCTCACGAACAGATTGAAAACGCTGAATGATCGGTTCCACCAAAGCCTGACGCCTGCGCGGGTGAGTGGCTATCTCTTGTCGGCAGTCTATGCCTTGGACGGCGATGCGGCTGATGCTCTGTTGCTGACCGGGTCGAGAGCAGATAAAAACGATTCCAGAAACTTTTACTACACACCGAGTATCAACCACCTAGGAGCCGTATACGATACGGTTTGGGAGCGTCTATACGCGTTGCTGAATCAAAAAGCGTGTCCCCGTAGAAGAAGGATCTCGATCTCACATCAATCCAATTTTATGTGTGTCGGTTCTAAGGGCGTTCCGAAATCTGAGGTTATGCGCGAGACTTCGCGAAAGCTAGATGCGGCAATCAGGAACGCGCCGAGCGGTCGAGGGTCAAGGGCAGCGGCTAGGAAACACCACAATCTCGTCACCGCGGCGTTGTCCATACAAGTCTTATGGATGACAGGTATCCGGCCCGCTCGCGATGTGATTGAGTATCGAAACTACGACGCCTCGACTGGTTTTTTGGCCGTGCGCGACAAGGACAACGAAGATGAATCCACAGTAAGGCTTGTCTACCTAATCCCGGAGTTACAGGCGCAGATTCAGGCTTATGACAATCACTTGCGACGACTGGCAGAACGCTTTGAGGTTGACCCGGAGGACCTTGCATTTCGGGTCATCGTTAAGGCTCGCTCAGGTTCCGAATTCCGACTTCGAGAGCTAGAGACGCATACGGGCGTCAAGTATCCCATCAGACCTAACTCCCACCGGCATTTTCTACGTACGCGGCTTCGCGAGAAGGGAGTTGACGGAGCCTATGTGGATGGCCTGCTGGGGCATGCTGGCATCGCGGGTGAAGTCCATGGATCGTTCAGCGCAATTGCACCTGGTGACATACAGCGTGCGACTTCTACGCCCATTTCCGAGGTCTATCGTGAGATCGAGCTAAGGCCTGTTTTCAAATGAGCGCATGCAGAAAGCGAAAACTGAGCCGTACGGATCGGCAGCGAGAGAAGTATGCTAGACGGGAAAAGGCGCGCTTGGAACGCGTTGACCGCCTGCTCCAGGCCCATGCGCCGGATCTCTTTCAAGGCGTTAAGGATGCTGGAATCACTGAGGCGGCCGTTCAAACGATTCTCGAAGACCTCAGCCAATCCTACAAGACGCGGCAGTTGGCTGCTGCCATCGAGGTGCTCCGACGGCGGCTGCGCTCTTTGGCTAAGAAAACTGCAGGAGAGGTGTTTCTACCCGCGCCTGCCGCAGTGATCAAGAGGGAGCCGTCCCCATATCCGGGCGATGCGATTCGACATGCCAGCCAATTGGCTGTTCTTGAAGAGGCGTTTTACGACGACATTACTTCCTTTTCCAGCAAGCCTGCACGGCAGAAGGCTATGCCTAAAAATGTCCGCGCTGAAGCGGTTTCGCTCGCTCTCGGTCGAATACTGTTTAGCGCCGCTGTGAACGGAGGGCTTTTAGAGAAGACGCTGCTTTGGCGGTTGCCGGAAGAGCTTGTGAGACAACCGGAGGCCTGTGATGATCTCGCTTGGATCACCTTTGCGTTGGCAGAGGACAAGGACGACAGTCTTGAGGCCGAAGTTGGGCGCAAGCCGCCGGTAAGGCGCTGGATTATCGACTATGTGACGTTGGGGCTGATACAGCGCCTGTTGGCTGAGCTCACCAACTCAGAGAGGGAGGGCTTGGGAGCCTATAGTGGACCCCGGGTTCTCAGGGGATATCTGACCAAACTTTACAACCGGTTGGGTGTTCCGGCCGAGCAACGACTTAAGGTTGCCCAACGCGGCAGGAAGGGCCAAACCTTTCTGCAAGCTGCTGAAATCCGAATTCGGTATTCGACTCCCCCCGTCGTGGTCCGTTTTCTGCTGTCCCTAAACGCCGGCGAATCGATGTCAGAGAAATCCTGGTGGCGCTGTCTTTTCGATCGGCATTATAAGGAGGAGCAGCAAGATGTAGCTGTTGAGGAGGATTTGCAGAGAGTTGAGCCTGAGACTACGCTGGATACCAGCCGCTCTGTGATGACGTCTACGGCGGGTGTGCGGCAGCAGCAGATGCTCACCCTCCTGAAAATTGCATTCAAGCGGC
>CAZIMY010000281.1:0-2455 GCA_964540315.1 uncultured Wenzhouxiangella sp.
GCCGATGGCGATCGGCGCGAATCCGGCCGGCGCGCGCTTGTCGGTGGCACCGAGAATGATGATGATGAACATCATCGTCATCACGATCTCGGTGATCAGGGCTGCCTGCATCGTGTAACCGCCCGGCGAGTGTTCGCCATAACCGTTCGATGCGAAGCCCGCAGACACATCGAATCCGGCCTGACCGGAGGCAATCAGGTACAGGATCCCGCCCGCCACGATACCGCCCAGCACCTGTGCGGCGATATAGGGAAACAGGTCCTGGACCGGAAACCGACCACCGGCCCAGAGCCCGACCGAGACGGCCGGATTGAGATGACAGCCCGAGATGTGTCCAATCGCATAGGCCATGGTGAGCACCGTCAGGCCGAAGGCAAGCGACACCCCCAGCAGCCCGATGCCCACTTCCGGAAAGGCTGCAGCAAGCACCGCGCTGCCGCAACCGCCGAGCACGAGCCAGAATGTTCCGATAAACTCAGCCGCGTACTTTTTCATCTTGCGCTTCCTCGTGACAGTGGACGCTCACCGTGCCTTTGGCTCCGGCCAAGCAGATCCGCCGGGTGGGCAGACCCGCCTCCACGGCGCGCGAGGCGCCGAAGCGGCGAGCTTGCGGATCGGATTTCAGCGTGCCGCGGGCTGGTTGCGCATGCTCTGCAAAATACCGTTGAGATCATCGATCTTGGGCGAGAAGCTCGGCTGGCGCGGCGGGAATTCCTCGAAGCTTCTGACAAAGGTTTCCAGCTGTATCAGGGCCGGCCCGAAAATCCAAGAGCGGTTCTCCGCCCACTCGTCATAGCCACGGGCATCGTGGAAACGCTCGAAGGGATCCATCTTGAGATTGGTGATGAATGGCGAGCTCAGCACCGGCTGTTCGGCGCGAAACCACTCTTCCTGATTGGTGTACATGATCTTCCAGTCGCCATAGCGCAGGCCGTGGAAGGTAGTCTCTGTGAAGTAGTAATAGTCCATCCGCCTCGACTCACCGTTGCGCAGCACGAGATCAGTCTGATCGTAGCCATCCAGATGAACCTTGTAGGTACGACCACCCACGCGCTTGCCGCTCAGCAATTCCTGTTTCAGATCCGGTTGGCCCAACCATGACATGAAGGTCGGCAGCCAGTCTTCCATGGTCATGAATTCACCGGTGGTCGTGCCTGCCGGAATACGTCCCGGCCACTTGATGGCCATCGGCACCCGGAAGCCGCCTTCATAGCCGCCGACGCCCTTTTCGCCCCGGAACGGCTGATTGCCACCGTCAGGCCAGGAGTTCGACGCCGCCCCGTTATCGGTCGAGAACATCACGATGGTGTTGTCAGCCACGCCCAGCTCGTCGATCAGATCAGTCAGGGTCCCGACGATATCGTCGAGCTCGGCCATGCCATCGGCGTACACGCCCAGCCCGGTTCTACCGTCGTACTCCGGCGAGAGATTGGTTCGATAGTGCATGCGGGTGGAGTTGTGCCAGACAAAGAATGGCTGGCCTGCGGCCACCGCGTCGCGAATGAAGCGTGTGGAGTGCTCGAGAATCTCGCTTTCGAGAACACGCTGACGCTCCCGTCCGAACGGACCGGCGTCTTCGACCTGATGGCTTCCGTCGGCCAGCCGGCGCGAGTGGATGATGCCGCGCTGCTTGTCCAGGCCGTAGCGCGCGAGGATCTCGGGATCGGTCGGATAATCATCCTGTTCCGGGTATTCGCCGGCATTGAGGTGATACAGAATCCCGAAGAACTCGTCGAAGCCATGGGCTGTAGGCAGATATTCATCCAGATCGCCCAGATGATTCTTGCCGAACTGCCCGGTCGCGTAACCCAGAGGTTTCAGAAATTCCGCCAGGGTGGGGTCTTCGGGCTGCAGCCCCTGAGGCGCGCCGGCCAGTCCGACCGTGCTAAGGCCCGTGCGCATCGGGTACTGGCCGGTAATGAACGCGGCCCGGCCTGCCGTGCACGAAGCGTGCGCGTAATGGTCCATGAACAGCATGCCATCGGCGGCAATGCGGTCGATATTGGGGGTGGTAGTCCCCATCATGCCGCGATGGTAGGCGCTGATGTCCCACATGCCGACATCATCGCCCCAGATCACCAGGATATTAGGACGCTCTTCCGATTGCGCAGCGGCACTCATGATCCACAGCAAGGTCGCCAGGCTGGCCATCCATTGGAAACATGTCTTCACATCTTTCGACTTCATCTTTTCCTTCCTCCGTTCACTGGCTTGATTGCTGAACATGACTTCGGTTGATCCTTTTCGACACCCATCGATCACTCCTTCTGGACCCTGATTCGAACGGCATTGACGGTAGAACTGATCACTCGCAGCGAAAAGTCCGCCTCGCCTCGACGTTTCTGGACCAGCACATCCTCGCCGTCGTCGCGTTCGATCTGATATCGATCGGGATCGAGCTGATCACGAAATGCGTCCCGAATTGCCCTTGCCACATGGTTTTCCCCGAAACTGG
>CAZIMY010000282.1:0-2451 GCA_964540315.1 uncultured Wenzhouxiangella sp.
CGAGCGCAACATTACGGCAGCTTTCCGGCCAACGGTGCTCACCAGTTTGGAAGCGGTCCGCGAACGGATCCTTGAGCTGGTCTCAGTTCTTGAGCATTTGACAGGGGTGAGGTTGGATAGCGACAGGTGGTACTACACCGAGGTGTTTGCACTGAGCGGAGGGTCGCTATGAGCAGATCACAGGCAACTCATCAGCAAACAGTCCAACAGCGAGTCGTGTGCGCTCATTTCAGCCAAATTGTTTCGCATCTTCGTCGGGTATTCGAGATTCCGCCGGGAAACGAACTTGCGCTGATTCTTGCGCCGGAAACCGCTCCGAACTGCAACGACCAGGCGCTCGGCATCTGGCTTCGTAGTCAACTGGCCGAAATCGCCACTCACCCTATCGAGGGAAACCTGCTTGTCGAGCTGGAAAATCGGCTGTTGTGCTCCTTGCAGGAAGCCTATCCGGAAATCGGGATGGAGCTTGATGTTCCCTCGCGCCTTGCGCTTCGGGCCAATCTACCCATGCCCTATTGGCAGGACATGCATCTGACTCCATGCGGAAGAAATCGCCATTCACCGCGAACGCCCAGCGCCTCAGGCCGACACTGCACACGGGCAACTGACATGGAGGAATGAATTATGGAGACGCTCTATCCCATCCCGAATCGCTCCACGTTCCGGATCAACCCCGCTGTTTTCGCTGGTCGGGAGCGATACGGACCATTCACTCAGTTGGAGCAGGCCTACCGAATTGTCGCCAGCAACGACTGGACGGTTTTTCTCAACACCGATCCATTTCTGGCTACAGCGCGTCTGACAGCTGTCGGACGACGCTGGTTGGTGCCGGTGATTCGTCAGGACTTCAAGGATGAACTACCCGTTAGCATGATGGACTGGGTGCCGCTGTATCGCCATGCGTATGAGCGTTCTCTCGATCATTTCCGTCAATATTACGATCGGTTACCTCAGCCTCATCATTGCCATCGGCCTTTACGTTTTGAGGGCGCTCGTGAGATTCGCCCTGAGGCATAAGCCAGTGACGCATTCGACTGCCCCAGCGGTTCAAAAAACGCTGATGAATGATTGCCGCATGCTGCTCTACTCAGTGTGCTCAGACATCGACGCAGTGCGATGCTGAGGTGAATCCGGCTCATGATGTTGCGGAGATCATGAGCCGGAATCTCCCTCTCCAAATCCTGTGCACAGCAGTTATCGGGTCCGCGAGGTCTGTCAGTCAACTCATAGCCGAGCCGGGCGATGAGTTGAACGATCCGAGGGAATCAGAAAAGCTTACCTTGCTTATTTGATCACCCGTAACCGCCCGGATTCCGGCTCCTTGACAGATAGGTAGTACATGATTCAGGCGTAAAAGCGCCGAATCCCCTTCAAGCTCGGGATTCACGACCTCTATTCATAGCTGCCGCAGGGTCAGGGCTCGGGTTTGCATAGATGGTTCTTTGGGCATGGCCAGCGCTGTCTGGAGCGGCGTTGAATGGCCCATCGTCGATCGACCGGGATCTTGCAAAGTCAAAGATCACAGAGGCAGCTCACCCCCGTAACTCGCCCGACTAGGAGAAGCAGAGCTTGCATACCGAACGGCCCGTTTTAACTTGGAACTGCCGGAAGCGAGATTCGGCAGACCTTAACCACCCGTAAGGAGAACAAATATGCAGACCGAGTACCTGACCACCGAGCAGCTGGCTGAACGGATTCACTATGAGCCCCGGACCATTCTGACCAGCCTGAAGGACCGCGTCCTGCTGGAAGGCCGGCACTACATCAAGCCGTTCGGAGGTAAGAAAATACTCTATATCTGGCAAAACATCGAGGCAGACATGCACCAGTTTTCGGCCGAACGCGCACCCGTAATCCCCATGGCCCGTGGCCGACGGGCGTGTCAGAACTGACCATGCTGGTCCAGATTGACGAAGATCAGGAAACCAAAGTCAGCCGACTTGTGGCCCACCTCTGGTTCGCCTGCCGGCTCAAAGCCGGCAGGGATCGGTTGCGCTCGCGGATGTCGTAGCCCGAGCAGCTCGCGACACACTGCGGACAGGTCAGATCCGCGCCAGAACGGCGAATGTGGACGGTGATCTCGCCGGTGGGTTGCGGGTCGACCAGCACTACAGAAACCTGCCAGGGCGTCTGGATACCCAGAATCTGGCGGTAAAGGGTCTGGACTCGCAGTGGAGCCAGACCTTAGGCTATCCGAACCGCTCAACCTGTTGATTTGCATCGAAGGCTGACCACCTGTTTGCGTCGCAGTTTGATCCGGCTCGATCGCCTTAATGTGCTGAAAATTCGCGAATTATGTTGTCAGTCGTGGGTCAGTTCAAGGTGCAAAGAGCTTCCGAAAATGGATCAATCTGAGATACAAATCAACACGCGGTTCTCTAGAAAGCGCTGCAGAGCTGCGGTGTCCTGCATCATTTCCGCGGTAATCAATGCTGCTGTTTTTTCCAGCGC
>CAZIMY010000283.1:0-2447 GCA_964540315.1 uncultured Wenzhouxiangella sp.
GTGAAGCTGGCCGACGGCAAGGAGCGCACCATCCAGCACATGAGCGCCACCAGCTTCTGGAGCCCGGACGGCAAACCCATCTCCGCCGCTGAATTCATCCAGCGCCTGTTCGGTGAGCTGCCGGACCTGTTTGCCGATGAAGACGAACTGCGCGCCATCTGGGGCCGACCGGACACCCGTCGGAAACTGCTGGAAGGACTGGAAGAAAAAGGCTACGGCCTGGAACAGCTGGCCGATGTGGGCAAGCTGGTCGAGGCCGAGAACAGCGACCTCTACGACGTGCTGGCCTACATCGCCTTCAATCAGCCGCCGGTGACCCGCGCCGATCGGGTCGGCTCACGCCAGAAGACGATCTTCCAGGGCCGTGACTATCAACAAACCGAGTTCCTGCAGTTCGTACTCGACCACTACGTGGCCCGCGGCGTAGGCGAGCTGGACACGGACAAACTGCCGCAGCTCATCGAGCTGAAATACCACAGCCTCGGCGATGCCATCCGCGAACTCGGCCCCGCCGGTAAGATCCGCGAAGTCTTCATCGATTTTCAGCAGCATCTGTACTGAGGAATGACGAGAGAAGCAGTACTACTTGCCCAACACTCTGGGGCACCCAGACAACCAAGCCGATATGCTAGCTCGGAACGCGTGGACTGCCTGGATGTCCTTCGTTGTTGGCGACGCTGACCCGCCTCGTTCGCGTGGCCGATTACGACTGCAACCCTTGGGAGTGAAGGACAAAGATTGACCGGGCGGCCTGGCGCCAGGTAAGTGGGTGTCCTGCCTTGGTCTGCCACCCCTCCCTGAACCGTAGAAAAATTTTCATTCAGCATAGGAAACCAAAACGACTTGATGTCAAACAGGATAGCTTGACCACTTGGCTGCTGAATTGCCTTATGCTCTGGCGGCGTATTGTGGAGACTGTTGAGTGAACCCTGAATTAAAACGCGCCGCAGAAATTGCGTCTGAATATTTAGAGTCTTTCGATCACAGCGATGTCAGCCAGGTGGTCGACACCGGGGTGCTTCGTGACAGGCTGGGCAAGCAGTTGACCGCTGATGGCCTGCCGCCTTTGCAGGTCATTAATGAACTTGCTGACGATGCCCGCAAGGGGTTGCTGAATACGGCCGGCGGACGGTTTTTTGGCTGGGTCATCGGTGGTGGAATCCCGGTATCCATTGCTGCCGACTGGTTGACGTCCGCCTGGGACCAGAATGCCGCCGCGCATGCCTGTTCGCCCGCTGCGGCAATCATAGAAGAAGTTGCAGGTGACTGGCTGAAAGACATACTGGGCCTGCCACCACAGGCATCGTATGGGTTTGTGACCGGTTGTCAGATGGCGCACGTTACGGCACTGGCTGCGGCACGCCATAAGGTTCTGGCCGATAAAGGCTGGTCGGTTGAGGAACAAGGCCTGGCTGGAAGCCCGCCGATTCGCGTACTGGTCGGCGAGCATCATGAAACCCTGGTCAGGGCATTGCGTAACCTGGGTATTGGCAGTAATGCAGTGGTGCAGGTCGATCTGCAGCCGGATGGCACCATTGACGTCGGCGCGCTACGAATCGAGTTGGAGAAAAACCCGGACATGCCAACGATTGTTTCGCTGGCTGCCGGCGACCTGAATCGCGGTGCTTTTGATCCTTTTGACGCGGTGTGTGACCTGGCGCATACCCATAACGCCTGGGTGCATATCGACGGCGCTTTTGGACTCTGGGTGGGATCCTCCGAACGTTATCGCCACCTGGTCAAGGGCATTGAGAAGGCTGACTCCTGGGCAACCGATGCGCATAAGTGGTTAAACGTGCCCTATGACAGCGGGATCGTTTTTGTGGCGGATTCCGACTCGCACCGGGCAGCGATGTCCATACCAGCACCTTATGCGGTCGAAGTTGCCGACGTTCGCGACCAGTTCAACTGGGGTCCGGAATGGTCACGGCGGGCGCGCGGAATTCCTATCTATGCTGCGTTGCGCACACTGGGGCGCAATGGTGTGGCCGACATGATTGAGCGATGCTGCGATCTGACCCTCGATTTCGTGCAGCAATTGGACAAGCTGCCTGGCGTCGAAGTGCTGACTACGCCGGTCATTAATCAGGGTCTGGTGCGGTTTCTGGATCCTGATGGTGACCATGACACACGCACAGATATAGTCATCGAACGTATTAATGCCAGTGGCGAGGCCTGGTTTGGTCCGACTGTCTGGAATGGCATGCGCGTGATGCGAATTTCACTGTCCAATTTTCGTACGACTCAAGAAGACGTTAACCGGGCAGTCGAGGCCATCAAATCAGCAATGCTTTAAGAAAATGCGCGAGTAAGGCCTCAGGCTCTTTTCGGGTTGGGGTCATCTGGGACACCCAGACAATCAAGCCAATATCCTAGCCCGGAACGAGGCGTTTTCCTATTCCGCTGACAAGGCGTCTCGTTCAGACTGGGCCGCATGACTTGCGCCC
>CAZIMY010000284.1:0-2441 GCA_964540315.1 uncultured Wenzhouxiangella sp.
CTCTCGGTCCTTCCGCTGGCTGGTCAAGCCCTTCGCGCCGGTCGGCCAGATGGCGCTGACCAACTACCTGACCCAGAGCGTGGCGATCATCCTGATTTTGACTTCCGTCGGGCCCGGTCTCGGGCTGGCGGGCAAGGCCGGCGCCTCGACCTTCGTGCCGCTGGTGCTGGCCGTGTTTATCGCCCAGATTCTCGTCAGTCACGTCTGGATGAAGTTCTTCGCCTTCGGCCCGGCCGAATGGCTGTGGCGCGCGCTGACCTACGGAACCTTGCCGCGATTCCGGCGAGCGCCGGTACCCGCGAACATCAACTGAAACAGGAGGATTGACCGATGAATGATTCCGCGCACGGGAACGACATTCAACAGATCCAAGCCTTGATAGCCACCTACATCGAAGGTGGGAGAAGCGGTAACAACGACACCCTGCGCCCGATCTTTCATGAACTGGCCACGATCTGCGGCTATGTCGGTCCGGATCTGTTCGCCGGCCCGATCGAGATGTTCTACGACTGGCACGCCGAGAACGGCCCGGCCGCCGAGCTGATCGCCGGTGACATGCGAATCGATGTCGAAGGCAGCGCCGCCACGGTGCGTGTCGAGCTCGACAACTGGACCGGCCACCGCTTCACCGACTTTTTCACCCTGGTCAAGATCGACGGGCAATGGCAGATCATGAGCAAGGTGTTCTACCTGCATCCACAGTAGCTTCCACTTCATGTCCATACCAAACAACAACGACCGCGAACACCGCGGCATGCTATTTCGGCAGCCGCCACGGCAAGAACTGCTTCGCGGTCAGCCATCGACTTGAGAAAGCGCACCGGACAGCTTCGTCCCGTCCAGAAAGCGAAGTCTCCAACTCCGTGATCTTTTTCCGAGTCAGCGGACCAGTCTATTCACAAAGGAAGCCTGACCAAGGCTTTGCTGATCTGAATTTTCTACCTTTCGGCCCGCTTGATTCCTCCAGCGCAAAGAAATACCATAAATATACCAAAATGGTTTTACGGCTTTGTCTTCATGAGCACATCCATCACCCTGAAAAACATCCCCGACCCCATCTACCAGCGCATCAAGCAGGCAGCGAAGCGCCACCACCGCAGCATGAACAACGAAATCATCGCCTGCCTGGAGCAGGCACTGGCACCTCGACCTGTCGATATCGAAGCGCGACTGGATCAGGCTCGCAGGCTACGCGATCGCTTCACCGGTCCGGCGCTCGAGCTGCAGGACATATCCCGTGCCATCGAGCGGGATCGAGAATGATTGTGGTCGACACCAATGTGATCGCCTACCTTTACCTGCCGGGCGACCGCACGGCAGCGGCCGAGGCCCTGTGTCGAGAGAATCCGGAGTGGTCGGCACCCTTGCTGTGGCGTAGCGAAATGCGAAACGTGCTGGCCACGCAGCTTCGGGTCGGGAGGATCGAGCTGGACGGCGCGCAATCGATCCAGACCGAGGCGGAGCAGTTGCTTCAAGGGCGCGAATTTGCCGTCGATTCAGCCGAGGTGCTGCACCTGGCCGCCGAATCCGGCTGTTCGGCCTACGATGGTGAATTTGTCACCCTCGCCAACTATCTCGATGTGCCGTTTTACAGCGCGGACCGGCGGCTGGTCGAGCGTTTTCCACAGCGCGCGCGCCTTTTGGGCGGTTGAAGCCAAATGATTCTGCGCTCCGTGATGCGCCACGTCCGCGACCAGAACTGGTTTGCGGTGTTCCTCGATTTCCTGATCGTGGTCGTCGGGGTCTTTATCGGCATCCAGGTCGCGAACTGGAACGAAAACAACATTCAGCGCAACGAAGAGTCCGCCTATCTTCGCCTGCTCCAGGCCGATGTGCTGTCCTCGCGCGAACTGGCTCAAAGCACACTGGATATGCTTCTGCGCCAGGATGATGCACGGCGGCGTCTCTATCTATTCAGTACCGACGACGATTCAGCGGACGAACTTGAGGAAATTCCCGGGCTGCTGAACCTGGCTCTCTGGGCGATGCCACAGATGGAATTCAACCAGACAACTTTCGAGTCGCTAAAGAGCACAGGCCAGCTGGATGTGTTCGACGATGAACCGCTGATACGAGAGCTCACCGATTTGCACCGCGATATCCTGGACATCCGTCGGCGCGAAGCGTGGGAGACGACAACGCTGGTGAATCTGACAGACCCGATGCTGATCGAGCACGTGGACATGGCCCACATGTTTTCGGAGCCCTCCATTTCCGGCAGGCGCGATCAGATCGACTGGCTGCGTCAGCCCGATTCAAGCTTCCAGAGTTCTGACTTTCTCAAGTCCATTCAGTTTCAGAACATGGTCCTGGCCAGAACAGTACCGTCAAAGAACCGGATTCGCGCCCTTGAGCGAATCGATGAGCGCTATCAACGAATTCTATCTTTGATCGATGCGCGTCAAGCACAGCTGATGCCAAGATGATTCTTCGGCGCCAGC
>CAZIMY010000285.1:0-2425 GCA_964540315.1 uncultured Wenzhouxiangella sp.
CCGTTCAACTGATCGCGCTCAAGCCCCCCGATGAACTGTCCGGTGACGCCGCCCGCGCGGCAGCAGAATGGATCCGGGCCGGCGGCGCTGTATCAGAGCCGGGGCCGGCTTTGTCCGGCGAGGTCATTGTTGACGCCATGCTCGGTACCGGACTCGACCGCCCGCCCGCCGGCGCCTATGCCTCGCTGATTGAGCAGATCAACGCCAGCCATCGTCCAGTCCTTGCGATTGATGTGCCTTCCGGTCTAAACGTCGATACCGGTATGCCTTTGCAGCCAACGGTTCGCGCAGCGATAACGGCGACCTTTATCGGCAACAAGCGCGGACTGCATACGGGCGAGGCGGGACACTGGTGCGGAAACCGTCTGTACTTTGATCTCGGCGTTCCGCCGGCGATCCATCGATACCTCGCGGCGGACGCGGTCTTGCTTGAGGCAAAGATGCTGGATGACTGGCTGCCGCCGCGCGGCGCTCAAACCCATAAGGGCGAACTGGGACACTTGCTGGTCATCGGAGGCGACTTTGGCATGGCCGGTGCGGCCATCCTTGCCGGCCGTGCTGCGCTGCGCACGGGCTCGGGGCTGGTGTCGCTGGCCACCCGAGCTGATCACGCCGGTTCAGCCCTGGCCGCGCAACCGGAGCTGATGGTGCACGCGGTCGAGACGCTGGAGTCATTGAATACTTTGATCGAACGCGCCGATGTGATGGCGCTGGGCCCCGGTTTGGGTCAGAGCGAGTGGTCCCGTGAAGTATGGCGTCATGTACTGGCGGCTGGTCGGCCGCTGGTGCTGGATGCCGACGCTTTGAATTTGCTGGCCATTGATGCCGACGGGCGGAAGCGTCTGACTCAGGCCATCCTCACGCCGCATCCGGGAGAAGCGGCGCGACTGCTCGACTGCAGCGTGGCCGAGCTGCAGTCGGATCGATTCGCCTCCGTTCGGGCGCTGGCCGAGCGCTACCAAGCCGTGGTGGTCCTGAAGGGTCACGGCACGCTGATCGCCGAACCCGAGGGCGCCGTCGCGGTTTGCCCCTTCGGTAATCCGGCCATGGCTTCGGCAGGTATGGGCGACGCGCTTACCGGCGTCATCGCCGGATTGGTGGGGCAGGGTCTGAAGCCGTTTGATGCGGCACGATGCGGCGTACTCGCCCACGCCCTGGCCGGCGATGCGGCGGCGGTGAATCGTCGGCAGATTCTGGCCAGTGATCTGATCGATCACTTGGCCGACGTGCTACCGGCATGAGCGAGACTTTTATTCTTCCCACCGAGCAGGACATGCTCGATTTCGGCGTTCCGCTGGCTGCCCGCCTGGCTGACGGCGGCGTGGTCTACCTGTCGGGCGATTTGGGGGTGGGTAAAACCACGCTGGTGCGGGGCATTTTGCGTGCCATGGGTTACGCCGGGCGGGTCAAGAGCCCCAGCTATGGCCTTGTTGAAAGCTACGAACTCGGCGGGCTGAGCATCCACCATCTTGACCTTTACCGACTGGCGGATGCCGAAGAAATCGAGTACCTCGGTATTGCTGACCTGCTTGAAGATCGTAGTTTGCTGCTGGTTGAATGGGCTGAGAAGGGCAGCGGCACCCTACCGGCGGCCACCTTGCGCATTGATATCGAAGACCTGCCGGACCAGAGTCGCCGTCTGACCGTCGCGTGAGGCTTTTGGAAGTTCCCGAGTTGTTCTCGCTGAGGCTAAAAATCGTTCAGCGCCTCGCCATCGATGCACAAAAAGCAGGCGGAGTACGGCGTGTGGATGATTCGCTACACTGGTTAGCGCAAGCTTGCCGAACAGCATCCCTCAATCGCCGGAACCTCCGCCATGAAAATATTCGCCCGACTTGTTCTGATGACTGCCCTGGTGGCGCTGCTGTTGCTGCTGCTGGCCGGCCCCGGCACGCGGATGGAGTGGTGGGACTTCCGCTTTGGCTTCACGCTGATGCGCTGGGCGGTATATCTGGCCGCTGGCGCAGGGCTCGTCGCTTTGATCAGCGTGATTATCCCCAAGCTCCGGTCTGGGCAGTCGGCAGCGCTGCTCGCGAGTCTGCTGGTAGCTCTAGCTGTTGTCGCGGTTCCGGGCTGGCAAGTCAGCCAGGCGCGCAGCTTGCCTCGAATTCATGACATTACGACCGACGTTGACAACCCACCCGCGTTCGAAGCCATCCTGCCGTTGCGCTCAGGTGCGCCGAATCCGCCTGAATATGCGGGCGAAGAGATCGCTGTTCAGCAACGTCAGGCCTATCCGGACATTCGCACGCTGGAACTGCAGGCCGAGACTGGCGTCGTTTTCGAAAACGCGCTGACTCTGGCGCGGCGCATGGGCTGGCAGATCGTGGCATCCGATCCTGACTCGGGGGTGATCGAGGCGACGGACACAACGCTATGGTTTGGCTTCAAGGACGATGTGGTCGTTCGCATCTCGGCTGCCGTA
>CAZIMY010000286.1:0-2422 GCA_964540315.1 uncultured Wenzhouxiangella sp.
AGCTGGTAATCGCTCAGCCACGGCTCGAAGCTCTCATTGATCAACTCGGCCAGCGGCGAGCGCGGCACCAGCACCGACTCGTTGACTTCAAACCTCAGACCCGCAAACCAGGCCTCGCCGATCAGGTAGGCGAGCGGCTTGCGCGTGGTCAGGCGCTGGGCCAGCAATTCCTCAAGGGTTCGCTGATCTTCAGGCGACACGGATTGATCAAATGCTTCCGGTGGAAAATCCGGCGGCAGATTCAGGCAATGAGAAGCCATCCAGCAGGCTTCATCAAACGCATTGTCAGTGCCATGGCCAAAAAAAAGCCCGGCCGCCTCCATGCGTTGGGCAGCGGATTCGACAAGGGCGAGCAGTGAGGGTTCTGACATGCTTTGACGTGACGGCTTTTACCCAGCAACCGATATAATATCCCCATGGACTCAATGACCTTATCGAACGGCCAGCGTGGCCGCATTTTTCTGTTTGCTGTCATCATGGTTGCCGCGTTGGCCGCGGGGCTTTTTGCCTCGCGAATGATGATTGATCGCACCCAGGATCTGCGGGCTGCGCAAATGTTCCCAACCCCCCGGGCCTTGACCGACTTCCGCATGGAAACCGCCCAGGGCGAACCGTTCACCCGCGCAGACCTTGAGGGTCGCTGGAGCCTGATGTTTTTTGGCTTCACCAACTGCCCCGATGTTTGCCCGGACACCCTGGCGATGCTGTCGCAGTCGATGGACCAGCTGCGGCTGATGCGCCGCGAGGAACTGCCTCAGGTCGTGTTCGTCTCTGTCGACCCCGAGCGCGATCAGGGCGCGCTGCTGGCCGACTATGTGCGGTGGTTTGACGAGGAGTTCGTTGCCGTGACCGGAGCCGAAGAACAGCTGCAGGCGCTCACCCGTCAGCTCGGGATCGTTTATTACCGCGAAAATCCGGACGAGAATACGGGCTTTTACAATGTCGATCATTCGGCAGCGGTCATGATCATTGATCCGCAGGGCCGGCTGCACGGTCGGTTTTCTCACCCACTGGTGCCGGAAGACGTGGTCGCCGATCTGTTCCGAATCAGTTCATGACCACATCCCTGGCCGGCCGCCTCGCGGTCTGGCCACAATATCTGCTGCCCCAGCGTCTGCTCACGTCCCTGGCCAACCGGATCTCAAACGCCAGCAAGCCCTGGATTCGAAGGCCGATGATCGCCGGTTTTCGACGCCTGTTTCCGGTCAATCTGGACGAGGCTGCGCAACCAGACCCCCGTGCATACAACAGCTTCAATGATTTTTTTACCCGCGCCCTCCACCGGGAAGCCCGCCCGCTTGCCGCCGAGACCCATCGCCTGATATCGCCCTGCGACGGCACTCTGAGCCAGCTGGGCGCCATTCAAGCCGGGCGGCTGATACAGGCCAAGGGCATCGATTACTCGGCTGAAGACTTGCTGGGCTCCCCGGAGCTTGCGGCTCGCTTCGCCGACGGCCATTTCATGACGATCTATCTGGCGCCTTACGACTACCACCGGGTCCATTCGCCAATCTCCGGCACGCCGGTAGAGGAGACCCGCATCCCCGGTCGGCTGTTCAGCGTCTCGACGCGCACCAGCCAGGCCATCCCGGGTCTGTTTGCACGCAACGAACGTATGGCCGTCATCCTCGACACCCCGCAGGGACCGGTGGCTGTGGTCATGGTCGCGGCCATGCTTGTGGCTGGCATCGAAACGGTGTGGAACAAGGCCGGCCCCTACCGGCCAGGGCAGGTCCTTTTGCGCAAGCAGCTCCAGGTCCCGGCGCTGGCCCGCGGCGAAGAGCTTGGACGCTTCCACTGGGGTTCAACCGTGATCGTGCTCACGCCTTCGTCTTTTCCCAAATGGGCATCGGACCTGAACCCTGGCGACAAGATGCGACTGGGTCAGGCCTTGACGCCGGCTGAATCAGCACTTAGCGCAGAATAGCTGAGCGCCTCACCACCGTCGCGAATCCAGGCTTCCAGTGACGTGGCCAGGCGCAGATCGAAATCAAAAGGATGAATTCCCAAGCGCAAGGGCGGTCCGCCAGACCTTGCCCATAGCCGGTTGAGCCGGTTGAAAACCGCGACAGACAGGGCACGCACGGCCGTGTCGGTTTCAAATCCGGCCATAGGCAGACGGCGCAGCTTGCTGCTTCGAGCATCGTAAACGCCGGCCAGGGTTTCATGAAAATCAAACGGCATGCGGTCAAGCAGGGCGGAAGGCACCGGCCCCATGGCCCATGCTGGCGGCACGTATAGCCTGGGGGCCGGCAATCCATGCTCGCCGAACCAGGCATGATTGCGCAGCATCAGGCGCAGCACCTCAAATCGCGACAGCGCCAGGTGTTCGGCCGCGCGGCGCGAAATCAGCCGGCTATGGAGCCAGTGGCGCGCGCCCCGGATGCGGCGCACTTCATGACACCAGCCGTGGCCGGCCAGT
>CAZIMY010000287.1:0-2420 GCA_964540315.1 uncultured Wenzhouxiangella sp.
TGACTCAGTAGGACCCAGTGTCTGCTTTCCCAAATCACCACTTTCCACGGCCCGCCACGCCGCTACATAATCTCCGCAGGCGTAGGTGGATTAGCAACTCAATGAAGAAAGATGCAAAGAAACGCTCGCCGCTGAAAGACCCGGCGATGCGCAACCCGGGGCAATCGCTGGCTGAAGCCAGAAAGAGGGTTTGGGAGGACTACGGCGAGGCACCCGCCCTGTGCTCTTTCCTGGCTGGTTCATCGACAACAAGCAGGCGCGCCGGGATCCAATCTGGGTGCTCAACCCGAAAGCGCTGCCCACTTTTCTAAGCAACGCTTCCCAGCGACTAAGCCCAGAAGACGTCAAGCCTTTCAGCTTTCATTTGAGTCGATGGATTCGGACGGAGGAGGCGAGAAACCTCCAGCGCTAACCCTGCACTTCCAAAGGACGTTCAAATCGCATTGCCGGGCCGTCCCGCTCGGCTGGACCATCGCACCGCAAGTGGATACTCGAATGCACCCCGCGCATGCTCTTTGTGCCGGGGCGAACATTGTGACAACCACAAACCCTGGACCATTCCTCCGCGGGCTAAATCGCTTCTTGACGATAGGAGCGAAGACTTCTGGCAGATAGCGGGTGCTTCAGCTGCCAGACTATGCTCATTGGCTTGCTGCCCTCGTGCCGGACGTAGTCTATCGGGCCCAGGTATTGAAACGGGGCGGTCAGGCCATTTGCGAGTTTGCCGGCTTCGCGCACGAACAGAATCGGCTGATAGCCCATTTCAACGTGGCGGATATAGCGCTGACCTGTGGGTGATTCCGGGGTGGTGGTTGACTGGCTTTGCCAGTGGAAGAATTCTTCGTTTAGCGCATAGTCTTCGTACAGGGTGGACGGCGAAAAGTCCTTTTCTGACTTGTTGACTGTCACAAAAAAGGCATCTGCTCGAATATCCGGCAAGTGCAGCACGCCTTCTCGGTGGCTTTGGGGCTGCTCGAAGCTCCCCTTGCCCAGGGCCAAAAGAATCTGCTCACGTGTGTAGTGCGCATGCAGGCTCAGGCTGCCGCTGACTCGGGGGCAACGACGCACCTCGACAGGCAGCAGTTGGCTTAACCGATAGTCAAGTATTTGCGCCAAGTCTTTTCTCAGCGCTGGCTGGTCATGTAGAAACGCCAGCGCCTCAGCCGCGCTGCCTGCCGGGCGACTTTTCCCCATCACTAGCGCCATCCCCAGAGCCAGACGCTGCTGCCAGTGGTCGGCCTCGCTTTGCTCGCCTTGAAGGGCGTCCCGCAAGGTATTGAGCAGTTGCCGGTCATCGGCAAGCAGCAGATGCCGAAGGCCCAGGCTCAAGCCGTTCTCAGCCTTACCCAAATCGCCCGCCGATGGCCCACCGGCTTGTTCCAGCAACCGGCAGGGCGGGCCATGCTTGAGCAACAAGTCGGCGTCGTCAAAATGCAGGTAGTCGAGTATTTGCGTGAACGTGGGTTCCGTCCCAAGCTGTGCTCGAAGCTGGGCGAGTTGCTGAATCACCTGTGGGCGACGCTGGATCAGCGCAGTACGGATATTGTCCAGCACCACCGCGCTGGCCTTCTTGTCCAGCCGAATCAGACAGCCTGCGGGCAGCCAGGGAAAGCCCGCCTCTACTTGCCGGTCGACGCGCACATCCGCTCTAGAACTTAATGCCCGGAAACGATCGGCAAAGCGGAACTGTCGATGCTGTGGTGCGACAAAGTCCAGCACGGTGAGGTGTGATTTCTCGTCGTGCAAGCGCAAGCCCCGTCCGAGTTGCTGCAGGTAGACGGTCAGGCTTTCAGTGGGACGCAGCAGCATCACCGTATCGACCTCGGGGATATCGACGCCTTCGTTGTACAGGTCGACGGTAAAGATGGCTCGTATTTCGCGGTCAACCAGTTGGCGCTGCACCTGGCGGCGGACATCGGCCGGCGAATGGGCCGTCAGCGCCATCGCTGGCATGCCGTGGGCCGAGAAAAAACGCGCCATGTACTCGGCGTGCTGCTGACTCACGCAAAAGCCCAGTGCCCGAACCCGATCCGCCTCGGCGACGTGATCGACGAGGTTGTTCAGTACCCAGCGTGCCCGGCGCTCGTTGCTGCCAATCACCCGATTCAGGTCTTCGGGGCGGTAGCCGCCGCG
Source organism: uncultured Wenzhouxiangella sp. (assembly GCA_964540315.1). GTDB lineage: Bacteria > Pseudomonadota > Gammaproteobacteria > Xanthomonadales > Wenzhouxiangellaceae > Wenzhouxiangella. Next base: position 2,134 of record CAZIMY010000287.1, read on the forward strand.
CTGCCAGCGCAGGCCGGAAAGGTCGACACCGGGCTCATCGCCAATGCCGAAATAATGAAAGGGAGAGAGATGGCGAGCCTCGATCGCATCCGGCAGGCGCATTTCATGGGTAAAGCCGCCGCCGAAGTCATTGCGAATGTCGTGGCCGTCGGATCGTTCAGGCGTAGCGGTGAGCCCCAGCAGCACCTGGGGTTGGATGTGTTCCAGAATGCGCTGGTAGCTGATCGCCGCGGCATGGTGCGCTTCGTCCAGCACCACATAGTCAAAATGCTCCGATGAGAGCTGCT
>CAZIMY010000288.1:0-2417 GCA_964540315.1 uncultured Wenzhouxiangella sp.
TACGAGATTCTCCGGAGTGACTGGAGTTCAGACGTGTGCTCTTCCGATCTAGGTGCCGGCACTGGGTCGACCCGAAACGTCACCTCGCGTCGACCCAGTGCCGGCACCTGTCCGGTCAGTTCGCCGCCCATTTGCACCGCCCGGAGCAGGTCCTCACGCAGGTTCAGCGTCAGCCAGGGGTCGTCGGTGCGGCTGATCATGACCAGCGGCGAGCCCGGACCCACCACCTCGCCCGGCTCGACCACCGTGACGCTGATCTCGCCGGCGGCCGGTGCGCGAAGCTGGGATTCATCCAGGGCCACCTGGACCTCATCCAGCCCCGAGCGAGCCTGCGACAGCTGGGCCTGCGCGGCACGGCGGTCTTCCGGTCGGGTCGCATCGCGGGCGATTTCGTAGGCCTGGCGGGCAGCTTCGGCCTGACCGCGGGCGGCGGCGGCCTTGGCCATGACCTCGTCGCGGCGCTGCGCCGGCACCACACCGTCGGCGTGCAGACGCTCGATCCGCTCAGCACTGACGGTTGCGAATTGAGCCTGCTGCTCGGCTGCCTGCCACTGCGCCCGCGCAGCCTGGATCTGCTCCTCCCGAGCTCCGCTTTCAGCCTTGTCGGCCATGGCACGCGCAGCCTCCACCTGGGCTTCGACCTGACGACCTCGGGCACGGACTTCGGGCAGATCGAGCACGACCAGGAGCTGGTCTTTGTCCACGGTCTGACCGCGCTTGACTTCGATGGACGCCACGCGCCCGCCAACCTTGGCCGCAACCCGCACCTCGGTCGCCTCAATCTGGCCCTGGATCCAGACCGGCTCGGACTGTGAGAACTGTTGATACATCCAGATTGCGACAATCACCGCGACAGCAAGCACGACGATGACGGCCAGCGACAGCAGCAGTGAGCGTTTTGATTTGGATGTGGACTTGGACTTGAGCTCGGACATGGGCAGCCTGTCAGTCGATGGTTTGGGGAGATGCCGCCAGCTGCTCGGCCACGCGATCGTCCAGCTGATCGCTTCGACCGACCGCAGCCAGCAAACCAGCAAATCCGCTCCAGGCCTGAAGGCGGGCCTGAAGCTCGCCCAGGCGGACGCGCGACAGGGCCAGCTCGGCGTCGATCACATCCAGCGAAGAGGTCAGCCCTTCTTCAAACGCGCGCCGCTGGGCGCGCAGGCTCTCCTCGGCCAGCTCGCGGGTGGCAGTGAATGAATCCAGCCGGGCCAGGGCGGTCACCAACTGCTGGTGGCGCTGTCGCACCCGGACTTCCAGCTGCCGCTCGGCGTCGGCCAGCAGTGCGGCGACCCGATCGGCCCGGGCTGCTGCCTTATCTAGGCGGGCCCGGCGCTGGCCGCCGTCGAACAGGGTCCAGCGGGCAACCAGACCGACCGCCCATTCCGGGTCAAGCAGGGTCAGATCATCGGTGTAGAGCTCGCGCCGGCCGAACGCACCCAACGTGGGCAGCAAGCTGCCGCGCTCGGCACGCACGGCGGCCTCGGCCTGGGCCTTGCGGGCTCGAAGTTCAGCCAGGTTGGGGTTGGTGGCACGAATCTCGCCGATAAACTGATCCGGCGGCGGCGCGGACGGCGGCGGCGGAATTGGCGTGGTCGGCCGCGCATTGCCCGGCATGGCCAGCAGCGCGGACAGCGCTGATGCAGCCAGCAATCGGCTTTCCTCGGCTGAGCGCAGATCTCGTTCAGCCTCGGCCAAAGCGACGTTGGCGCGCAGGCGCTCGGCGCGCGCGATCAGACCTTCCTCTTCCATCCGGGTCGCGTGGGCCAGGTGACGCTTCAGTCCGTCGACCGTGGCCTGGCGCACGTCCAGCGCCTGCTCGGCCAGCACGACGCCAAAGTAGCGCTGGACCAGCAGCTCGTGCAACTGGGCCCGGGTCGCGTCCAGCGCCGCCTGACCGGCTTCGGCACCGGCCTCGCCAGCGGCGATGCCGGCCGCGATACGACCACCGGAATACAGGGCCAGCCGGGCCTCGACCGACAGGTTGTAGAACTGGCGTTCCTGGATCGTCAGACGATCCGGCAACAGGCCTGGCGGCAGCAAGCCGGCGACACCGGGCAGGTAGTCGGACAGCTCCGGGCCAAGCGGCTCGTTGAGGCGGGTGGCACGGCCTTCCAGCCCCAAGGTAGGTAATCGCTTGCCCCGGGCCTCGGCGACTTCGGCGCGGGCGGCTTCCAGCTCGCGGCGAGCCGCCTCAAGTGAGTGGCTGTCTGACTCCAGCCGCTGCATTGCCTCGGCAAAGCTCAGCGGCTCGGCGGCCGTCACGCTGCCGACCGCCAGCGCCAGCAGTATCATCGCGGTGAGACACGTCCGAACTACCGCTTGGGCCATCCTAAACCCCGTTGAAACCTGCGCTCATCAGAAGCCCAGCGGAATACCGAGCACGAAAAACGCTACCAGCAGGCTAGTCCAGACCA
>CAZIMY010000289.1:0-2400 GCA_964540315.1 uncultured Wenzhouxiangella sp.
CACTCTTGCAGGCATCTTTGAAATGTGCATTTCAGGCGATAAAAGTGGATGATTTCGAAATGACAACCGAAAATTGACCACCTGTGATTACCGAATTTTGACCACCCTCGGTGGTTAGTAAATGGGTTGTTTTCGTGCTAAAGGGTTTTCTTTTTCCCTCCCTTCAGAGACTGCTTGAGGCGATAGCTGTCCCAGGTGCATTCAATGATATGGGCGCGATGGGTCAGTCGATCCAGAAGTGCGGCAGTCATGTTGGGATCACCAAATACTTGTGTCCAGTTGGCAAAGCCAAGGTTGGTGGTGATGATCACCGAACCGCGCTCATGACGCTCAGCCAGGATCTGGAAGAGTAACTCCGCTCCTTCCTTTGAGAAGGGCACGTAACCGAGTTCATCGAGAATGAGCAGATCAAGCCGGGCATATTTGCCGAGCAGACGACTTAAATCCCTCTCGGTGCGAGCTTCGACAAGTTCATTAGCCAAGGCGTAACCGGTAACGAAGCGCACCCGCTTGCTCTGTCGGCAGGCCTCAATGCCCAGAGCGGTCGCCAGATGGGTTTTGCCTGCACCACTTTTACCCATGAGGATCACGTTGCGCCGGTCCTTGAGATAGTCGCCCGCAGCCAGATCCCGCACCAGACGCTTGTCGAGCTCGGGCACAGCCTCAAAGTCGAAGGCTTCAAGGGGCTTGAGTAGAGGGAACTTCGCCTCTTTCAGTCGGCGTTTCTCGCTGTTCTCAGAGCGGATGCGCAGTTCCAACTCGGTCAGTTCCAATAGGAATTGGCCATAGTCGATGCCGCCGTCTCGGGCCTGACGCAACTGTTGTTCGAGGTTGCGGGCCATGTTGGTGAGATTCAGAGCCTTGAGGTTATGCTGCACCAGCAGCGCGTCGGCCACTCGGCTCATCATCCACCTCCCAGGCAAGCATAAATCGAGATATCGGCTTCCGGCAGCCGGGAGTAGCGCTCAAGGGGCACGATCTGCGGCGCGGGCTGGTTGTGGTGTAGCAGATGCTGAACACCGCTGCCGGCACTGATACCGGCCTCGACCGCTGTCGCAATGGCCTGCTCAACATCCCCTGTCGGGTGGTGACGAAACAGCAGCAGCACCTCGATGAACTCCTTGATGCCGCGGTTTTCGCCGTGCGCCTGGCAGAAGCGTTCCAGCAGTTGATGCATCGTCAGAGGCCAGCGCTTCTTCCAATCGCGGATCGGGCGGGCACTGTGAAAAGCCAATGGACGCTGCTGGAGGAGTTCCAGATAGTGGTCAGGATCAAGTTGCCACTGGTTATTGGCGAACAGTCGCTGATGATTGGCAACACGTCGGCCTTGAGAGAAGATCTCCACCTGATCAACATGGCAGATCACCCGCAGGGCACGCCCGACATGGCGGGTGGGAACCGAGTACCGGTTCTTGTCAACGATGACGGTGGCATATTTATCTGCCTTGGCCGACAGCAGCCGGATGTTGACAAAGGGCACCTCGGGAAGCTTCAGCAGACAGGAACGCTCCTCTTCAAAAAGCACCTCCACGGGTTTGTCTCGGCCGCTGATGGTGTGACGGCCGTAGGCAACACATTGCTGCAGCAGGCGCTCATTGATCTCTTCGAGGGACCGTGCTTCAGGCATCGGCACCAGGAAGTTGCGGCGGGCGAAACCGACCAGTCCTTCAACGCCACCCTTTTCATGACCGGCACCGGGATTACAGAAACGGGCCTCGAAGTTGTGGTAGGCACGAAAGCGGCTGAACGATTCCTGCTCCAAACGGGCTTTGCCCTGCAGCACCTTGCGCACAGCGGTGGTCAGATTGTCAAAGATCAGTCGTGGAAAGATACCGCCGTAAAAAGTGAACCCGCGCATCAGCGCATCGAAAAAGGCCTGTTGCCGTTCACAAGGGTACAGACGTAAAAACGGTTTGCCCGACCCCTTGGAACGCATGCAGAAAATCTTGACCTTCAGCGCCTGGCCCTGCAGAACGACCATCGCCGTGCCCCAGTCCACCTCGGCTTCCTGACCGAGATCGGGCTCCAGGGGCAAAAAAGCTTTCGTGGTGCTGACACCTAGTCGCTCTTTAGCTTCACGCACGTATTTGCGCACGTTGGATTCGCTGCCGGCAAATCCGTACTCGGCAACCAGTCGATCGTAAATGCGTCTGGCGGTATGGCGCTGCTTGCGCGGCCGCTCCCGATCGTCGTTTAGCCAGACGTCGATGATCTTCTGGAATGGCCCGAGCACGGGAAACGGCTGGTGCTGGCGCAGCGAATAACCATCATACGTCTCACTGAGCGCTTTACGTATGGTGTTGCGCGAATGGCCGGTGATCCGGGCAATTTCGCTTATACTTTGACCATAGACCCGATGGGCCGTGCGAATGTGTTCGTATTGATCCATCCTGAGCATCC
>CAZIMY010000290.1:0-2395 GCA_964540315.1 uncultured Wenzhouxiangella sp.
ATTCTCCGGAGTGACTGGAGTTCAGACGTGTGCTCTTCCGATCTCCCTGGGCGTCTTCGCGTCCGGTCCGTGTCCGAAGGCGAAGACGCCCAGGGTGAGGCGGCCCTGACCGCCCGGATCGACGGCGTCCCGCTCTCAGGCCGCGCCGTGGACACCGACATCGTGGCTGCCTGCGCCCAGGCTTTTCTCGACATCCTCAATCGCGCCCATCGCCGCCAGCACGCGCCGTCACCGAACGTGCCCGCACAAGTCTCGGCCGCCATCTAACCACCAATCGGAACTGTTTCCATGCCCATCACTGCATCTAAATACATCTGGAAAAACGGCCAGTTCATCGACTGGGAGAAGGCCACCGTGCACGTGCTCAGCCACGCCTTGCACTACGGCTCGTCGGTCTTTGAAGGGATCCGGGTTTACGAGACCCCGGCCGGTCCGGCTGGCTTCCGGCTGCCCGAGCACGTAGACCGCCTGTTCGATTCGGCCCGCATCCACCGGATTCCCATGCCGTTTGATCGCGACACCCTGTTGGACGCCTGCCGCGAGGCGGTGCTGATCAACGGGCTGGAATCGGCCTATCTGCGTCCGATTGTTTTTCGCGGCTACGGCGGTCTGGGCCTGGTGCCCGGGCCGGACGTGGAAACCGACGTGGTCGTGGCCGCGATCTCCTGGGGCAAGTACCTGGGCGAAGAGGCCATGGAGCAGGGGGTGGACGTTGCCGTGTCGTCCTGGAACCGCCCGGCGCCCAACACCATTCCGACCCTGGCCAAGGCTGGCGGAAACTACATCTCCGGCACCCTGATCAGTTCCGAGGCCAAGCGCCACGGCTACGGGGAGGGCATTGCGCTTTCGTCCGACGGGCTGGTCAGCGAGGGGGCCGGCGAGAACCTGTTTGTGGTGCGCGACGGCAAGCTGATCACCCCGCCGGTGGCCTCTTCCATCCTGAGCGGCATTACCCGCGACAGCATCCTGAAAATGGCTGATGACCTGGGCATTGAAGTGCGCGAACAGGCGATGCCGCGCGAGATGCTCTACCTGGCCGACGAGCTGTTTTTTACCGGCACCGCGGCCGAGGTCACGCCGATCCGCTCGGTGGACGGTATTACCGTGCGCTGCGGCGGTCGCGGCCCGATCACCGAGGCTCTTCAAAAGCGCTTCTTCGGTCTGTTCGACCATTCCACCCCCGACACCCATGGCTGGCTAGACCATTTCCGTCCGGCCCGCGCACAATCCGAGGAGATGCCGCATGTCGCGCACGCTGTTTGACAAGATCTGGGATGCCCACGTCGTCAACGCCGAGAGCGATGAAGCACCGGCGCTGCTGTATGTCGACCTGCACCTGATCCACGAGGTCACCAGCCCGCAGGCGTTTGCCGAGCTCGACACCCGAGGCCTCGGTGTCCGGCGTCCGGATCGAACTGTTGCGACCATGGATCATTCCACCCCGACCTGGGCGGCGGATTTCCACGGCCAGCGCCGCTACGCCACCGAACAGGCCTGGCTGCAGGTCGAGCAGCTGGAAAACAACTGCGCCCGCCATCGGATTGAGCTGCACGGCTGGGACAGCCCCAACCGAGGCATCGTCCACGTGATCGGCCCGGAACTGGGCCTGACCCGTCCGGGCATGACCATTGTCTGCGGCGATTCCCACACCGCCACCCACGGCGCCTTCGGCGCGCTGGCCTTTGGCATCGGCACCAGCGAGGTTGGTCATGTGCTGGCCACCCAGTGCCTGCTGCAGCGCAAGCCGAAGACCATGCGCATCAGCGTTGACGGGGAATTGGGCGAAGGGGTGAGCGCCAAGGACCTGGTGCTGCACGTGATTGGAGAAATCGGCGTGGATGCCGGTACTGGTCACGTGATCGAGTTTGCCGGCTCTGCCATTCGCGCGCTGGACATGGAAGGCCGCATGACGGTGTGCAACATGGCCATCGAGGCCGGCGCACGGGCCGGCATGATTGCGCCTGATCAGACCACCATCGACTGGCTCCGGGGACGTCCGCGCTGCCCGCAGGGCGAGGCCTTCGAGCAGGCGGCCGCAGAATGGCTGGCGCTGGCCAGCGATCCAGGCGCGCAATACGACCAAGAGGTGATGGTGGATGCGGCCGAGATCGCGCCCACCATCACTTATGGCACCCACCCGGGCATGGTCGTGCCGCTCGATCAGCCGGTGCCGGCGGCTGCCGATGCGACCCGCCAGCGCGCGCTGGACTACATGGGTCTGGAGGCCGGCAAGCCCCTGCTGGGTCGGCCGGTCGACGTGGTGTTTGTCGGCTCGTGCACCAACTCGCGCCTGCCGGACCTTCGGGCCGCGGCCGACGTCATGCGAGGCCGGTCGGTGGCTGACGGGGTCCGCATGCTGGTCGTGCCGGGCTCCGAGCAGATCAAGCGCCAGGCC
>CAZIMY010000291.1:0-2375 GCA_964540315.1 uncultured Wenzhouxiangella sp.
TCCTGCCGGCCGGACTGCTGCTCCAGGATCGCTACGACAACCTCGCTGCCCTGAGCGACTATCGCGGCCCGCTGGTTGTGATCACCGCAGCCGACGACACGATCGTGCCACCAACACTCGCAGCGTCGCTACTTGCACAACACGGTGGCCCGCTGCTGCACGAAGAACAGGAGTCGGCTGGGCATAACTCTCTGCACTTCCGCGCTCGCCACGACCCATGGGCACAGGTCGATACGTTTCTTGATCGATATCAGCACTGGAAAGATTCGCCAGCGGGGCCGGGCAGATAACAATCCTCCAGGGAGTCAACTCAATCTGCTTCGAAACGATCCGCAAAGATCCGCGGGTGATTAATCACCAGATCATAGAAGGGCTGCGGGTTGTTGAAGTAGCTGCAAATCGGGAAGCGAAATCCGTTCGTGATCCGGGTCAGAGCCTGATAGGACCAGCCCTGGTGCTGAGCGGTGCTGCAGGCCTGGGAGAAGGCGAAGGGCTCGTTCGGCATCCAGGCCAGGTCCGGGCGATTCGGATTTTCCAACACGCCGTGCGCCGCGATGAACATGTATTTGCGTGCGGCGGGCGTTCCGAATTGATCGGCAGAAAGCGTCAGCAACGCGGTATCGAAGTTCTCCGCACTCTCCTCGGCGGCGTCGGGCCAGTCGCCAGAACCCGAAAAGGTCAATCCGCCGGTCGTGCAAAGTGGGCGATCGTCGGTCATGACCAGAATCTTCTTGAAGGCGTCCTCCCTGAGCCACACGGACCAGCCTTCGGGCGCCTGCGAAAAGTCGTCGACCAGGGAGCCGTCGTAGCTTTCGAGAAGGTCACACCAGGCATCCCAACTCTGAACGTTGGTGCTGTAGTGCTTGAAATCGGAGGTGTTGGCCGGCTCCGGGGGAGAGAAAGCGCAGGCGCCGAAGGGGATCGCACCCAGCGGCTGCTCGAAGCACAGCTGCGGAGAGCTTGCTCCGAATTTGCCGATGATGATCGTTCGCAGATCGATGCCGGACTCGGTCATCGGCTGCACCAGACCGGAGTACAGGGAATCCATCAACTGGGTGTTTTCCGAAGCCATTCCGCCTGAGGCATCGACCACGATGATCAGATCGATCTTGTCCGCCTCGATCGGGGACGGCTGAGCAGACAGCTGTCCTACAGCAAAGCAGGATAGCGACACTGCCAAGGCACCCGGGATGATGCGGAAAATCCATGAACACATGCTTTGGTCCTCCTCTAAGGAACCGCACTCCGACCGACAGGACTTATCTTCCGTGAGCCCCGGAGCGTCACACCAGGCGATTCACCGCCCTATTCCTGATGCGTACGCTGAATTCGATCGACCGACGCCAAGAATTCTGCGAAACCGTCGAAAATTCCCTCAGACCCCCGGTTGGTCGAGCGATGTGGATGGGATCAAGTGAGACGAATTCAGTGTGGCCGCCGTCTGATTCTTTGCCACCCATGAAAAAGAGAGAAAAGATGATGGTCAATATCAGAGACCTGATCGCCAGCTTGATCCTGATCGCAATGGGCGCAACGGCGAATGCGCAGCTTGTCGACGACAGTGAACAGGGGCCCTTCAAGGCCGGTTCGATCACCTACGAGGGCCCTGAACCGTATTGGTTCGACGAGGAAATCGAATTCTGCCCGAGCAATTGCTACACCGACGTGATCCAGAGCACGGTGATCCGTTGTGAAGCCACAAACGGACCAGTCGACGACCAGCCGCCGATCGATGATCGGGGAGAATTCGTGGGCACAGTGCCGAGATGGCGGATTCAAGAGCATCACATGATCGTTGAGCGCTCCATCCGTGAGGACGACTGCCATCGATCGGTTCAGGACACGGTCATTCAGGACCTGGGCAATCAGCCGATGTACTTCCCCGGTGATCCGGACATTCTGGATACGCGAACACTACGCGATCTTGGCCTTCAGCCCTTCGACTGCAACGATCATTACCCCAGAACAGTCGACAATACCCAGACTCCGCCGATCATTTCCACAGAACTGGAATTCGACCTGTTGATCGAGCGGCTCTACTTTACCTGCCACTGAACCGGCCCGGTCGACGGAATGACTGTCCCGTTCCGGCTCTTTCCCGGATGAGCCCGCCGAACCCGACCGGTTCGGTGGGCACATCTTTGAATATCGAAGCGCGACCCGGTGGCCAGTACCGACCTGCGGAGACTGCCCTTAAAGTTCAAAGCACCAACCCCTCGTCTGACGCAATTCAATGTTTGTCGCGAACTGTGGTGCCGGCGAATCCAGGGCAGGGTTCGCCATTTAGGGAGCGGCTTCGAATCGATCCTGAAAAAGCGGTGGATCGCCCAAAAGCGCGTTGTCGACGAAAACGCGATTGTTGCTGCTTCCACTGC
>CAZIMY010000292.1:0-2355 GCA_964540315.1 uncultured Wenzhouxiangella sp.
GAGGCCGCCGAGGGCATCAAAACCAACGTCTGGGGCCGACGTTTCATCGACGTCGAAATTGTTTTGCTGCCACCTGCCCAGCGAGACATCAGCACTCAGGAGGTCATCGAACTGTGGCGCGATCAGATCGGCGATATCAAGGGGGTTGACCAGATCACGTTTGAAGCCGAACGCGGCCCGGGGAGCTGGCGCGACGACATCAGCATCGACTTGAGCCATTCCGACATCGAAGTCCTCGAACGGAGCGCCGTTGCCCTCGTCGAGCGGCTGGAGGCATTTGCCGACACCCGTGATGTCAACGATAACTACGACCGCGGCAAGGCCCAGCTCGATTTCACCCTGCTCCCAGAAGGCCAGGCGCTGGGCCTGAGCCCGGTCGAGGTCGGCCGCCAGCTGCGCGGCGCATTTTTCGGCGACATCGCCCTGCGCTACCTGCGTGGGACCAATGAGATTGAAGTCCGGGTCCGGCTGCCTGAAGATCAGCGCGAAGACATCCAGACGCTGGAGAACTTCATGGTGCGGACACCAAGCGGCGTCGAGGTGCCTTTAAGTGACGTCGCCCGCGTTGAGGCCGGCCAGGCGTTCACCTCCATCAATCGTAGAGACGGCCGTCGGGTCATCAACGTCGGCACCAATATCGAGCCCGCGACCGCCGTGAACCGGGTACTTGCGGCGGTCAACGACGAAGTGCTGCCGCAGCTGCGGGCGGATTTTCCCGGCATCACATGGACCTTTGAGGGGAGCCAGGCCGAATTAAGAGAATCAACAGCCGCCTTGTGGGGCGGTTTCGGGCTGGCGCTTTTTGCCGTTTTTGCCTTGCTGGCGATCGCTTTCGGCAATTACGTCCAGCCACTGATCGTCATGCTGGCCATCCCGTTTGGCATCGTCGGCGGCATCCTGGGTCATATCCTGCTGGGCTATGACCTGTCACTAGTCAGCCTGCTCGGCGTTGTCGCTGTATCCGGGGTGGTCATCAATGGCGCGCTGATCATGGTTCACTACGCCAACCGGCAGCGATCCGAGATGTCGGCCGAGGAGGCCATCATCAAGGCCGGCGCACGGCGCTTCAGACCCATCATGCTGACCACCATCACCACCTTCGGCGGCCTGGCACCCATCATCGCGGAGACCTCGATCCAGGCCGCTGCCCTCATCCCCATGGCCATTTCGCTGGGCTTCGGCATTCTGTTTGCCACCACCATCATGCTGGTCGTAGTGCCGTGTTTTTACATGGTGATTGAAGATATTCAGGGGCTGCTACAACGGCGGCGGGCGGCGCCGGCATAAAGATCGAGCCCATCGCTCGGCAACAAATTTAAGGTCGATTCTTCTCGCCAAAGTCGTCCCGAAAGCACTCCGAGTAGGTCCAGACACATGTGAGACTAGGTCAGGGCCGAACCGCCCCACATTCGAGCGGGTGAATGAGCTTTTCCTATAAGCCTTTACGACCGAGCGCAGACTTCGCGCCGGTGCCCGCCTTTGACCACCGTCACCACCAGCGCGTCATCTTCAATGCCGTAGACAATGCGGTAGACGCCCTGCCGGATTCGGTAGCGCGCCTGCCCGGAGAGCTTTTCGCAGCCGGCTGGGCGCGGGTCATCCTGCAAGGCCTCGATGCGTCGCAGGATTCGCTTGACGTCACGATTAGGAATATCGCGCAGGTCTTTGGCGACCAAGCTGTTGAAAACCAGCCTAAATCTTGCCATGCGCCTTGAGGTCGTCGAGCAGGTCTTCATAGGACATCGTGGGCTCGGCGACCCGATCGGAAAACGCGGACAGATCCTCGTGGTCCTCAGCCAGCGAAGCGCGCACCGCCTCGTTGACCAGTTCCGAAAGGGAGCGCTGCGTGTGCGCAGCTTTCAGCCGCAGCGCGGTGTGCAGCTGCGGGTCGAAGTAAACCGTCGATCGTTTATGGGCTTCGGACATGGCTGAGCTTTCTCGGATACAGGATTGGGTCACTTCAACATCATGACGTTTTGATGCCCGGGATTGATCAGCCGGGGCCAGAGCTCGGGGCGCCGATCGGCGGGGCCGCGGGCTACAATGGGTCGTTCATTTCGTTCGGAAGCCCGCATGGCCAGGCTGAGCAGCCAGATCGACCGCAAGGATGCCGAGTTTCAGCAGCGCCTGGCGCACCATCGTGCGCTGGCAGATGACCTGCGCGCACAACTGGCCGACAAGGGCCTGGGCGGGCCGGAGCGCTCGCGTACCAAGCACACCGAGCGCGGCAAGCTGCTGCCGCGGGAGCGCGTTCGTACATTGCTGGACCCAGGCAGTCCGATTCTGGAAATCTCGCCGCTGGCGGCCAACGGCCTGTACGACGATGCCGCGCCGGGTGCCGGGGTGATCGCCGGC
>CAZIMY010000293.1:0-2353 GCA_964540315.1 uncultured Wenzhouxiangella sp.
GACACACTCTTTCCCTACACGACGCTCTTCCGATCTATAGCAGATCAAGATTCAGTGGTCGATCGCGAGCTTCGTATCCCCGACGCTGCACGCTCTGCTGCGCAGGTTTCGCCAGTGGGCCAGGATCAGGAAAACGCCGCCCACAGACGTCAAAACCGCTGCCACTTCATGGCTGGCAAGATGAAAAACCTCCATCAAGGCCGCAAACACGATCACCACCAGACCGACAAGTCCCTGCACCAGGATGCTCCTGCGGTTTCTCCGGGCAAAGCCGGCTCGAAAAGCCAGCAGGCTCAGAGGCGCGATCGCCAGTGCCAGCACAAGATGAAACCATTTCTCTCCCAGAAGACCCATGGATATCCATGGCACAAGAACCAGCAATACCGGGACCAGAAGACAGTGCATCAGGCAGGCGGCCGAAAGGCAAATCGCCGCCTGATCCAGGCGCGGATTCTCGCGGCACGCTTTAGCGGATTCAGGAACTGCTGCCATGTTGATTGTCCGGAAAGGTAAAACGTAATGATATAACATCGCGTGTGCGAGCGGTGGCAGTGCCGCCAGCACGCTGATCAGAGGCTACACTGGGCCTCATGCCGAATGCATTCCAGCCCATTCGCTCCGCGCGCATTACCTGGGACGGAAAAACCCCCACCTCCAGAGAGTATCTGGACAGTTACTGGATGCCCGATCGGGGTCTCGCGGAAAGCACCCGAATTTTTTTGGAAGCCAATCATCTGCCGGCGCGATTCAGATCACTACCCGCTCAGTCGCTGTTTGTCATCGGCGAGACGGGCTTCGGCAGCGGCCTCAATGCCCTTCTGGCGGCGCGCTGTTTTCTTGATCACGCGCATCCGGACGCTCTTCTGGAAATCTTCTCGACGGAGCTGCACCCGCTCAAACCAAACGATTTAGCCCAAGCACAGCCCGACGAGCACGAATTGCGAGATTTATCCGCCGCATTAATCAAGGCCTATCCGCCCCCGGTGGCCGGCCATCATTTGATCTGGCTCCACCCGCGTGTTCGCTTGATTCTCATGCTCGGCGATTCGGAAAACTGCTGGAAGACTTGCCAGGCGCAGGTCGACGCATGGTTCCTGGATGGCTTTGCACCATCGCGAAATCCAGACATGTGGAGCCCATCTCTGCTGCAAACGGTTTTTGACCGGTCGAACAACGGCGCTACTTTTGGCACTTTCACCGCAGCAGGCACGGTTCGGCGCGGCCTTGAGACTGCAGGTTTCGTCGTGCACCGGCTGCCTGGATTTGGCGGCAAACGTCATCGGCTTGCGGGACAAAAGCCGGGACAGCCATCAGGCCGGCGAGTCCAGACCGGTCATGCCGTGGTTGCCGGCGCGGGGCTCGCCGGATGCACGACCGCCCGGGCACTGGCCCAGCGTGGTTGGACGGTAACGGTGCTTGATCCAAAAGGCGTTGCCAGAGGGGCCTCTGGCAATCTGGCCGGCATTGTGCACAGCTCGGCCAGCGCCCACATGACGGCACAGAACCGCTTTTACCAACTCGCGCTGGTGCACGCACTGGCAACATTGCGTCGCTTGCACTTTCCGGCAACCTTTGAACAGGGGCGCTTGAACGACGTCATTCAGATCGCGGCAGATGCAAGAATGGCGGCAAAAATTGAAAAGGCCACGGCGGCGGGCACCTGGCCAGCTGACCTGTTGTCCCGTCGAGATGAGCAGTCAATCCTATTTCGTGGCAGCGGTTTCCTCCGTCCCGATGCCTGGTGTCGCCACCTGTTGGATCATGACCAAATCGAGCTACGACCCGAACGTTTGGCGAGCTTTGAAAGCAACCAAAGCGTGATGGTGAGCACCGAAAGCAGGACCGAGCTTGCAGCCGATGCACTGGTGCTGGCCACGGCGAACGATGTGCTTGAATTGGCCGGCCTGAACTGGTTACCACTCAAATCCATCCGCGGTCAGGTCAGCTACGTGCCGGCCACAGACGCCAGCCAGCAATGGGAACAGGCGATCTGCCATGCAGGCTACCTGATCCCGGCACTGGACGGCCTGCACTGTATTGGTGCCACCTTCGACCTGCACCAGACCGATACCCAACCCCGATCCAACGATGACCAGACTAACCTTGAGCAACTGCGCGAGCACCTGCCCGAGCACTGGCGGGCACTGGGCGGTGAATCGATCGGAGTGGCGGGCCGGCGCGCCGCCGTGCGCTGCCAGACCCCGGACTTCCTGCCGCTGGCCGGCCCCCTTCCCGATCCCGCATCCAACCCCCATCGGATCGTGCCCCAGGTCTACCTGAACCTGGCCCACGGCTCACGTGGCCTGACCCACACGCCAATGTGCGCCGACCTCATCGCCGACCAGGCCACCGG
>CAZIMY010000294.1:0-2349 GCA_964540315.1 uncultured Wenzhouxiangella sp.
ATATCGTCCCCGACCAGCTGGATCTGATCGCCGAGGCGCTCGGTCAACAGTTTCCAGCCGGACCAGTCGTTCTCGTCCATCCCGTCTTCGATAGAAATGATCGGGTACCGGTCAACCAAGCCGGCCAGGTAGTCCACGAAAGCCGCGCTGTCGAACTCTCGGCCTTCCGAGTCCAGCCGGTATTGCCCGTCGCTGAAAAACTCGCTGGAGGCAACATCAAGAGCGAGACCGATTTCCTTACCGGGACGATATCCAGCCTGCTCAATCGCGCTCATCAGCAGGGCCAGCGCCTCTTCGTTGGATCCAAGGTCGGGCGCGAAACCACCTTCGTCGCCCACGGCAGTGTTGAGGCCGCGCTCGCGCAGGATGGCCTTCAGTGCATGAAAGATCTCAGTGCCCGCCTGCAGGGCTGCGGGGAAATCGGCAACGCCCACCGGCATGATCATGAACTCCTGAATATCGACCTGATTATCCGCGTGCGCGCCGCCGTTAAGGATATTCATCATCGGTACCGGCAGGCTCGGGGGTTGGCCACCGCTGGCCAACAGGTACTCGTAAAGCCACTGGCCGCGGGCCCGGGCTTCGGCATGAGCTGCTGCCAACGACACGCCCAGCAGGGCATTGGCGCCCAGAATCGCCTTATTGTCGCTGCCGTCGAGCTCAATCAAGCGCTGATCAATACCAGCCTGATCGCCTGCATCCATGCCCTTGAGCGCCGGGGCAATCCGCTCATTGACGGCGGCGACCGCGCGCAATACACCCTTGCCGAGGTAGCGGCGGGCATGGTCGTCCCTCAACTCAACCGCTTCGCGCTGACCCGTCGACGCCCCCGAAGGCACTGCCGCCCGGCCCACGCTGCCATCGTCCAGAACAACTTCAGCTTCGAGGGTGGGGTTGCCGCGTGAATCGAGGATTTCGAGGGCTTGGATCGTCTTGATTTTCATCGCTATCTCTTCGGCTTTCGAAAGTTAATTGGACTATGGGGTACGGGTTCGGGGCTCAGGAAAACCTTGATCAGAGCCTTCCGGAAACCGGAAACCGGAACCCTTAACCCCCCGATTTCTTCACCACCCGATCAATCTCGACGAGGGTCTCAAGCAGGCCGCGCATGTTTTCAAGATGCATGGAATTCGGGCCGTCGCAAAGCGCTTTTTCAGGTTCCGGGTGGGTCTCGCAGAACACGCCGGCCACACCCACAGCCACCGCTGCACGAGCCAGAACAGGAATAAATTCCCGGGCACCGCCTGAGGACTCGCCTTGCCCCCCGGGCAGCTGCACCGAGTGGGTAGCGTCAAAGACAACGGGGCAGCCGGTTTCGCGCATGATGGCCAGGCTGCGCATGTCGGTCACCAGATTGTTATAGCCAAACATATAGCCGCGCTCACAGACCAGCAGCTGTTCGTTTCCGGTCGCGCGCGCCTTTTCAACCACGCGCGACATTTCCCAGGGCGACAGAAACTGGCCCTTCTTGATATTGACCGGCCTGCCGGCCCGAGCCACCTTCTGAATAAAATTGGTCTGGCGACAGAGAAATGCCGGCGTCTGGAGCACGTCGGCCACCGACGCAACTTCATCGATGGGCGTGTCTTCATGGACATCGGTCAATACCGGCACCCCGATCTGGTCCTGGACTGACTTCAGAATATTCAGGCCCTCTTCAATCCCCGGACCCCGATAGCTCTTGACCGAGGTCCGATTCGCCTTGTCGAAGGATCCCTTGAAGACATAGGGCATGCCCAGCTCGCCGGTCACTTCTTTCAGATGACCTGCAACATCCAGGCATAGCTGTTCCGATTCCAGCGTATCCGGACCAGCAATCAGAAACAGGGGTCGGTCCACGCCCACTTCGAATCCGCACATCTTCATAGCTTGGCCTCTTCTCGTGCCAGTTGCCGCGCCAGAGCCGCGCGGATAAAGCCGGTGAACAACGGATGGCCGTCGCGCGGAGTTGAAGTGAACTCTGGGTGGAACTGGCAGGCCACGAACCAGGGGTGTTCCGGAAGCTCGACCATCTCCACCAGCGCGCCGTCGGACGATAGACCAGACAGCCGAAGCCCGTTTCGAGTCAGTACGTCCCGATAGTGGTTGTTGAACTCGTAGCGATGGCGATGGCGCTCCAGGACCTGGTCTTTCCCGTAGAGCTTGCGGGCCAGGGTATCGCTCACCAGGCTGCAGCGCTGGGCGCCCAAACGCATGGTGCCACCCAGATCAGAGCCCTCGTCGCGCAATTCACGCTGGCCTTTTTCATCCATCCACTCGGTGATCAGACCGATAACGGGATCCGGGCTGTCCGGGTCTATTTCGGTCGAATTGGCCCCACTCAAACCGCAAACGTTGCGGGCAAATTCG
>CAZIMY010000295.1:0-2335 GCA_964540315.1 uncultured Wenzhouxiangella sp.
GAGGTCGTCCGCGTTTTTCCAGATGAAATCGGCGAGGGCGGTGTTCGTGCTCATTTGCCGTCCTTACTACTCTCGTCGTTTTCCCACTCAACCTTCAGCGTGTCCGGCGGCTTTGAAGAAGTCCAGATCCCCCCGCCCTAGAAAACTTAAGGGGCTTCTGCGACCGTCAGGAAATGCATATCGAGCCATAGGTTCTCGCAGTATTGTTTGACGTAGGTTTGTCTGCTTTTGGAGTATTTTCACACTGTAGAACGCGGGCAAACAACGCTGGAATGTCCGCTTCAAACGCATCCCTGTTCATTAGATCGAACAGCACCCCAGTCCTTGTTGCTCCGCAGCGGGTCTCTCGGTCGATCCATTGCGTAGTAGTTAACGCTCTGGTAAATCATCCGCAGCATCAAGAGTGGGGCCTCGGCCCCCACCAACCTGCCCAACCCGGCAAGGTGGTCGTCCCTCGGGAGATGTGGCCGATCCGGCAACCAACGGGTGCAGCCTCATCATGATCGCGACCGCCTTGCCCTCCGATGGAGGATACACATGCTGTCGCGACGAGATTTCCTGCGGGGCGCTTCGGCGCTTGCCCTGACGCCCCAGGTGGAGCGCATCCTGGAGCATCACCTGCGCCACGAGGCGCCGCTGCTCACGCCGCCCCCGAAGGCGCATCGCGTGTTCTACATGCACCGCGATCCCGACCACCCGGGCTTCCGGATCATGACCGACGCCTTGCCGTTCCCGAGGCGGCTGGTGAAGTTCGACGTCATCGAGGAGGCCTTCGGCGAGGGCAGTTTTCGCAAGCTCACCCAGCGCGAGCACTGGCGCCTCATCGATCAGGGGCGCTTTTCCCGCGAGGACACGTTTCAGCCAGGGGTTGGTGATGGCTACTACCCTGTGTGGGCAGCCAACTATTCGCCGGACAGCGAGGCGGTAGGACTGCTGGAGGCGCTGGGCCTCGGGCCGGAGGATGCCGGACCTGCCGGCAGTGGCCTGGCCTTCGAGAATTGTGAGGAGGATTTCGGCGGTCTGCCGGCTGTCTACTGTGAGACGCCCGAGGCTGTCAGCCTCCTGCAGGTGGCGCTGAACGAGAAACACGCCGGCATCGAGGTCCGGTTCGAGGAGCGGACCTTCCCGAAGGTGTCGTGGGAGCAGTTGCTCAGAACCGGTGGAAATCTGGCGGGGCTCTGACACAGACACGGCATCCCAGCCGTTATTCAACGAGCACACCTGGGTGGATTTCTGGGTGGTTAGAATTTGGTTCAGGCTCGTAGAACTTTGTTCTTCAGTATTATTTTTAGAAGAGTGGTGCCGCTGAAGGGACTCGAACCCCCACGCCTTGCGGCGCCAGAACCTAAATCAGCGGCAAGCGTAGGAATTTCAGGCGCTTAAGCTGATCCCGTTTACTGAACGGAACAGAAACAAAGGGAGAAATTGTAAATTGGCACTTTGCAAAGAAACTGGATAGCAAAGGTGAGGTCTGGACGCCCAATGTCACGACAGAAAGATGGCGTTCGCGGGCCTCGCAGGAACTGTGCCGGGTTTGCCGCTGACTTGGGTTAGAAACGCGGCAATGTATTCGGTTCCCAGAGCGCCGTTGGAGCTGCCCTCGGCTTCCGCGGGTTGGATGTTACCGATTGGCTCCCGGAGGCGGCCCTTGTTAAATCAGTCATCACGGTCCAGCGTGGAGTATTCGACGACCCGAAGCTGCGCCATGGGATGCGGCGGTGGATTGCCTCGGCCTTGACCAAGCCGTTGATCGTCTCGGCCAAGGCCTTTTGGTAGCTGTCACCGACGCTGCTTCACGAGTGGACTTGCCCGGGTTTAGTGGAGAGCGTTTAGCTAACTTCCTGTTCCTTTCGCTTGAAGGCGATGGGGCTCTGGAAGCCAAGCGATGAATGCCGCCGACGGGGTTGTAGAACCCGTCGATGTATCTGGCGTGGGCGTTTTCGGCCTGCTGGCGGGATTGCCATGCGACCGGCCAGATCAGCTCTGACTTGATAGTCTTGAAGAACGTTTCGACCATCGCGTTGATGCTCCTATGTTTGTCAAGCGGTGGGAACCAGGGCCGGTGAGGCGCAGAGGGCACGGTATATTTCGCGGACAATGTAGCGCTTTATGCAGCGCACGATTTCGCGTCGGGTTTTGCCTTCCGCAGTTCGCCGCATGGCATAGGCCTTGGTTCTTTCATCATCGCGCATGCGCACAATGGCGACCCGGTAGAGAGCGGCGTTGGCTTGCCGATTGCCGCCACGGTTCAAACGCATCCTGTTGGTCTTACCGCTTGAAGCTGGGATCGGGCAGACGCCACACAGCTTCGCGAGAGCAGCTTCGGATTGGATGC
>CAZIMY010000296.1:0-2324 GCA_964540315.1 uncultured Wenzhouxiangella sp.
GCATGTGGGGGCGCTGGCGACGCAGTTGCCTTAAGACTTCAGGCAGCGCTGATCTCTACTTCTGCTGCGATCCGGGCGCCACACTCGCGTTCGGCCACGGCCAACTCACGCTTCAAAATTCGTCCGGGGTGAATAGGCAACATGGCGTTTATCGTCCTTCTACGAGATACGTAGTACCGCAATTTTGTGAGGTTAGGGTTGTCCGGCCACCGCCGCGTGCCCGCCACGCCGGCTGTCGGCGGCGGCCGAGTCCGGCCCTGCAGCGTGTACGCCACCGAAGAATAGATTGCGCTCCGGCCAGGCGCGTGCGCCGCGAAAGTGGGTCATCAACCAGTCCTGGGCTTCGGCCGGCCAGGCTTCGGCGCACTCCACGCTCAGGTGGCCGCGCTCTAAGTGAATGCGCGGCGCGTTGACGGCTGAACGCAAATCCATGCCGAAATCAATGAGGTTGCAGATGACCTGTGCCAAGGCCGTGCGGATGCGATTGGAGCCGCCACTGCCCAGCAGGTAGCGGTGCTCGCCGCGGCGGATGATGGTCGGCGCCATCATCGACGCCAGCCGGCGGTTGGTCGGCCAGTTGTGGAAGCCTGAGCGGTTGAGGTCTTCCTCGCCGAGCATGTTGTTCATGATCACGCCCGTGCCGGGAATGACGTAGCCGGACGCCTCGCCATTGGATAAGGTCAGGGCCACAGCCAGGCCGCGGCCGTCGTCGATGCTGATGTGGGTGGTGCCGCGCCGGCTGACCTGGTGCGTCTGGCCGCTCAGGCCGGCAAATGCCGCGCGCAAGGCCCGCTCCGAAGCCAGCAGCTTCGGTTGCTCAAGCTGGGCGCGCAGATCTTCTGACTCGGCCATGGCCAGGCACAGCGCCTGCAGATGCGCCGGCGAGCCGAAGCCGCCGCGGGGGCCCAAGTGCAAAGCCAGGCGCTGGCAGGCCAGCGCCAGCATGATGCCGCCGAACGCCGGCGGCGGCGTGGACCAGAGCACCGCATCGCGGTAGCGCCAGCGCAGCGGTCGCCGCCAGCGCGCCCGGTAGCCGGACAGATCATTCAGGCGCAAATGCCCGCCGTGTTCCACCGAGTCCCTGGCCAGGCGACGGGCCGCCTCGCCCTGATAGAAAAACGCCGGCCCCTCGTTGCCCAGAGCTTCCAGAAAATCGGCCAGCTCGGCGTTTTGCAGCGCAGCGCCTTCGGTGGGCAGGGGCGCTGTCTTGTCGGGCAGGCCGAACACCCGCGCCCCGGGATCCGTTGCGCGGACGATGGGCTCAAGAATTTTCAGCGTGAAGGCCTGCACCTTGTTCAGGGCCAGGCCATCGCGACCCAGAGCGACGGCGGGAGCGACGAGATCGCGCATCGGCAGGTGCCCGTGACGCTCGTGCAGCGCGAACAGGCCTGCGACCACACCCGGTGTGGCAATCGAGGCCATGCCGACGTGAAACTCCTGCGTGTCGGGACCGAAGTTCCCAATGATGGGATAGAAGTCCAGTTCGCCCGAACGCCTCAGCCGCGGGCTCTGGGCAAAGAAGTCCAGCGCCTGAGGAGACTGGCGGTCACGCTGGACGAGCGCATGTCCGCCGCCACCCAACGAGCACAGCAGCGGCTCGGCCACGCTGGCGGCCAGGGCGGCTGCCACCGCGGCATCGGCTGCATTACCGCCGGAGTCCAACACGTCCCGCGCGGCCTGGGTTGTTTGCTGGTGTCCGGTGGCGATGCGCCAAGGGTGTGTTGTAGAAGAAGCCAGCATAAGGTTTATTGTAGGCTGCCCCGAGCGGCCGGCGGACTCAGCTTTCGCTGTTATTAGGCCCAAGAATGCATGGCTGACGGACATTCCATCCGGCGTTAAGCCAGTCTTCACCGGGATCGGAAGTCAGAAAGCGGGTGACCCAGTAGACCGATTCGCCGTCCTGCAATTCGTCCGCCCATTGTGAAGCCGGGACCCGACTGCTGATGTTGCGGACGGTGAAGGCCGATCGGTCCAGCTGCGGAAAGAACGACTCGAGCGCGTTGACGCAAGCCTGCCCGCCCCTCGTCGTAATGTTGATGCATTGGTCGTTGCCGGTACGGCAAGCTGCCACATTGAGGGTGTCTTGGGTGATCAACGCGGCCGCCTGTGCCTGCACGGCCGCCGCTTCTGCCTCGTCGCCAAGGTCCACAAACCGTGGCAGTGCAACTGCTGCGAGCAGGCCCAGAAGCACGATGACCAGCACAAGCTCAATCAACGTAAAACCGGAGGAAAAGACAACGTCGGTAATTTTCGGAGACGTTTTCGGTGTCAGCCCAAAGCAGTAATGTCCCCTTTCCACAAAGTTAAGTTGTCCCCTTTTTGCT
>CAZIMY010000297.1:0-2315 GCA_964540315.1 uncultured Wenzhouxiangella sp.
ATCTGACTGACGAGCTCGAGTCGCTTCGTTACCGAATTCTGCGGAACATGACAGCCGCGAACATGCAGGTGCGAGATGCGGGCGGCACCATGGTGAACGCCGCATGGACAGAGCCTCCGATCACGGGTGCCAACCTGCTGGCAAACCCCGGCTTTGAGCTCCAGTCTGGAGGTGCTGGCACGGCTCCTGACGGATGGACCCTCTCGGGCTCGCCGAGCACGATTGCCATTCAAGCAGCGGGCGTGATAGACACTCCTGGCTCCGAAAAGCGGTCTATCAATATTATCGGCGACGCGGTCGGCATCACCCAGACGGTTTCTGGACTCAAGGCTAACGCTAGATACCGAATCGGATTTGCCTACGACCGAACAGCAGAGACGGTGACCGTCTCGACGTCGGGCGGTCTTTCTACATCGACGGATTATGGAAACTACTCGGTCGCGGACAATTCTTCCTCTTCTGGTGCTTTGACGATCCGAAACGGCATTATCAAGACCGATGCTTCGGGTTCCGACATCACGCTGTCGATTATCGTTTCCGGTAGCGCAAGCGCCGAGGTGGACTGCTACTACGCATGGTTCTACGAGATCAGCGACGAGGCACCGTTCGAGACGCCTTCTATTCCCACGGCGCGAGCGACTGTTTCAAGCCCGTTTAACGGCACGTTCACGTCTGCGGCCCCCGACCCGTCGTGGGAGGTCATCACGGGGCTTTCTCTGACGATGCGTGCGCCTGCTGAGGGCTACCGCCTCGTAATTGACGCGTCGATCCCGTACAGCTCGGACGCGCAGGCAACGCGTGAGCCAATTCTTTTCCGCATGAAGATTGACGGCACGGTCGTTGTCGGTCCGCTGCCGTACTCGGTTGACACGCTTGACACAACGGGGACCGATCCAAACTCGACATTTGAGACGGCCACTATGCGGTACGCGTTCGATGACGTGGTGCCCGGGACCGATCACGCCATCACGTTTGAGGTCGGCGCTCTGACTGCGACCCCAATCATTGCACCCGAGGTCAACAGCAATTCGGTGGGATTTAACGACGTGCAGTCCGTTGCGATTGCTTCGGCACGCCTAGAGAGGTTGTAAAGATGGCAGCAGCAGCAGCGATCGGCGGGCTCCTGTCCGCAGGAGGAAGTATTGCAGGAGGACTGCTCAGCGATCCCGCTGACAATCCCGGCTCTCAGATTCTCCCGTCGCTGAACCCCGCGAACAACCTCGCACTACAGGGAGCGACGCTGGATTCGCTGGGTCAGATCGGATTTGCCGACGCGAGCATCCTCCAGCAGGCGGGGCCGCTGAATCGTGTGATTGCTCAGATTCAGGCCCTGCCGCTAGACGAGAAGACTAAGCGTCGAGCTCTCATCAGCATTCAAGACGTTGCTGCCGGGCGTGGCCCGAGAAGGCCGACTGAACTTGCAGCTGCTCTTTCGCGCGTGGGACTCGCAAGCGGTGATATTGCGGGCCTGGCCGAGCAGCAGATTGAGTTCGACAACCAGCTCGAGCAGTCGCTAGGGGACATCGGTCCGTTTCAGGCTGACGTGATTCGAAACCGGCTGCAAGCCAATGCGAGCGTTGCGGACGCTGCACGGGCTTTGTCCGGTGGTGAGGACTCTGCGCTCCAAAGCCGGTTTCGGGAGCAGTTTCTTCGAAACCGCGAGAATGATCTCAGCGAGTTCGAAGACAACCTGCTGTTGCGTTCTCAGTTTGGAGGATTCAACCCGGCGGCTGGACTGGAGGAGGTTGCGCGGATTCGCAGCAATACGGGGCTTGAGGCTGAGCTGGCGTCGCTTCAGCAGGCGTTGTCCGCAGCGACGGGTGTCTCTGCGCTCCTCAATCAGGGCACGAGCGCGGCGCAGTCCGCTGCGGGGCTGAGTTCGAACGCGAATGAGGGTGCTCTTTCGATCGCCGCACAGCAGGCTGCGGCAGCGAACCGGATCAACGCTCAGAACTCGCAGATCGGCGCTCAGGGCCTGGCAAACGGAATCACTGGTGCTGGGAATGCGCTCGCCAGCTCTTTGCTTGCGGGATCGTTGCTCAGCCAGGGCGGAGGTGGCTCCAACACCGGATTTAGCGCCCCTGCGTCTCAAACTGACTTCAACACCGCATCCATTTTGGGCAACCCGGCACCGGGGTTCGGCGTACTGGCACGGTAGGGGATTCATAGATGTCTCAGCCCCCCGACTTTTTGAGCTTCGCTTTGCAGATCATGCAGATGCGAAACGCTGAAGAAGAAAAGCAGCAGAGGTTTGCGCTCGAGCGGGCCAAGCTTGCTCAGCAGGCGCAGTCGAACGCCGTGAAGGCGCGATCAAC
>CAZIMY010000298.1:0-2299 GCA_964540315.1 uncultured Wenzhouxiangella sp.
CTCACGCACACAACTGCCCGGTCTGGCAACGCCTGTCATCCCCGAGCTGTTCAGATCTTCATTCAGCAAGCTTCTGAGAACATACCAATCGGGATCAACCCACGCCGAGTCAGCATGAGTCAAGTCAGCCTCAACTGGCAATGGAGCAAGGCATGCATCCCAGGCTTGCGCCATGCGGTCTAGCGCGAGCGCATAGTCTTCAACGGTCAGCTCAGGTTTGATGAGGCCTGCCAATATGGAAGTCGAATCCAGCCTTCGATGCAGATCATCGGTGCGCTCCTTAAGCTGAAGCGTAGCGGACTGCGGGTTCATCGACAAAGTTCGGCGTTAATGCGCTTGACCAAGTCGGGGAATTCCTCGGCGGGCACAGCCGGACTCCACAAGTAGCCTTGCGCCAGATCGCAGCCTGCCTCTATCAACCACTGTGCGTGGACTTCCTTCTCCACGCCCTCGGCAATCGACTTTACGCCCAGATTCTCAGCCAGACTCAGCAGAGAACGCACCACCGCCTGCGCCTGCCTATCTCGCTCAATCTGCATAACAAATGTTTTGTCCACCTTGATGTAATCAAAGTCGAGCCGGTGAATATGTGACAAAGAGCTGTAGCCGGTTCCAAAATCATCCAGCGCCACCTTGATTCCCATCGCTTTGAGATCGTTGATGACCTGTCGGCTCTTTTCCTCGTCGCCCAGGACGCTGGATTCGGTCAGCTCAATTTCAAGATTGGACGGCTCGACTCCGCTTTGCTTCAAGGCGTGGCTGACTTCGCTCAGAAGATCACCATCCCGGACCTCGGCAAACGAAACATTGAAGGCCAGGCAAAAATCCGGCGCTATTTCGCGATTCCAGATCGCCAGCTGGCGGACGGCCTCATCAATCACCCAGCGACCAACGCGATGAACAAGCTGCCCCCGCTCAGCGACCGGTAAAAAGAAGCCTGGCATCAACAAACCCTGCTCGGGATGCTGCCACCGAATCAATGATTCGCAACCGACAACCCGGCCAGCGGCCAGATCAATCTGTGGTTGGTAATAAAGCCGGAGCTGTCCGGCATCTATAGCGGCAGCAAGCTCCTTTTCGGTATCGACCTGTGTGTGCAGGTCGTCTTCCATCTCCGCGGCATAAATGACTGGGCGCCCGCGACCCAAACGTTTTGCCTCGTACAGTGCGATGTCGGCACGTCTCACCAAAACTTTGGAATCGACGCCATGCTCGGGTGAATAGGCGACGCCAATCGAAACATCCAGCTGAAAGCTGGTGCCGCCATGATTGATCGGCTTGCGCAGATCGCCATACAACCTGGCAAGAATAGGAGCAATTTCATCAGCCGAGGGACGTTCGTCGGTCAAACGGCAGAGCACCAGGAACTCATCTCCGCCGAGTCGCCCGACAAGGTCCTGCTGGCGAGTCGCAGCAGAAAGCCGAGAACCCACTTCGACCAGAACGGCATCGCCAACGTCATGGCCCTTCATGTCGTTAATATCTTTGAAATTATCCAGATCAATCAACAAAACGCCGATGGCGCTTTGATCCAACCGATCGGTCAGCTGGGAAAACAAAGACGGTCTGTTAGGCAAACTGGTCAAGGCGTCGTGGGATGCCGCCCAGTCCAGGCTGCGCTGGAGCAGTTGTGCAGAAACCGCAGCAACAGATTCGCCAACCCGGCGGGCGGCAATCTCGGCCAGCTCCCGATCGTCATTACTCCATTTTTCGCACTGGCTGCGTACTGTTTCTTTCCACAACGCAAAGGACCGCCGCGGCTCCAGCTTCACTTTGCCTTCCCGGTCGGCCATCACAAACTTTTCGGGCTCGCCCGCCCACTTAACTTCTTCTACCAATTCGTCGCGAATCCAGAAGATCAGGCCGTCAATTTGTGGCGGCAAGCGCGCGATCATGATGCCAGCGCTTTTCTCGGGCAGACCGCTGCAGGCCTCCAGGGTTGCCGGCAGCCGATCCCAAGTACACACCCCGCCAGCATTCTCCTGATCAAGCAATTCTTTAAGCTCGCGCTTGATACCTCGCAGCTGTTCGGACTTGGCCGGAAACGAGACCGTCAGCGCACTCCCGACCAGCACGCCAACGTGAGACGCCAGCACGGCCTTACAAAGCTCTTTTTTACTTGCTTTCAGTACGGAATCCATGGACTGATCACTACGGACCAGCTGCTCTGCAAATCGATCCAGACTTTGACGCAGACTGGATGCGCGTTCCGCCAGGTCGCGGTGCGCCATGTCCTTGACCCTCGCCGATACCACCCTGGACAGAAGCTCTGCAGACGAGCGCATGCTCTGAACGACGG
>CAZIMY010000299.1:0-2294 GCA_964540315.1 uncultured Wenzhouxiangella sp.
GGAGAGTAGAACGGATCGACGCTGAATCGAGTCCCCCAGCGCTCACGGAATGCCGCCAGTTCGCGTGGATCCGCTGCTTTGCGCACTATCGATGCTCCCTCGTGATGGGTGAGGTGTGCGTAAGGCGTCCACGCTACGCGATAGCCGGCCTCAGCAAGGCGCAGGCAGTAGTCCACATCGTTGAAATCGCGGGCGAATGTGGTGTCGAAGCCGCCCACCTCATCGAACGCCCGCGTAGGCGTCAGCATCGCCGCTGCCGTGACGGCTGAGTAGTTGCGCGGCGTGAGGGTGGAGCCAAAGTAGCCCGAGAAGGAACCTGATTTAGCGATGTGCACATGCGTGGGTCCGCTCGGCAACAGCACCAACCCCGCGTGCTGGATTCGCCCATCCGGGTAGGTCAACTTTGCACCGACTGCGCCTACGCCCGGGCGCTGGCCGAGCTCGAGCAAGCGAGTGACCGGATCCGGTGCTTGGGCTGTGGTGTCGTCGTTCAACAGCAGGAGGTAATCGCCGGTGGCCTGGGATCGTCCGAGGTTGATGGCCTCGGCGAAGTTAAATTCCCCGCTCGGCCGATAGACCACTTGCGCATCCACTCCGTCGATCAGATCGATCTCGCCCGTGGTGACCGCTATGACCTGCAAGGGCAGCTGCGTTTCGGCTTCACGAAGGCTGCGCACCGCCTGGTCCACCAAACGAAGGCCAGAGGACCGCACGCGTGTACCGACCGTGGGAATGATGACCGAAACCAACGGATTGCCCTGCAGACTTGCGTGCACCTCGTTCAGCCCGGGAACCGAGCTGGGCACAACGCTTCCTCCGCCAGCGCGGTCGAGGTAGGCCTGCTGGGCGCGTGCGGCGGCCTGCTGGGCCCACGGCTTGGCATCGATGCTCAGCGCTGTCGATTCGCTCCACGCCCGCCAGTGATAGAGAGGAAACGGCACGTGCACCACTTGCTCGAGTTCCGGCAGTAGGCGAAGCGCTAGATCGAAATCCTGTGCACCATCCATCTCGCTACGGAATCCCCCGTGTTCACGAACCAAGTCGACTCGAAAGACCGTGAAATGACACAGGTACATTTGGGTAAGCAGTAGTTCCGGCGAGAAGTCCGGCTTGCAGTACAGCTCGAAGTGTTCGCCCTTGCTATCGATCTTGTCCTCATCGGAATAGACCACCTGCGGCGGCTTCGCAGTAGCTTCGATTACCCCGCTCATGAGTTCGATCGCGCGTGGATTCAACTGATCATCATGATCGAGCCAGCCGAAATACTCGGTTGACACCAGCTCCAGCGCTGCGTTCTGCGCGGCCGAGATACCGCCGTTTTCCCCTCGTAGAACTATGACGCGTGAATCAGTTGCGTGCTCCTCAGCAAAGTGCGTCAAGTAGTGCTGGACGTCCGGGTCGGTCGAGCCATCGTCGCTCACCACAAGTTCCCAATCACTCGCGGTTTGTTGCAAGACACTGTCCAGGCATTCACTAAGGAATCTGACCGGCGGGTTGTAGACCGGGACGATAATCGCTATCGATACGGAATTATCGATCGAACCGGCCGGTTGCTCCTGCGATTCGGACAACCACGCCTTGTACTGCCTGCCGATATTGCGTTCCCACCACTTGCGCTTCAGGTAGCGCTTGATGCGACCGGCTCGGCGTTTGGCACGGATCAACGGGTGGGATTCGGCAAGTTCCACTTGTGCCTGCTACTTGATTTCGTAGGTATACGGCAACTCGACGAATCCCTGACCGATCTCACCCCGCGGGCTGCGCACGGTGAACTCCAGTGCGTCGTCCCAGTTGTCGATCAGCACGCTGCCCGTGTGATCGAAGATGTCGATGTGCACTCGGTATCGCCCGGGAAGCAATGGGTTGTCGGTGAGGAAGGCTGCGATTGCTCGTTCACCTTCGATGTGCCCGAAGTCGACACCTTGTCGGTGATTGCTCATCATGGTGATGAGTGGCCCGCTCTCATGCTGAAAGGCGATACGAATATTCGGCCCCAGTACTTCCTGCTTGCACGACAACTCCACCTGGATACCGAAGGTCACGCCCGTATCGGCTTGGTTGAGAACCTCGTGATTGCCATCGACCAGACGCGCCCTGGAAGCGCGTAGACGGATTCTTCAACGTCGCCGCGAACAACGACAGCAGCAGAACAAGTAAGAGAAAAAGGTTGCTACCATGAATATGCTTGATAAACGGCGCTCATTCATGAA
Source organism: uncultured Wenzhouxiangella sp. (assembly GCA_964540315.1). Classification (GTDB taxonomy): domain Bacteria; phylum Pseudomonadota; class Gammaproteobacteria; order Xanthomonadales; family Wenzhouxiangellaceae; genus Wenzhouxiangella. The sequence goes on from CAZIMY010000299.1 coordinate 2,211, forward strand.
AACGGGGATACACCTGGCATGCGTATTGTCCCTCTTCGTGATAGAAACCACAGCACTGGCCCAGTCACCCGTGCGTTCCGGTGA
>CAZIMY010000300.1:0-2286 GCA_964540315.1 uncultured Wenzhouxiangella sp.
ACCTGGTGGTTCGGCCAATCTTCAACGACATCATTGTGTTGCTGTCGGTGGCCGTTTTGATTCTGATTGCCGTAGCCGGCTTGGTCGGTTGGCTGATGGCGCGCAGAGTGACGCAGCCGCTTCGTTCACTGGCCAAGGAAGTGACCGATCTGGAACCGGATCGACTGCCGAGTGACTGGTCGTCGTCCTACCCACCTGATGAGGTGGGCCAATTATCTGACACCCTTCGCGATGCGTTTCGTCGTATCAATGATCTTATCGATCGCGAACAGAGCTTCACGCAGGACGCCAGCCATGAGTTACGCACACCGCTGGCAGTGATTGAAAGTAGTGCTGCCATGCTGGCGCAATCCCCAGAGCCCGTGAAGGCTGTCGAGTTGCTCGACCGGATTCGCTCGGCGGCCGCGAGCATGCATCTGTCTGTGGATTTTTTGCTGGCACTCGCGAGAGAAGATGAAGGCCCGGCGGGCCTGCGCCCGATTGCAGTGCTTCCCATAGTGGAACGGGCCGTGGTCAATCATGCCAGCCTGCTTGAAGGCAAACCGGTAAAAATACGTGTCGATGTCGATCCACACTGGCGCATCGAAGGAGACCCTGCGGCACTGCAGGTACTGATCGCCAACTTGATTTCGAATGCGTTTCGCTACACGCCCGAAGGCGAGATTCGAATCGAAAACAGGAATGACGAGCTGCACGTAATCGATAGCGGGCCGGGAATCGCTGAAGACCTGCAGTCGAAGATAACCCAGCGGGCGGTCAAGGGGTCAGGCAGTCCTGGCCACGGCCTGGGTCTGTCCATCGTCGAGCGCCTGTGCGAACGTCAGGGCTGGCAGTTCAAGTTGAACTCGTCTAACGAGGGTACTACGGCGTCATTGATCCTGAAACGTCAAGCGCAGACTTGATCGATGGTTATGGCGCGGAAGCCACTGGTTCGTGACCTGGGCCAGCTTGGCGGGAATCAACCGACTGAGTTGCTCGTTGCGCGTCGCTTCGACGCCGACTGCGATTTCCCAAGCCACGCAACGCACCGGAAAAAAACAAGATATGAGGCGGTCCTCGCCGAATTCATAGACCGAGTGCACCTTGCGTTCCTGGCCCTATTGCTAATGTTCCTCTGGCCTCTCGATTGCCTCGCCGTCGAACTCGGTCTAGAAGAAGAGTTGACGCAAATTCTTGCCGAAGAAGGCTTGGCTGGAATCGCCTGGTCGCTCGTTTATGGACCTGAAGAGGTCTCCCTCGGTTCGGCTGGAGTACGGGACCAGGTCACCGGTGAAGGGTTCAGTTCTGATACTGCCTTCCATATCGGTTCAATAAGTAAAACGCTTTTGGCTACCGGTATTCTCACGCTGGTTACGGAGCAGCGCATTGCGCTCGATGCGCCGGTGATCAGATATCTTCCAGACTTGTTTCCCGGAGAAGTTCCGTCAGGCTTTTCCAAGATTACCGTCCGGCACCTGATGGATCATACGGCCGGCCTGAACGACGCACATATGTGGCAGCTGTTCAGTGAGCTCGCTCAACAGAATCTTCCGCTTTCGACCGCATTTCCCGATGCGAAATCGCAACTGCAGGTCCGCTCCCGGCCCGGCTCGCGGTTCTCGTATTCCAATATGGGTTACACCCTGTTGGGGATGATTGTCGAGGCTGTTGTCGGCGAGCGATACGAAAGCTATTTTGACAGGCAGTTGCTGGCTCCTCTTGCGATGAACCGTAGTACCTTCACATTCACTGCGCAGCGCGGCGAGAACACCGATCCAATGCTGGCTTGGGGCCACGTCGACGACGGTTCGCGCTACGCGGCACAACCCATCTTCCTCAGGCCCGCGGGGCAATTCACAACGACGACAGCAGACTTGGCCCGATTCGCACAATTCCTGTTGAGTGATGGGGTCGTCGATGGCAAGACTTTTATTAACGAACCGTTAATGGTTTCCAGGGCCATTCCGGTTGGAACAGAGGCGGTGAAGGAGGGACTGGTAGCCGGCTACGCTCTTGGGTTGGCGCGGCGGGACCGACATGGTGTCGTTGGGAACTGTCATGGCGGCAACATCGTCGGCTTCACTGCCATGCTCTGCCTGTTCCCTGGTGAGCACAAAGCATTTGCCTACAGCGTGAATACGGACAGCGAAACTGCAAACTACGGCCGATTGGATAGGGCTTTCATCAAGGCGTTGAGGATTGCTGACTCCACACCGCCACTGACAGCAGGTGCCCCTGAAGACATTTTCGGGTGGCATGGCCGATATGTGTTGAGCCCGAATCGTTTCGAGATGTTCGATTACCTTG
>CAZIMY010000301.1:0-2280 GCA_964540315.1 uncultured Wenzhouxiangella sp.
AAGTTGACGTGGAGGTCTGGTTTTTATAGGCTTTCTGTATACTTGCTAGGATGAATCAGGGTCTTGCAGTAAAAGCCTTTTCTGAATGGGCTCGGCGTGGACGGGTCGTTTTTACCATAGATGATCTGTCCAAGCTTTTTCCCGGTGAGCGACGCAAGACCCTGCTGGCTTCGCTGCGGCGGCTGGTCGACGAGGGTGTTTTAGGCCGTGCCTGTCGCGGTGTGTACGTCTTCTTGCTGCCCGGGAATAGCGCGCCTGACCTGATTGAACACATCGCAGTGGCACTGCGTCGTGGTGACTACAGTTACGTCAGTCTTGAGTCGGCCCTTTCGACCTATGGGGCGATCTCTCAGATTCCAATTGATCGCCTCACTGCCATGACAACCGGCCGTTCGGGACTGTATCGCACCCCTTGGGGCGTTATCGAGTTTACGCACACCAAACGCTCGCCCATAGATATTTTAGGAAATACTCGCCGGATCGGAAGGCCTCTTCGCATGGCCACACCGCAGGCCGCTTGGCGCGATCTTAAAAGGGTTGGTCGGAACACACATCTGGTAGATCCGAAATGTTTGAGTCATGATTGACAAAACATTGTTTTCAGATTTGGCTGACCTGGCGCTGGCGCAGGGCGGTCGCGGGCACATGCGACCCGTCATCGAAAAAGAGTTGCTCCACTACGATATCTTGTTCGGGCTGGAACGCGACGGTTTGCTTGATGAACTGACCTTCCAAGGTGGCACCGCGCTGCGGCTCTGCTACGGATCGCAGCGTTTCAGCGAAGACCTGGACTTTGCAGGCGGGAAGGATTTCTCTCACACCCGCGTCGAAGGTATCAAGGCCAGCCTGGAATCCTATGTTGGACAGCGCTACGGTTTGGAAGTCATCGTGAGAGAACCTCCGGAGTTAGTCAATGATTCGGCCTATCGTGGCCTCAATGTGGATACCTGGCAGATTTCGATCATTACAGCGCCGACCCAGCCAGATATTCCGCGGCAGTGTATCAAGTTGGAAGTCGCCAACGTCGAAGCCTATTCGCGCACCCCGCGCAGCCTGAACCTCAACTATGATTTTCTTCCCGATGGCTATGGCGATATGCTGGTTTTGACCGAGTCGCTGGACGAAATCATGGCTGACAAGCTGGTATCGCTGGTTAATACTCAACGCTATGTGCGTTATCGGGATATCTGGGACCTCCGATGGCTGAAGCAACAAGGTGCCACGGTCCATTTACAGTGGGTTCTGAACAAGATTGATGATTACCGGATCCCTGACTATGCCAGCAAGCTCGAGGACATGCGTGGCAGGGTGTCTGATATCGTGCATAGCAGCAATTTTACCGATGAAATGGGCCGGTTCTTGCCAAACGAAGTGCAGCAAAGAACGCTGGCCAAGCCGAAGTTTCTTGAGTTTCTCGCATCAGAGATTGATGGTCTGTTGGGAGAGGTTTGGACAGGAATTCAGGATTAAAGGGGTTCTGTGAGAAAGCCTCAGGGCTCAGGGCTCAGGGCTCAGGGCTCGAGGAGCAAGGTTCAAGGTTCGAGGTTCAAACAGCAGGGTTCAGGTCGTTACCAAGGTTAGCGGGTGGTGGATTGCGATGTGGGGAAAGTCGCGGTCTTTGGTCAATATGGGGACGTGATGGCGAATGCACTGGTTGGCGATCAGACAGTCAATCGTTGACCGGATCGCAATGCCCTGACTTCGGCAGTGACGGAAAATCTGAGCAGCCTGCGCATAATCATGGTGGCCGGGTTCGGGTAGCCAGTCGAACGCAGTCATCAGATTCTCTATGTCTCCAGCCTGCTTTTCGCTGCTAAGGCCCATAAGAATCTCGGTGAGAACAATGTCGCACAAAACAACGGATTCGTTGTTGCTGAGGGCCTGCTGAAGGCGGAGCGCTTCCCTCGAATCATGACCGTTGAAGTGGTCGATCCAGACCGAGGTGTCGGTCAGCATCATTTTGATTGAGGGTCCCGGCTTGCGCGCATCTCATCCAGGTCGCCGGTCCATTCCACCTTGCCATGCAGTTCCAGCAGCCGCCTCTGCTTTAGCACCTTCACATATTCAGCGAGTGCGGCATTCACTGTGGCTTTTCTGGTCTTGAGTCCGCTCAAGCCCTGCGCTTGATCGATGAGTTGATCGTCGAGTTCGATGTGGGTTCGCATGGGATTCCGAGGCGCCGATAAATGGGACTAAATGAGGCGTAGATTAGCACATGGGTGGGTTTGAGGAGCAAGGAGCAAGGTCTCTCATCTAGCGAGACGTATGAATTTAAAATCG
>CAZIMY010000302.1:0-2265 GCA_964540315.1 uncultured Wenzhouxiangella sp.
AGCGTCATGAAACACGTCCGCGACCAGAACTGGTTTGCCGTCGGGCTGGACTTCCTGATCGTCGTGATCGGCGTCTTCATTGGCATCCAGGTGGCGAACTGGAATGGGGCTCGCCTGGAAGCCCAGCAGGAATCTCGTCTGATCCAGCGCCTGGCGGTGGATTTCGAACGCATCGCCGCCGATGCACAACGCAGCTATGATTTTCATCAGGATCAAGTTGCCAAATTCAACACGCTGCTTAATTCACTGCGCGCTGGCTCCCTTGCAAGCGAAGATCGGCAGGCCGTCGACCGAGCCTTGAGTGCAGGAATAGTTCTGCAAACCAGCGCCGATCGTTCCGGCACTTTCGCCGAATTGTTGTCGTCGGGGCGCGCCTATCTTCTGAAGGACAAGGCATTACTGAACGAGTTGGTTGCCTATGAAGATTTTCTTGAGCGTAACCGGTTTGCTGGCGAATATCTCATGAATATGGCCATCCAAGCTCAGCCGGCGTTTTTGGCTGCTTTCGAGTTTGATCCTGATAAGCTGGCGCAAGGGCCTTTCGTCGAGGACTTAACCAACTATTCTATGGTGAACTACGACTTCAAAGCATTGGTGTCTGATCCGGATTTTTATAGTGCGGCAGAGCAATTGATGCTGGTTCACACTTATGCCCTGCTCTGGCGTGTTCGGATCAGCGAACGGATCGCAAGAATCCAGACGCTGTTGAGCAGCGGCACGTGATGATCATGCGTAACATGGTGGTCCCTGTCTAACCTGCATTGGGTGACGGAATGCTTCGCTGGAGGCAACAGGAAAGCGCAGTGGCAGATAACCCTTACTCGAGGTTCAATGTGACATGAAAATTTTTATCGTTGCGGTTTTGGTTCTCCCTGTGCTGGTCGTCGGTGGCCTGATCTATCTGGGCCAGAAGTCTGCCGAAGGCGCAGCACCGGGCCTGCAGGGCGGTGAGTTAGCGCCGTGTCCCGCTTCGCCGAATTGTGTTTCCAGCGAATCGGCCACGCCGGCAGAAAAGCTGGTCGACCCGCTGCCGCTGGCAAGCTGGGAACGGATTCCGTCAGTGATCGAGCAAATGGGCGGAACCGTCATCACCCAGAATGCCGATTACATTGCAGCCGAATTCACGTCCAGCATTTTCCGCTTTGTCGATGACGTCGAGTTTCGGCGCGGGACTGATCAGGTCCACGTTCGCTCGGCCTCCCGAGTGGGGCGATCGGACCTTGGCGCTAACGCCAAGCGAGTGAGCCAGCTGCGGGAGCGGCTTGAGTAGCGGGCCAGCCTCGTCAATCCGCCCGGTCCATTAGTCGACCGGGACCGAGGCGTTGACTGCCCGAAAACTCAGATCCGTATCGGCAACCAGCCAGGTAAACATCACCCAGGCGGCAACGTTCTGCGCCATCTCGGCCGGCACGATCTTGTCGAACGTATCGTTGGGCGTGTGGTGAAACTCGAAGATGTCTTCGCCGTTCTGGTTCAGGCGCGCAACCGGCATCCCCATGCGCTGCAGCGGAATCATGTCCGGGCCGCCGCTGCCTGAATTCGGACCTCTGAGAATGCCCAGATGCTGCATTTCGCGCTGCATGGCATCAAAGAAAGGATAGGCATGTTCGGCCACGTTTGAGCTCAGCTGCCAGACCTCGCGCGCACCCAGATCGCTTTCTGATCCGATGACGTGATTGGCCAGCGTGCCGTCTGCCGCCCGCGCCTCTGCGTAGGCGCGCGCACCCAGCAAACCGACTTCTTCAGCACCAAACAGCACGACGCGGATGGTCCTGCGCGGCCGCTGCCCGCTGTCCAGAATCAGCTTGGCTGCAGCCGTCGTGATGCCCACACCGGCACCATCATCCAGCGCGCCCGGGCTGTTGTCCCAGCTGTCGAGATGGCCACCGATGATGACGATTTCTTCGGGCGCCTCTGCACCAACCACCTCGGCGATGACGTTGCCGCTGGTCGCCGTACCGCGCCAGCCGGCCTCGGTGTTCATGCGCACGGTGATGGTTTCGCCGCGCTGGTGGATTCGCTCCATCTGGTCGGCATCCGGTGCGGCCAGTGCCATGGCGGGTATGCGTGTCCGGCGGCCCTCGACCCGGCTCATCATCCCGGTATGCGGAAAGCGGTTGTTGCTGGTGCCCACCGACCGGATCAGGACGCCGACCGCGCCGCGATCTTCAGCCTGAATCCAGGCCTGGGTGCGCTTGCGGTTGGCCGGTCCGTAGCCGGCCCCGGTCCGGGTGGCGACCATCCGGTCGTTGACGTAGACGATTT
>CAZIMY010000303.1:0-2263 GCA_964540315.1 uncultured Wenzhouxiangella sp.
TCCAGTACGCGCCGACCACCAAGACGGCCTACACCAAGCCGCTGCTGATCATCCCGCCGTGGATCAACAAGTTCTACATTCTCGACCTGCAGCCCAAGAACTCGTTCATCAAGTACGCGGTCGATCGCGGTTATACCGTCTTCGTCATCTCGTGGGTTAACCCGGACGAAACACTGCGCTACAAGCGCTTCGAAGACTACGCCCACGACGGTATTTTCAAAGCCCTTGACGCCATCGAAAAGGCGACCGGCCAGCGCCAGGTCAATGCCATTGGCTACTGCATCGGCGGGACGCTTTTGGCGGCGACCCTGTCGCTGATGAAATCCCGCGGTGATGATCGTATTCAGTCGGCCACCTTCTTCACCGCCCAGGTCGATTTCTCCGAAGCCGGCGAGCTCAGGGTGTTCATCGATGACCACCAGCTCAAGGGGCTGGAAAAGAAAATCAAGGCCCAGGGCTATCTGGACGGCGAGAGCATGGCCATGACCTTCAACATGCTGCGCGCCAGCGATCTGGTCTGGAGCTTTGTGGTCAACAACTATTTGCTGGGCAAGAAACCGGCGAGTTTTGATCTGCTCTACTGGAATTCCGACTACACCCGCCTGCCCGAAACCATGCATCTGTACTACCTGCGCAAGATGTACCTGGAAAACAAGCTGATCGAGCGCGGCGGGATTGAAATGGACGGCACGCCCATTGACCTGCGTACCGTGGATATCCCGGTCTACATCCAGTCCAGCCGGGAAGACCACATCGCCCCGTACCCCTCCGTGTACAAGGCCACCCAGATTTTCTCAGGCCCGACCACCTTCATGCTGGCCGGTTCCGGCCACATCGCCGGCGTCATCAATCCGCCCGCGGCCAACAAATACGGCTACTGGACCAACGACGCGCTGCCGCCTGACCCGGAAGACTGGATTGAAGGTGCCGAAGCCCATCAGGGCAGCTGGTGGCCGCACTGGGACCAGTGGCTGAAAGGCCAGTCGGGCAAGCGGATCAAGGCACGAGAACCCGGAGACGGGGATCTGCCGGTCATCGAAGCCGCACCCGGCAGCTACGTCAAAGCCTGACCGCGGCGGCAAACGCCGCAACCCAAAGGGCTCTCAGTGCCCTCTGAGTCACTGGAAGTCAGCCATTCGGGCAGGTATTCTGCGCGGGGTCGATGGTCGATTGTGACGATGGCCACAGCATCCACACCGTCCTCAGACATAATGCCGCGCGGGCAGTCGAATTCGGTCCAGAGTTAAACTCTTCAGACTTCTATTTTGCGCCCGCTCAATCAGTCAGAGGGACCGTTTTTTAATGTGTACTGTTGAGACCTTCGGATCGGCAAGGATGTGGGCGCCATGAGCCAGGGCACCAGCCTGCTCGCCGAACTCAAGCGCAGGAACGTTTTCCGGGTCGGACTGTTCTACCTCGTTTCTGCCTGGCTGATCATCCAGGTGGCCGAGACGGTTCTGCCGCTGTTCGATGTGCCGGCCAGCGCTTTAAGGGCACTGATCGTCATTCTGGCGCTGGGGTTCCCGCTGGCGCTGGTGTTTTCCTGGATCTTCGAGCTGACGCCGGGCGGCATTCGTCGCGAAAAGGACGTCGAGGTCACTTCGGCAACCAAGCAACAGACGGCGCACAAGCTCAACATCGCGACGCTGGTCGCCGTGGTGCTGGGGATCGGTATCGTGGTTGCCGATCGGATCTTGCCGGATACCGAATCGGCCGGCGATTCACCGGCAATGCTCGATACTCCAACCGAACCATCGGCTGCGATCGACAAGTCCATCGCCGTGCTGCCGTTTTCCGACTTCAGCCCCGGCGGTGACAGCCAGTGGTTCGCCGACGGTCTGAGCGAGGAAATTCTCAACTCGCTGATCCGCGTGCCCGACCTGCTGGTTGCCGCGCGCACCTCCTCGTTCAGCTTTCGCGACTCCGGGCTGCCAATTCCAGAGATTGCCGACGCCCTGGGCGTGGCGCACCTGCTGGAAGGCTCGGTGCGCATGACCGAAGAACGCATCCGGGTCACCGCTCAGCTGATCCGCGCGGCCGACGGTTTCCAGGTCTGGTCCAACAGCTTTGACCGTGACACGGCCGACATGATCGAAATCCAGGAAGAACTCGCCGGCCAGATCTCGACGGCGATGGAAACCACGATGGATCCCGAAGCGCTGGCAGCCATGGCCGAGGTCGGTACCCGATCAGTCGAGGCCTACACCCTGTACCTGCGCGCTCGCGCTCGCAACGACGGCGTGAGCGCCGAAACTTATGCGTT
>CAZIMY010000304.1:0-2259 GCA_964540315.1 uncultured Wenzhouxiangella sp.
CTGCTACTCGGCCCGACGCTGTTACCCGATTGACGGCGCTCCACATCAGGAAAAGAGGATCACCTGGAGCCATGGGCATATCCGAATGCAGTGAACACGAGATACCGGCCCTTGATACATCGCCGAGACGGACCACGGCGTCCGCGCGCTCAGGCCCCAGGCCGACCTTTGAATACTGATCGGCGAGGGCCGTCACATAATAGGGGTTGGCGCTTACAATCGCGCCCAGATCCGCGATCCGCTTCACCTGGTCCGGGGCGCTGACGGCAAAGTGAACCAATACCGTCCGATGATCGTAACGCGGGTTGCGACGAAGGTTCCTTTCCAGGGTATCCAGAACCCGGTCCAGGCCCGCATCTCCGTTAACGTGGACATGAATCTGATATCCGGCATCCCAGTAAATGCGGAAAGCGCGTTCAAAGTCGTCCTTATCCATCATCCACTCGCCTTTATGATCATCAAGATAGGCGTCGCGGACCTGCATCAGAAGTGAATAGATTGCGCCATCTGCAAATAGCTTGGCCTGCTTGGGTGCAAGGCTGGTCATTCCACCGTACCAACTGTTGAGCTGCTCGGTTTCGGCAATCACTTGAGTGTCGTCGGAATATTTTTGAACAAGCGTCTTCGCATCCGGTATGAAGGACCAGCGAAACGGCATATCGGGGCTTGAAAAAACGGCGTTGATGCCATCTTGCACCGGTTTTGAAAGAATGCCGCCTGGCTCGTTTCCGAAAGTCACTCCCTTGGCGTGCATGTAGTCGCGGGTCAGTTCCAACCCGGCCTGCAGTCGTTCCGGGGAGGCCACAAGAGGCGCAATATTGGGAAGAACAGCAAACAGACCCTGTTCCCAGAATCGGCCATCTTCAAAACTGGACTGAAGCTTTGCCGTTAGAGAAAACCCGTCGACCAACTCCTGGGTGACATCGCCGGCCTTGAGTGCAGCGCTATTGAGGATCATTTCGTGGCAGGACCGCGCCCAGACCAGTATGGGTTGGGTTGAACTGATCGCATCTAGATCCTCGCGGGTCAGCTTGCCATAAAAGGCGGGGTGATATCCCCATGTCAGGACCGGGTCATTCGGATCAGTTCGTGCTTCGACGGCCTCTGTAAGCCGGTCTATGAAATCCTGCTTGTCCCGTACGGCCGGGACCGTCCCGAATGGCAGGACCCAGTCTTCAATCGATAGGATTTCCGAAGACATGGTCAGAGCGGCCAGAAGCGGATGATCATGCTGAGCGATAAAGCCGGGAACGATCACCTTATCGGCAAAACGAGCATCTACGGTGTGATTCTGCCCGCCGAGCTTATCGACCACTTCCTCAAGGGTGCCCGTCAGCAGTATTCGGCCATCCACCACGGCGACAGCCTCCGCAACCGGTTTACCTTCATCGAGTGTCAGGATCTCGCGTGCCGTGTACACGGTCACGCTGGGCAGGGGCACCATCGATGTGCCGAGATCCGACAGCGAATTGGTTTGCCCGATTGCCAGGCCCAGTGTTGACAAGGCTGCGAGGCCAGAAAGGCCAAACTTCAGCAATATGCGACGAGTAAATAGATTCATTTTTGTTCCCATCGAAACGTCATTGATTATTCATTGATGAATGTTTCAAAATCAACTTCGTCCAGCCCGAACGACATCTCCAGGATTCATGGACGCTGGACACTCTGCCTCGGTGCCCATAAAACTGAGGCACCCGCCCCTGACCCACATAGCGCGCTGCTGTCCGAACGGTTTTCGATGACTCACAGACTTCTGGTACTTTTTGGCAGAGAAAAATCAGACCCCGTTCATCTTCAGGGACACACCCATGTTGACCAGCATGAGCCTTGCCGTGGTGCTGACGCTCAGCGTCTCCGCCGATCTTGAAACTTACCTCACTCGCGCCGTGGAGCGCGGCGTGCCTTTGTTCAATGCCGGCAACCCCGAGGCCTGCGCAGCGGTCTATGCCACGGCACTTGAGGGCGTTGCCGCAAATGCGGGCTGGGGTCTGGATGATGAGACACGCGCCAACCTCAGCGACTGGCTGGAGATGAGTTCGGTCATCCCGGATCCGGCGGAGCGGGCCTGGGCCTATCGCAGTCTGATCGACCGCTTAGCTGCCGGCGAGCCGATCACGGCGCTTGAGCTGGCTGAATCCCTGAATTTGTTTGACTTCTCCGAGGCAAGCGAGACCGAACCCTGGCGTGTCGTGCTCGACGGGGTGATGGGTGGACTGTCGACCGGCGAAGTGAAACTCGAAAATGATCGCCTGATTTTCA
>CAZIMY010000305.1:0-2257 GCA_964540315.1 uncultured Wenzhouxiangella sp.
CTTAAAATCCCTCGGAGGAAACTCCGTGCCGGTTCGATTCCGGCTCCGGGCACCATTGATACTTCCCACTCTGACTATCGACATACCTGTCAGCAGATACCCAGAGTCTTGGCGAAGGTTCTTCAGAGCAACAGGATTTAAATGAAAGAGTCTGTGCTTGTATCATTGTTTATCCTGTTACTTTTTGGGGCGGTTTCTCCATCATTGGCAAGTCCTCTCTCGGATCAAATCTGGGAGACCCAGGCCAGAAACGCCACGCAGGAACTACAGGAAGCGCTTGATGAAGAGCTCCCTACACTGAATCAGGCATTACCCGGTTCCAGACCTCATTCGGGCAATACTGTCAGCTTGGCAGTGGCCCCCTTCTCAAGTGGTCCGGTCGAGCCATCCGGGCTTGGGGTGCTTTTCACTTTTCTGTTCAAACATAGACTGGTCGAGGCGGCCGGTTACGCTCTGGAAACGTCTCCGCTATGGCAACGGCAATACCGTCGTGTCGTGTATGCAGGCGAGGAGAGCTTCTTTCTTCCGGGGCAGGATCAGGATCTGTTCTTGCAGAGACTTCGGGAAAGAACCGGCGCCGAATATGGACTGACCGGTAGCATCGTGGAGCGTGATGGCCTTGTGCTTGCCAGTCTGCGAGTACAGAGGCTCGCAACTGGTGAATCGATGCTCGAACAGAACTATCAGAAGTCGGCGGACGCTTTACCGTCGCTCCTGTCGGACATGATTCAGGACATTCATCGGCTGTTGGAGATCGAAACTCAACGGCCCGAGATGCTGCGACAGCAACATCCCGCTTCTCTGGAAACCTTGCGCCGCATTCTCGCGACACGCTGTGATTCGAGGAACTGTGAGGAACGGCAGGAACACCTCCATTTGTTGTTGCAGCAGACACCGTTTCCTTCGGCGTTTATCTGGTTGTCCGAGGCTTCCGAATGGGGCGACCATCGATCAATCGAGGCCCTGCAGTTCGGACTCTCCCTCTGGCAAGAGCATGGCTTGCTGACCTATGCCCGAGCGCTGCATATGCCTCGGGGCGAACGCAGTGATCCGAATCGAGAGCGGATGGGCCTTGTAACCGGGCTGGCTGCCCGATACCCTGATTTTCTCGAGTTCCAGTTCCAGGCCATCAGCGACTTGGCCTGGTGTTGCTATACGCGCGAAGCGCTTGCCATAGCCCGTTCATTGTTGAATCGTCACCCTGCGCATTACCGTGTCTGGTTGGCTTATACGCAAGCACTGAGCAGGTACGCATGGAATATTCGCGGAAATCATCAGTGGTCCCGAGTTCCGGAGCGAGGCAAAAGACAATTTCCGAAATTGATGCCGCTCATCGAAAAATCGGTCGAGCGTTCGCTGAGCTTGAACGAATATGAGTCTGATACCTGGGTCCATCGAGCTATTCATTCCCCTGGGGCCAGTTCGCAGACGCGGGCCTCCCTGATGAGGGCGATCGAGCTCTCGCCCCATGATCCCTGGGCCTACGAGGCAGGCATGTTGAATTTTCGCCGGGTCTGGGGTGGCAGCATCGAAGAGCAGATGGAGTACTTTGAGCTGGCGGTGGAGAACAACCCGGAAGCGCAGTGGCCCTTCGATCTCCACCGGAGTACTTTTGTCCAAGGCTCCAAGTGGCGGGTTCGGACTGCCGGCATGATCAACAGCTTGGGCTGCGGTCGCGACTGCAGGGGATACCTGATCTGGGGTTTCAGCTTTTTAGTATTGGTGTTTTCTAGTCTCGCCCTGCTGATATGGCACCGAAAAAAACAGGGTTATCTCTGAACAGACGTCAGCAGGGTGGCGCCGATTTGCGCCGACAGGATCGATCTTCTCAGTGCAAGGAAACCCTGCGCGAATGAGTTCTTCGACGGGAAGACCAATGATTGATTCGGAGGCATTTCAGTGGCCCTGGATCGGCAACAGTGCACCACCACCTGAATCTGGCGATTCGCGCGGATTGTTATGACAATCACCACTCGACCGTAACGCGCTGATCGTTCTTCCGGCAGGCACTTCTGGCCCTTCGGGCCAACCGTACCTGCCTGCAGAACGGCAGGCGATATTCTTCGCTACAGGATGGCTACTTTGCTTCGCAGAACCGCCAACCCTGTGCCTCAGGCGCTCCGGCTACTGTCACTCCGGTCGCACCACACGATCTGCGGCTTTTCCGACCGAAACGCGCTCCGTGCAGAGTTATTCAGGGGTGTCTACCGCGACAGATTTTCCCGATTGCGTTCGTGCTGGGTCTGGATGCGCTGGA
>CAZIMY010000306.1:0-2248 GCA_964540315.1 uncultured Wenzhouxiangella sp.
GTACCAACGCACCGACCTGGCAGGACAACCGTCGTCCGTTTGCCAGGAACGCCTTGATCCGTAGCTTTCGGACATGGAAAAGGCGCCGGTGAGAAAAAACACTATTAAAAGTCCTAAATGCGCATCGGGCACGTGCCAAGGTCCTGTTTCGAGTGACTGCGCCCAACCACGCTCGCCTGCTGATCTTGATCCGTCGTGCGGGTGGAACTCTGCTCCACAAACGTGACTGATGGCACTCGGCGATGACATGCGCTAGGGCTTGAACCAAGCAGGCAAATCGTTCGCTTGAACTTGTGCCAGTTCACGAAGTAAGTAAGGACCGTTACGTATGATCCCGTTTCTCGACGTTGGCGCCGGCTACCACGAACTTAAAGCGGAGATCGACATTGCCGTTGGTCGAGTGCTCGACAGCGGCTGGTATATCCTCGGTCCCGAGGTCGAGGCTTTCGAGGCGGAATGGGCTGACTGGTGCGGGGCCGCTCATGGCGTGGGGGTGGCCAATGGACTTGACGCCCTCATCCTCGCGCTGCGGGCGCTCGACGTCGGCGACGGCGACGAGGTGATTGTCCCGTCCAACACCTTCATCGCAACCTGGCTTGCCGTAAGCGCTGTCGGTGCGCGACCCGTGGCTGTTGAGCCAGACCTGCGCACTTACAACATGGATCCGTTGAGGATCGAACAGGCGATCACGCCAGCAACGCGCGCGATCATCCCGGTCCATCTCTACGGCCAACCAGCGGATCTTGACCCTATCCTATCGATCGCGCGTCATAATGGTCTCGCTGTGGTAGAAGACGCTGCACAGGCCCACGGCGCCACTTATCGTGGTAACCGCATCGGCGCCCACGGCGACATTACATGCTGGAGCTTTTACCCGGGCAAGAACCTAGGCGCGCTTGGGGATGCCGGGGCCGTGACGACCAATCGTTCAGACCTGGCCGAGCGTGTTCGGCTTCTTCGGAACTATGGGAGCCGCGAAAAGTATATCAATATTGAGCAGGGGGCGAACTCGCGCCTCGACCCTGTCCAGGCAGCCATCCTCCGGGTGAAGCTGAAGCATCTGCAGGATTGGACGGAGCGGCGCCGGGAGGTTGCCTACAGATACCTTGAGGGACTGCGGGAAACTGGCCTCGGTCTACCCTTCGTTCCCGAATGGGCCAATCCGGCATGGCATTTGTTCGTAGTCCGAACAGGCACTCGTGCCATCTTTCAACGCAAGTTGGAGGACGCCGGTGTCGCGACGCAGATACACTACCCGATCCCACCGCATATGCAGGAGGCATATCATGACCTTGGTCTGGCGCCTGACGATTTGCCCATCTCGCGCCAGTTCGCCAACGAAGTGGTGAGCCTCCCGATGGGGCCGCACCTTTGCTTGGAGGATGCCAGGCGGGTCATGGATGCCGTCATGCTCTCCACTGCAAGTGGGGCCCCGATCGGTGTTCCGAACGGATCCTAAGCGCCACAGCCGACGTGCTGAGATGAATCTGCATGCGCCCATTGCTGCTCTGTTAAATGAGTGATCTACGCGTCTCAAGCACCAGCGCCGGCGCCAAGGGTGTGTGAGAAGCCGACGACCTGCATTGGCGAATTGATTGAATAGATCTCGATTGGTAAAACCAGCGAATGCGTAAGGGCAGTCAGTAGAGCTGAGTGATCAGATTTGGCCCCGATCACAAATCACTTTATCGGCTCGCGGAATCTGAAAGCGCAGCATTGGGAGGCCCAAAAGAAGACCGCACTCGATCACAAACCAAAAGGGTAAGAAGCGCCTCGTGTAGCGCGCGGAAACAAAAGAAGGCACTTCTTCACTTAAACAAGAAAAAAATAGCAAAAAACAATAAAACCGGTATTCCGACCGCCATCAAGAAGCCCATGCCTATTTCAAGGGATACAGCGGTCATTTATATGAAATCCCCTCAAATTTACTTCTATGGCCCAACAGCGCTGGCGATCTTGAGCAGTTGTCTATGTCGGTCGAAAGCGTTTTTCGGGGATACTGGGCGGATAAGTTACGAAAGCTCGTGATCTAGGTTAGTCTACTGCAACTCGGTGTTGCAAGCGGTGCTGCCGATTTGTCTGCTTCTTCAGTCGAACCGCCGCAACGGCACGTCGAGCAAGGCGCTGAAGGGGCAGGATGGTGAGCTGCCGCTGGCAATCCCGTCCGACCGAGAGCGCAGCTTCGAGCCGGAACTGATAAAGAAGGGCCAGACCCGCATCGTGCATCTGGTGCTCCATTCCCTGAACT
>CAZIMY010000307.1:0-2235 GCA_964540315.1 uncultured Wenzhouxiangella sp.
AGAAAACCGGCATGCTGCTGCGGTCGGCTTTGCTCAACAATGATGGCCAGCTTTTGCAGAAGCTGACCTTCGTCGACATAGAGCTTGGTGTGCCGATCAGCGATAGTGACCTGCAGCCGGGTATCACGGTACGCGATGCACCCGAAGCGACCTTGAGCGAGCAGTTCGTGTCCTCGACCTCCTCGTCAGATCTCCGGCGGGCGAGTTGGGTTCCTGCGCGATTGCCCGACGGGTTTCGCCTTGCCAGCGTGGGTCGAGGCGACGGTCCGAACGGGCGTGCTTTCGAGCATTTGCTTTTCAGCGACGGGCTGACCAGCTTTTCGGTCTACGTCGAAGAGGCCGACGCACTGGAAAATGGCCCCCAAGTCGATGAGCGTATTGACGCGCTCGGGCCGGTCCATGTCTATAGCGGCATGGTTGAGCAGCATCGGGTTACTGTTGTTGGCGAGGTGCCTCCGGCGACGGTCGCGCTGATCGCGCAGCAACTGGAGCGTCGGCCGTCAGAAATCCCGGCTCAATGAGCGCAACGGTCTGAGTTTGGAACGGTCCGGTTACATCTGGCAGGAGGGTCTTGTCACCGATATCGATGGTGGCATGATCAGTGTCCGTTTCGAGCGTTTGCGCCAGTGCCAGCGTTGCTTCGACGGCGAAGGCTGCGGTGCCGGCGTGTTCAGCCGCCTTTTTTCCAGGCATGCGGCGGAAATATCGCTGCCCAATCACCAGGGTCTGACTGTCGGCCAAGACGTCCGCGTCGGCATTGGCGCTGGAGATATGCTGATGCTCGCTTTTGTTGTCTATTTAGTGCCCGTGTTGGCCTTCATTTTGGTTGCAGCCCTGACTGCTACGCTTGTCTACCCGCTGTGGGCTCAAGATTTGACAGGGCTCGTAGCCGGGTCTGCAGCAGCCCTGTCAGCGGTCTATTTGACTGGCAGATTCGGAGGTCATGTATTGAACCCTCGACTTGAAGTGCTGTCTGCTTCATCCGGGTGCACGACACTTGAATGTTCGAATACCAAGGGCCAAATCTAGCGCCAACTGGATTCATTTTCTGGAGATCACATGTTGAACAAATTAGCTTCTGTACTCGTCCTCGCGGTGCTTTTCGCGGTGCCCCAGGCCTGGGCTCAGCCCGTCGAGGGTTTCACCGATCTGGTGGAAGACTCGATACCGGCTGTGGTCAACATCGAAACGATCCGTTTTGGTTCGCGACCCACGCAGGGCCAGGGCAGGCAGGGCCAAGCAAGGCCTGATGCGCCGGGCGAAGAAATTCCAGAAATGTTCCGACGGTTTTTCGATTTTCCATTTGGTGAGGGTGGACCCGGCGGAGGACGGCCCGATCGGCGTGGTGGCGGTTCGGGTTTCATCATCTCCGAGGATGGATTGGTCGTGACCAATCATCACGTCATCGAAGACGCGGATCAGGTTGTCGTTAGGCTAGCTGACCGCCGGGAGTTTGAAGCCGAAGTGGTTGGGTCCGACCCCCAGACTGACGTGGCCGTTTTGCGGATTGACGCCGAAGACTTGCCGACCCTCGCGTTTGGAGACTCTACCAACCTGAGGGTGGGTGAATGGGTCATTGGCATCGGCTCCCCGTTTTCGTTCGAGCAAACGGTTACCGCGGGCATTGTCAGCGCCAAGGGTCGCACCCAGGGTCGTCAGCAGTATGTGCCTTTCATTCAGTCCGACGTTGCGATCAACCGGGGTAACTCGGGCGGTCCGTTGATCCGCACTGATGGGACCGTCGTAGGCATCAATTCATGGATCCTCAGTTCGGGCGGCGGCAACATCGGTTTGTCCTTTTCGATCCCGATCGAAGTGGCTCGCAATTCCATTGATCAACTGCTTGAATACGGTCGCGTTTCCCGCGGTTACCTGGGCGTCGGTATCGAGGTCATCACGCGAGAGAAAGCCGACGCTCTGGGTCTGGACCGGCCGGCCGGCGCTCTGGTCAATCGCGTTGAGCCGGATAGTGCCGCGGCGGAAGCCGGCATTGAAGTCGGTGATGTGATCATCGAGTTCAATGGAACGCCGCTGGACGTTTTTTCCGAACTTCCACCACTTGTTGGCATGGTCCGCCCGGGCACCGAGGTCCCCTTGGTCGTTTCTCGCTGGGGTGAAGAAATCACCAAGGAAGTTTCGATCAAGCAACTCGACGAGGATCAGGCCATGGCCGGCGGCCCCCAGACCCCCGATCGCGAACCCAGCAACAAGCTCGGCCTTGCCGTTGAGTCGATC
>CAZIMY010000308.1:0-2228 GCA_964540315.1 uncultured Wenzhouxiangella sp.
GGATCGGTGACTTCGATCACTCTGACAGTTGATGCACTGACAAACGGAATTGGTAGCGCGGTAAGAACTGTGAACAACGCACAGAGCATAGATATACTTAAGTGATTTCGCATAGGATCAGGGAGAGAATATTTTGGGAGTCTGTGATTCGTTTAAGAAAAAATAATATCACCCGAAGGGCGGGCGGTTCAACGCAGGCTTTGTTTCTTTACTAGAACCGCTCAAGAACATGGCTTTTGCCCATAGGCAAAATCGTAGAGAATGTGCTCGGTCCACATGCCAAACTAAATCGAGATCATTGGCAGCAATCTCTAACAGCGCAGCGGACATGGTAGGACACTGAAAACGCGGTTTCTAATCCCATTCTTCAGGCGAACAGAAGCTTTTCTGCGAATCTAGGTTTTGGAACTGCGGCTTGGAAACGCCATAGCGGTCCATGCCGTGGCAACCGACAGCAGCACCAGGCTCAGCAAGGCAATACCGCCCAAGGCGAGCATGGGCAGATTGGTGTAGAGCAGCAGGAGCACCCATAAAAACGTCACGACCACAATCAAGGTCGCAAGGATGATGGATCGACGTCCGGCTGCACTCATTCCTGATTTGTCATTTGTATTCTGCACTGCAGTTTCCCTCCTGTCGGTGCCTGATTTTTTGTTGTTGGATAGTCCATTGAAGACCAGCGCTAATAGTTTCTTTCGGGAGCCAGCAATCTGTCAAGAAAGCCCGACAGCGACATGGATACCGAGCGTTGCTTCAGCAGAAGACGGTTGGCGTTAAACTGCCGGCTCGTTTCCATGACCCAGCTGTGTCGTCATGAAATCCGGCGTTACTTTATCGATATCCCGCAGCCTGCCCTGGGTCGCTGCTGTGATTGCAGCCACTTTGATGGCCAGCGCACTGACGCTGCTGCACCGAGCGGGGAGCGGTATTGAAACCACGCGCTCGTGGCTTGGCCCAACGCCAGTCACGGTCTACCGTCCTGACGACGAGCAGATTGCTGCGCAGTCGGCCAACTGGGGCGTTGAGAGGCTCGGCGGGCTGCCGGTGGTCGTGATTGCGCACGGCTTTGCGGGTTCGCAGCAGCTGATGCAGGCCTATGCTCTGACCCTGGCCCGCAACGGCTATATTGCTGTCACCTTCGACTTTTTCGGCCACGGCCGCAATCTGCAGGCGCTGGCCGGCAACGTGACCGAGGTCGAAGGGGCAACCCGCTTTCTGCTTGACCAGACCGAAACTGTCGTCGACGATGCCCTGGCCTTGCCCCGAGCAGCACCGCATCTGGCCCTGCTCGGTCATTCCATGGCCTCGGACATTATTGTGCGCCACGCAGCATCCGACCCCAGAGTCGAGGCCACCGTCGCAGTCTCGCTGTTTTCGCCCGCGGTGACCGCCGAGTCGCCCGACAATCTGCTGGTCATTGTCGGCAACCTCGAAAGGTTTCTGAAAGCCGAAACGCTCCGGGTTGTCGAGCTGGTCGAAGACAACGCGCAGGCCGGCGTGACCTACGGAAACTTCGACAACGGCGGCGCACGCCGCGCGGTGTTTGCGCCGGCGGTTGAACACGTGGGCGTGCTTTACAGCCCGACGGCCCTGCGCGAAAGCGTGGCCTGGCTGGACAGGTCATTCGGTCGCCAGGCCAGCGCAACCAACATCCATGTTGATCCGCGCGGGCTGGCGATCCCGCTTTTGCTGGTCGGACTGGTTCTGCTGGCCTGGCCGCTGAGCCACGCGCTGCCGCGGGTGGTCGAGCCTGCGGCAGGGCTTGATCCGAGCTGGCGTCAGTTGGTGCCCGCCGCACTGGTGCCGGCGCTGGCGACCCCGCTGCTGCTGGTCGCCTTTCCCGCCGACTTTCTCGGCGTTCTCGTCGGTGGTTATCTGGCCGCACACTTCGGGCTCTACGGGCTGATCACCGCGGGCTTCTGTCTTTGGCTCAAGCGCCGGAACGCGCCTGAATTTCACGCTTCCGGACGCCGTCGAGGATTCGCGGCGATACTCGCTGCTCTGGCGGCCACACTCTATGCCGCGGGCCTGATCGGGCTTGCCATGGACCGCTTCGTCACGTCATTCGCCGTGACTGGCCCTCGCCTGCCGTTGCTGGCGGTGATGCTCGGCGGCACTCTGGCCTATTTCCTGGCCGATGAGTGGCTCACGCGGGGCAAGAACGTGCCGCGCGGCGCCCAGGTGCTGACCCGCGCGTGCTTTCTGATCTCGTTGGGGCTGGCGGTGGC
>CAZIMY010000309.1:0-2225 GCA_964540315.1 uncultured Wenzhouxiangella sp.
GGTCAGCTTTCGATCGTGTACAACGGAGAGATCTATAATTTCAGAGAGATACGTGAGGATCTGGAGAGGATTGGCCATGCTTTCTACACGGAATGCGATACGGAAGTCATTCTCCATGCGTTCGCTGAATGGGGACCAGCGTGTCTGGACCGTTTTATCGGTATGTTCGCGTTCGCGCTCCACGACGCATCCAGAAGGCGTCTGTTTCTCGTCAGGGATCGGGTGGGCGTCAAGCCTTTGTATGTGCACCGAGGGTCATCTTTCCTCCTATTCGCCTCCGAATTGAAGGCGTTTCATGCTTGCTCGGCTTTTGAGGCTCGGCTGGACCAGCGGGCAGTTCGAGACTATTTCAGGCATGGATATGTGCCAGACGACGGTTGTATCTTCGAAAATTCTTTCAAGGTCGATGCCGGTTGCTACTGGGTCTGCGATACGGACTCACTGGAACATAGGGTCGTCCGATGGTGGGATCAGACTAGCCTCTATCATCAGGATCGCCACGATTTCGACTTCGAGGACGCTGTGGATCAGCTGGAAGAGCTGATTCAGTCCGCCTGCGAGTACAGAATGGTGGCGGATGTCCCGGTTGGAGTTTTTCTGAGTGGCGGCTATGACAGTACCGCCGTGGCCGCGATATTGCAGAATCACTCGAGTGAACCTATAAAGACCTTTACGATCGGGTTCACCGAAGGCAATGATGAAGCGCCTGCTGCACGAGCAATAGCCAGTGAACTCGGTACAGATCACCATGAGCTGTACTGCTCACCGAAAGAGGCGCTCGAGCTGATTCCGGCGCTGCCCGAGATCTACGATGAGCCATTCGCAGATAGCTCGGGTATTCCGACCATTCTGGTCAGTCGAATGGCACGCCATGAGGTGAAGGTTGCGCTGTCGGCTGACGGCGGCGACGAGCTGTTCGGTGGTTATACCTCTTATCCTGCTACAGCTCGCAGGATGCGATATCTGCAGTCAGCACCCGCATTCCTCCGCCGTGGGATGGGTAGACCACTGAAAAGAATCTCCCGCATATTGCCTGACGTCTCGCATCGCCTTCAGTACCAGATGGATTCGTTGGCAAGAAGCCTGCACCCAGATGATCGAATCATGGCCCAACGGCTGCATACAAACGCAAGGCTGATGCCAGCCCGTATGATCGATCGCCTCCTTGTACAAGCGAATTCAGGCACTTCAGAAATCGAGGACCGGAATTGGCCGAGCGGCACTCACACCATGGACGCTTGTATGGGGATTGACTATCAATCCTATCTGAAAGACGACATTCTGACGAAGGTTGATCGGGCCACCATGTCGGTGGGCCTGGAAGGTCGTGAGCCTCTTCTTGATCATCGGCTCGCGGATTTTTCCGCTCGGCTTCCAATGAAATACAAGTATGACGGTAAGGAAGGGAAGCGAATTCTGAAGGCCGTTGTCCATCGTCATGTTCCGAAATCACTGATGGACCGCCCGAAGACCGGATTCAGTCTGCCGATCATGAAGTGGCTCAGAGAGGATCTGGATGAGTTGTTTTCTCAGGTCTGTTCATTCGCAGGTTCGTCGGATGATTCGCCGATCAATTCAAAAATCGCCGCGCACTGGATTAATGAGTTCAGGCGTGGTCGCTTTCATTATCAGCCTCTGATTTGGCGACTTTTTGTGTTTGAGCTATGGAAAGCCAGGTGGCTTTGATGAACAAGGTCATCAGTTCGTCCCCGTCTCGAAAAAGGCATCAGGTGGTCGAACTCAAACTAGAAAAAACTTTTAGTGATGCTTAAACAGAGAGCAAAATTCTTCAAATTCATGGGCGGTTGGCGAAGTGATCAACGCTATCTGGCATTTGCTGTCGATGACTACGGGACGATCCGGACAGCCGACGCCCTTGCTCGGGATTATCTGCAGAAGCGTGTTCCGAGTTTTGGCGGGCAGATGGATGAATTCGATGCAGTTGAGACAGTTCAAGACCTGCAAGCGTTGTTTCAGGTTTTATCGGGTCACACCGATGAGTCCGGCAATCATCCGATTTTTACTGCGTACTGCCTTGCAGCCAACCCGAATCTCGAGAACATCAGGGGGGAGTGGCTTTATGCCTACGAAAGCCTGGATCAAACCTATGAGAAGCTGGCGTCCAAAGATCCTAGGTCCTATTCCGGAATCAAGGAGCTATGGCGACAGGGAATCTCTGAGCGACTCATCCAGCCACAATGCCATGGCAGGGAGCACTTCTGCGT
>CAZIMY010000310.1:0-2219 GCA_964540315.1 uncultured Wenzhouxiangella sp.
GTCCGTCGTGCTGGCAGCGGTCATGCTTAAAATTGGCGGCTACGGTCTGGTGCGTTTTTCTTTGCCGATCACCCCTGACGCGGCCGCGGCTCTCGATTGGCTGGTCATCGGTCTGTCGCTGGTGGCCATTGCCTATATCGGCTTTGTGGCCCTGGCTCAAAGCGACATGAAAAAGCTGATTGCCTACAGCTCCATTTCCCATATGGGGTTTGTCACACTCGGGATGTTTCTAGCCTTTGCCATTGCCCGAAACACTGGAGACTTGTCAGGGGCCGGTCTTGGCTTAAGCGGCGGCATGGTTCAAATGATTTCGCACGGCTTTATCTCGGGGGCAATGTTTCTGGCCGTCGGCGTTTTGTATGACCGGGTACACAGCCGAGAGATTGCCTCATATGGCGGTGTGGCCAACACCATGCCTTGGTTCGCCATGTTCGCCGTTTTATTCTTCATGGCCAACGCCGGTCTGCCGGGTACTTCCGGATTTGTCGGGGAGTTCATGGTGATTCTGGCTGCTTTCAAGGCGAGTTTCTGGTTCGCGTTTGTCGCCGGGACAAGCCTGCTGCTTGGAGCGGCTTACAGCCTATGGTTGGTCAAACGTGTTTTTTATGGTGAGGTGGGGAGCGCAGCGGTGGCTGGACTGAAAGACCTGAGCGGTCGCGAATGGGCGCTGATGGTGGTTCTGGCCTTGTTTGTTCTGGGCGTTGGAATCTGGCCTTTCCCGCTGCTTGAAATGATGGAGGTTTCGGTGCAACAACTGGTTGAGCACATCATGGTCTCGAAGGTGATCTCATGACCATTGCCGAGCTTCAGCTGGCTTTGCCCGAAATCTTCCTGCTGGCTGCTGCCTGCAGCATTCTCTTGGCCGACTTGTTCATCTCGGCTGAGCGCCGCGGCCTGACCCATATGCTGGCCCTGGTTGCGCTGGTGTTTACCGCGATTCTAACCATACGGTTGATGATGGCGCCGGGCGAAGTTGCCTACGCGTTCAGTGAGACGTTCGTTCGAGATCGTTTTGGTGATTTGCTCAAGGTCTTTAGTTATCTCATCCTGGCGGGCGTGTTCGTCTATGCCAAGCATTATCTGCGCGCGTTTGATTTATTCAAGGGCGAGTTTTATACCCTGAGCCTGTTCGCACTGCTCGGCGTGATGGTTCTGATTTCCTCATCCAGCCTGATCACCTTGTACCTAGGCTTGGAGTTGCTGGCGCTGTCGACGTATGCCCTGGTGGCGCTGAATCGTGATTCCCCGCTGGGTTCGGAAGCGGCCATGAAGTACTTTATTCTTGGTTCGTTGGCCTCAGGTCTGATGCTGTACGGAATGAGCTTGTTGTACGGTGCGACCGCAACTCTGCAGTTAAACCAGATCAGTCTGGCGCTCGCCGGTGGCATGGGCGACTCCATGCTGTTGTTGTTCGGTCTGGTGTTTATCGTCATAGCGGTGGCCTTCAAGCTTGGCGCTGTGCCTTTTCATATGTGGGTGCCTGACGTGTATCACGGGGCACCCTTGCCGGTTGCCCTGTTCGTGTCTTCAATACCCAAACTGGCGGGTCTGGCCTTGGCTATTCGTTTGCTTGATAACGGTTTGGGCGGTCTTCATGCCGATTGGCAGGGCATGTTGGTGGTGCTGGCAGCGCTCTCATTGATTCTGGGTAACTTTGTCGCCATCGCGCAGACCAACATCAAGCGGATGCTGGCCTACTCCACCATCTCGCACATGGGTTTCATGTTGCTGGGCGTGCTGGCCGGAACGCCGGAAGGATATGCCGCGGCGATGTTTTACGTGATCTCTTACGCGATCATGTCGGCCGGGGCTTTTGCGGTCATCATTCTGGTGTCCGCTGATGGTCGAGAGGCCGACCAGCTGGACGATTTCAAGGGACTGGCACGGCGTAATCCCTGGCACGCTTTTCTGATGCTGATGATCCTGTTCT
This sequence comes from uncultured Wenzhouxiangella sp., assembly GCA_964540315.1. Lineage (GTDB taxonomy): Bacteria > Pseudomonadota > Gammaproteobacteria > Xanthomonadales > Wenzhouxiangellaceae > Wenzhouxiangella. Next base: position 1,931 of record CAZIMY010000310.1, read on the forward strand.
CTTTGGCCGGCATCCCGGTTTTTCTGGGCTTTTTCGCCAAGTGGCAGGTGATTGCGGCCACCATCTCGGCCGGCTTTACCTGGCTTGCGGTTCTGGCCGTCATGACGGCAGTGGTCGGCGCCTTCTACTACTTGCGTGTCGTCAAGTTAATGTATTTCGACGAACCGGAAAGCGAGAAACCGTTGTCGGTGCCGGTAGACTTCCGAGCGGTACTGACCTTGAATGGTGCAGCAATGCTGGGGCTGGGCATCTTTTCTGGTGGGCTGATCAACTTGTGCCTGAGCGCTTT
>CAZIMY010000311.1:0-2190 GCA_964540315.1 uncultured Wenzhouxiangella sp.
TGAGCTTTCGGACCTTCATATCGGCATCGCATCATCAGTTTGCAGCCGCATAACGTCTTAGCTAAGCGGCGCGGGCCTTATCCGCGTCCGAGTGGAGGCGAAGCCGAAGCGGCTTGAGCGGTTAGTTAGGCGACATCGACATACTCAACATGGCTGCTTGGGGGCGGAATCGGCTCTCCGTCTTCCCTCATGCCATCTAGGTGAAACTCGATGGCTTCCCGTATTTGCTGCTCGACTTCTTCGATCGTTGAACCGGTCGCAACACACCCCGGTAAATCCGGGACATAGGCAGAGAAATTGCTTTCTGCTTTCTCAATGACAATTGCATACTTCATAAAGACACCTATTTCCAGCCGGCCTGTTTGTAAATGCTGCCTACGGTTCCGACAGCCAAATCGTCGCCGGGTTTTCCTGGTACCGTCACCCGGCCCGGTTTAGAGGGATGTTTGAACTGTCGGTGGCTACCTCGGGTCGAGTGGTGATACCAGCCATCCTCCGTCAATCTTCGAAGAATATCACGTACTTTCATCTACTTCGAATACCCTGCGTAGACGCCAAACAGGTTCGCCTAACGTCTTAGCTAAGCGGCGCGGGCTTTATCCGCGTCCGAGTGAGTGAAACGAACGGCTTGAGTGGTGTGTCAAGCGACACCTACCTTTACGCACTAAGGCGACACCTACCTTTACGCACCCGCGGGGTGGGTTCTGGCACGAGGCCAGGGCTTTGGTCTCTCAGTTCTGTCTGGCTCCCAGCGTCTGCTCCAGGTCTCTGAGTCGGTAGCTGCGACCTTTGATGTTGATCACATGCGCTTTGTGCAGTAGCCGGTCCAGGATCGCGGTAGTCAGCGCCTCATCACCCAGTCTTCGCCCTCGCGCATCGTGATGGAAGGTTGTGCCTCGGCTCACCACTGGGGACGCCTGGCGATCGCCCACGGTCACGAGCCGAAGCTACTGCACGCAAAGTATGTAGCCGCCTACGTTCGGCGCAACGAGACCGATGCCGCCGATGCCGATGCACTGCTCCGGGCTGATGGGGACGACACTCTGGTGCCTATCGCCGTCAAATCCGTCGACCAGCAAGCCCTGCAATCGCTTCACGCGATCCGCGCCCAGTGGCGCGGCTCGCTGACTGGCCAGATCAACCAGGCCAAGGCGTTGCTCGCCGAGTTCGGCCTGATCGTCCCGCGAGGGTCGCACACGCTCGGCCAGCGACTTCACCACGCCATGCTGGATCTACCGGACCTGCTCCAGCCCGCTTTCACCGAGTTGATCTTTGAGATCAATCAACTCACCCAGCGCATTGACAAGATCGACCAGCAAATCAAAACGATCACGCAAACCAACGCAGAAGCCAAACGCCTGACGACCATCGCCGGCGTCGGTCCACTGATTGCCACCGCAATAGTTGCGAGGGTGCCGGATATCCACGGCTTCAGGCGTGGCCGGTCGTTCGCCTCCTGGCTCGGTATCACCCCGCGCGAGTTCAGTTCCGGCAGCAAGCGCCGACTGGGCTCGATTTCCCTGCAGGGCGATGTGTATCTTTGCACCCCGCTGATCCATGGTGCTCGAGCCGCCTTGTTGGCATGCCGGCGTAACGAAAAAGCGGGGAAACCACTGACACAACTGCAGTGCTGGGCGCTTGCCACACAGGCCCGAGTGGGTCACAACAAGGCCACCGTTGCACTCGCCAACAAAATGGCGCGCATCATCTGGGCAGTCTGGACCCGAAAGACCACGTTCAACGGCGATGACGCGCTTCGGTTCAACTAATCACCCAGCAAACCTTCATGGAAAATTGCGACAGACCCGATGAACAAAGCGGTTGAACCGTACCGACCACAAGGCCGATAACAAGTCTGGACCCGGAGTCCGTTTGAGCGGTAGGCCCGGTCGGTGCGCATTTCATGTTGGCCCGGTGGCATGACCACCACACACGAGGCCGGATAGACGATTGCACTTTTTTCTACCGCTGTTCAGATACGGTCTGCAGGAGAACAAAAAATGCGAAAGTGACAAGAAATCAATCGGGGTTGACTGAGGAGTCCATAGACGATTTGTTATGTGAGAAGGCGACAGAATTACTGGGCCTCGCAAGAAACCCGAGCGAAGCCCACCCGGCAGCTCGACAACGCCGCAACCTAAACCGCCCGCAAGTCTCCGGCCAAAACGACCCGGAACCAATCTGACCAGG
>CAZIMY010000312.1:0-2178 GCA_964540315.1 uncultured Wenzhouxiangella sp.
GATGGCCTTCTGCCGGTCTAACGCTTCTTGGTATGACCCTTTGGGTTGTCTATTTCTAGCTTGAGATTCTGACTGCAGTAGGGACCAGTGTTGACTCAGCCGCTATCGGCGTGGCCATGAATTTCTCGGGGGTACCGCTGAGCGTGGCTTTGCTGATCGGCGCTCTCCAACCATTTGGATAAACGCTCGTCATTTCGAAATCAGACCAGCGCTGTGCAACACACCCTGCCGAATACTTGCAGACAAACATCTTGAGCGCTTGCGGGCCAATGAGGTAGTGGTCCCACTTTAGTGCTCTTTATGATGCAGTCTCAAAGTGCTGCGGGATCCAGTGCGATTTGTTGCGCAATAATGCTGGCCCATGCGTGTTTATTTTCCCTCCTTCAGGCTCGTAAGGCACGCAGTTTTTTTGACCCTGCGGCGATCTTTTTGCACCAGATCAAGTCAGTCGAATTAGCGATTGCTAAACTTTTGTTTCAAGGGCTGAACTGGTTTGCTCGGAATTCACAGTGGGTCTTTTCACGACAGGTCTGGAGGTGCGTAAAACTGCCTGGGCATGGACGCTGCCTTGGCTTGTCCTTGTGTGCTGGACTGCCATCGTCGGACTCTCTCTGTACTTCAACGTCCGGCATACGATCGACTTGGAGCACGACATGGCGCTCGCCCAGGCAGAGGCCGTCGTCGAGTACAACAAGATCTCCCGACTCTGGAACGCACGCCACGGCGGCCCGTATGTACCGGTGGATGCCGTGACACCTCCCAATCCCTTTCTTGATGTTGAAAACCGCGACTACATTGCGCCTCACGGTGTGGCAATGACCAAGATCAACCCGGCCTACATGTCGCGCCAGATGTCGGAACTTGCCGCGGACCGCGGCGGATTGACATTCAGGCTGACCAGCCTGGACTTGAAAAACCCGCACAACGCACCTAATCCGCTGGAGCGCAAGAGTCTGGAATTGTTTGAGAACGGCTGGTCTGACTACCATCGCATCATTTCAGACGAACAGGGTCGGCGCATGTTCTACATGGCCGAGTTCGAAGTGGAACGTGCCTGCCTGACCTGCCATCACGACCAAGGCTACGAGGTGGGCGATACCCGAGGCGGCATCAGCGTGGAGGTGCTGCTGGAAGAATCGCCCCAGTTACTCGAACCAATCATGACGCATGCAGCCCTCTTTTTGAGTGGCGGCATCCTGCTGGGCTTCGCCGCCACCCGGACCCGTCAGACCTTTGATGTGCTGTCAAACAAGGCCACCATCGATGACCTGACGAAATTGCCGAACCGCCGCTCGCTGCTTCACCATTTCGGTATCGAATTTTCGAGCGCTCGCCGTCACGGACACCCGCTTTCGGTGCTGATCATCGATATCGACGACTTCAAGCGCTACAACGACCATTTCGGGCACCGGGTAGGCGATCAGTGCCTGCAGCAGGTCGCCACGGTGCTTGATCAGTCTCTCAGGCGGCCCAGTGATCTGGTCGGTCGGTACGGCGGTGAGGAGTTCCTCGTTGTGCTGTCGCACCAGGCTGCTGAAGAGGCCATGCAGATCGCAGAGAGTCTTTGTGCTGCCGTAGAATCTCAGGCCATTCAAGCGTCTGCCGGGGCCAAATCTCCAGTCGTCACGATCAGCATCGGGGTCGCAGACCTCCAGCCGCATGACGCCGACCCAAAAGCACTGTTTGACCGGGCCGATAGCGCAATGTATCAGGCCAAGAAATCCGGCAAGAACCAGGCCGCCGCGGCCTCGCCCGACGCCGTTCATTGAGCCATTGCCGCCCGCCGCGGTTGTCAACCCACTATCCTGATTCGGTCAGCCTTGGGGCTCTGCGATATACTGCCGACGGAGCCTGGCTCAGGATCTCTGGGCCAAACAATAAGCCATGGAGGGTGTCATCAAGTCTCCAGCAACGCCACGGGATGAGTCGCAACGACTGCAGGCTTTGCACGAGCTTGCGATTCTGGATACGCCCGAAGAGGAGCGTTTTGACCGCATCACACGGCTGGTGCAGGCGGCGCTGGGTGTACCGATGTCGACCATCTCGCTGGTCGATCGTGATCGGCAATGGTTCAAGTCGCGGCAAAACATTGACGACCCCGAGACTCCGCGAGACATTTCCTTTTGCGGGCACGGCATTCTGCAAAACGAAATATTTGAAGTCCCCGATGCAAGGTTT
>CAZIMY010000313.1:0-2174 GCA_964540315.1 uncultured Wenzhouxiangella sp.
CCGGCGCTCTGGGTCTCTCAGGGATTGATCATCGCGGTGACCCTGACCCTGGCTCAAAGGTACGGCAAGCTCCGCCATCCTGCGACCTTCTGCGCCTTGGCGATCAACGGCCTGGCGATCTTCGTGAGCGAAATCGGCAGCGTCGCCTGGGTTCAAAGCCTGCTGACCGCAATGATCAAGGGCTGATCAGGAGCGACCATGACTCGACGCCAGACTCGGATTGCCTCTCGGCTTGTCTTTCTTCTACCGGTGGCAGCGCTTGGGATCGCGATGCTTTTGGCTGGCGCGGCCCGAACGCTGGCAGCATGGCAAGGCCAATCGATTCCCGACGACCTGCTCGGCGGTCTGCCAACGATGGCGATCTCTCTGGTGCCGCTCGGAGCTTGTGCTCTGATCGCCTGGGTAATCGCCCGCCGCCCGCAACGCCTGCCGCCGCCCGCGCCCGAATCGATCGCCCCAGGGAGCCGGGCATCAGTCTGGCGACCGCTTGCAGATCCGTGCGCCGTGGAGGCCGCGGGGTCCGCTCTAGGCCTTGAGGTCGGGCTGGAAACAAACGGCCAGGGGCTGACGCTGACCCAACGCCACAGGTGGAGCGCGGGCGCCTTGGTTGCGGGTGTCGGGCTGATACTGGCCGCCTGGATCGGACCACCCAGCCTGAACCACGGTGGGCTGGCTCTTGGGCCAATCGACGCGCTCTGGTTGGCCTTCGGCGTGTATGTTGCCCTGTTTTGTTTGCTCATGGCGCTGCCGTTGTCGACGCGACGAAGCGAATTCAGACCTCAAGATGACGCGCTCATCATCACCGTGGGTCGCCGTTCCCGTCTTGCCGGCCTTTCACGACTGCGTGCGCTGGAGGTACGACTCGTGGCGCGGTCACTGCGCGACAGCGAGATTCAGGCCGCATCCTCGACCAGTTGGCATCCGCTGCTGGTCGGCTGGCTCGATACGGACCAGCGCGGAATCACACCATTTTCCCTGATCGAGGGTCCACGTAGCCACAAGCGCGAATCAGCAGAGTGGTCCCGTGAGCAGATGGAAATCGTTGCAAAGCAAATAGCGGAGGCTTCAGGCGCTGCAATCGGGCCGCCTGCGGGCGCTGAAGGCAATGCGATTCCCTATGACTGACTTGGACGAAGCCTGGTCAACCCTGTGCGCAAACCACGGCCCATGGCATTGATCACCCTGAAGCCCCCAAATCCCCAAGGACGAAACGCAGTGATGAGCAGAATCGAGACGGCCAGCTCGTGGACCGCGTTGGCATTCATGCTGGGCGCAACAGCGGCATTGGTTAGCCCACCGCTGGCCGCCGCAAGCTTTTGTGTCGGTAACTCAACCGAACTCAATCAGGCGCTGAATGCCGCTCAGGTTAACGGCGAGGACGACGACATCAGGATCCGCGTCGGCGATTACCCAACGAACAATCCGAGCGTGCAAACCGATGGAGAATTCACCCACAACATGGAGGGAGGATTCGACCTCACGCTTTCCGGTGGCTGGTCGGACTTCAATGGAATTCCGTGTCTGATCAATCTGGCTGATCCCGATGAAACCACTCTGGATGGCCTAGGCGCGAACGGCGTGCTCGAAGTTCGCGGAGCGGCCGATGGCAGCGGACGAGTCACAATCCGCAATCTGTCCATCGTCCGTGCGCAGGTCGACCAATTTTCGAGCGGCCTTTATCTGTCCATGCCTTCGTCGGAATTCAGCGGTGAGGTCCTGATCGAGCGCGTTCAGTTCAGCGGTAACCAGGGCCAGCAAGGCTCGGCATTGCGCGTCATCGGCGGAGACAAGGTCACGGTGCGTAATTCCGTTTTTGTCTTCAATCGAAGCGAAAACGGCAAAGGCGTGGCAAGTATTGCAGGCGGAGACATCCGCCTGTATTTCATCAACAACACCTTCATGTACAACTTCCATGACTTGCCGTCTGCCGGTGCCAACGATGCCTCAGCGCTTTACTTCGGATTCAGCCTGCCGGGTACGCTGCCTCAGGTTCTGGTGGCCAACAACCTGTTCTGGGCCAATGACACACCGGATCTGTACACCTCGGTAAGCGGGATTTTCCACCTCTACAACAATAATCTCCTCCAGCGTGTTGGTCAGGCCGACTTCGAGGCAGGCAACCTGTCCGTCGATCCGCAACTGGTCAATGCACCGCTGGACTTCACCCCAGCGCT
>CAZIMY010000314.1:0-2174 GCA_964540315.1 uncultured Wenzhouxiangella sp.
TGCTGGGGCTGGGCATCTTTTCTGGTGGGCTGATCAACTTGTGCCTGAGCGCTTTTGTTTGAGAGCTCTTCCAAACTACAGCAGCCAAGCCAGGACAAACCAGACCAGCATCACGGCGCCGATGATGACCTTGGCGGCGGTACCGATCACCACACCGACTGATGCGCCAACGCCTGCGCGCATGGAGTCGTCCAGGTTCGCCTTGCCCAGCAGGTGACCGGCGACCGCACCGACGAAAGGCCCAAACACAATGCCGGGCAGGCCGAAAAACAGCCCGACCAGCAGCCCGATCGTCGCGCCCAGAATGGCCAGGCGACCGGCACCGAAGCGCCGCGCACCCTCGGCGGTCGCGAGAAAATCAATCACCACCGACAGTACGGCGAGCACGCCCAGCCAGAGCATGGTGCTGATCGAAACCGCGACGAAGCCGTCCATCCAGGCCATCAGCAAAAGGCCGAGCAGAATGATCGGTACGCCGGGAAGGGCCGGCAGCACGGTCCCGGCCAAACCGATCACGACCAGCAGTGCGGCCACGATCCAGCCCGGTATCTTCAGCAGTTCCCAGCTTAGCCATTCCATCGCGAACCCTTCCGCGCAACATTGTCGGCTTGATTATCGCACTGACACTGCCCGTGGTCGAAGTCGAGGGGTCCGGTCCGGCCGGGGATGAGGTCCTTCAGTTCGACGCGTGGCGAGGCCTTCAGGAGCTCATCCCCAACCGGCTTAGGCGAGATCCGATATGCTCCGGAGCTTACATTTACTTAACGGAGAAGGCACATGGCACACCTCAGGCCGCTGCCGGCCGAAGCCACACCGGAACTGGCCGAGACCTTTCGCCAGTTCGAAAACATTCTGGGCTTTGTGCCCAACAGCCTCCTGACCATGCAGCGCTGCCCCGAGATCGTCAAGGGTTTCGGGGCGTTGACCAGCGCGGTGATGAACCCGGGCGGCCGGGTCGATCCCGGCTTCAAGCGGCTGCTGGCGCATTTCTCCAGCCGCGCGGCCGGCTGTCAGTATTGCCAGGCTCATTCTCTGCTGGCCGCCGGCATCAGCGGCGTGCCGGAACAGAAGGTTCAAGCGGTATGGGACTACCAGACCAGCCCGTTGTATTCCGATGCCGAGCGGGTGGCGCTGGATTTCGCCCTGGCGGCCGGCGCTGTGCCGAACGAGGTCGACGAGGCGCTGATGACCCGCCTGAAAGCGCACTGGAGCGAGGATCAGATCGTCGAGCTGCTGGCCGCCATCTGCCTGTATGGCTTTCTCAATCGCTGGAATGACTCCATGGCCACGGATCTCGAAGAGGCGCCCAAGCGTCTGGGCGAGGCGGTGCTGGCGAGCGGTGGCTGGAGCGGCGGCAAGCACGTCCGGCAGGACGGCTGACTCTGTCCCTCTGAGCCTGCGCCTTGACGGCTGGTCGTTACGGCGTTTCGATCTGGCTGAGCGCCTCCAGAAAGTCGCTGACTTGCTGCTCGGTCGTGGCAAAGGTACAGACGAGGCGGGCGAGGTTGTCGTAGCCGGGCCAGATATGGAATTCGAAGCCCTGATCCTTGAGGACCTGCAGGACGGTCGGGTCGGCGCGCATGAACACCTCGTTGGCTTCCACTGGCCACTGCAGGTCAGCAATGCCTGAGGTCTCGATGCCGGCAGCCAGCTCGGCGGCGCGGGCGTTGGCCGTGCGGGCAATCTCCAGCCAAAGGCCGTTGTCCAGCATGGTCAGCAGCTGGGCCGACACGTAGCGCATCTTCGACAGCAGATGCCCGCCGCGCTTGCGTCGACGCTCCAGTCCCTCCAGCCAGTCGGGTCGGTCAAACACGACCACGGCCTCTGCGGTCAGCGCGCCGTTCTTGGTCGCGCCGAATGACAGCACGTCCACTCCGGCTTGCCAGGTGATCTCGGCCGGCGTGCAGTCCAGCCAGGCCACGGCGTTGGCAAAGCGTGCGCCGTCCATGTGCAGGGGCAGGCCACGGGCCTTGGCCACCTCGGGCAGGGCGCGGACCTGCCCGGGCCGGTAGCTTGTGCCGCACTCGGTCGCCTGGGTGATGGAGACCACGGACGGCTTGCAGTTGTGTACGCCGTGCACCCCGGCCGAGTCGATCGCGCGGGCCAGGACATCGGGATCCAGGCGGGCCTGATCGCCGTCAAGCGGGACGAGCTTGGCGCCGTGCGTATAGAAC
>CAZIMY010000315.1:0-2170 GCA_964540315.1 uncultured Wenzhouxiangella sp.
TACGCATCCTGGCCCTCGATACCTTGAAGGATGGCCATGTCGAGGGGCAGCTGGACACAACGCAGCTCGGCTGGTTGCAAGACAGGCTGGCAACTCCCGCGACGGGCCGGACCATCATCTTGATGCATCATCCGGCATTTCCGTCCGGCATCTCGTCCCTTGACTGGATGGCGCTGCGCGAGGGCCGTGATGCGTTTGGCGACCTGATTGCCGCGTATCGGGGCCCGCTCAGTATCCTGTCCGGTCATATTCACCGGCCCTATCAAGCGATGTGGCATGGGAGCATGTGCGCCGTGGGCGGCAGCCCTGCCTTCCACCATGAACTGGAGCTGACGCCCGACGCCGCCGAGCCCGGCATCGTCACGGAGCCCTACAGCTATTTCATTCACAAGATCGACGGCGTCAATTCCGTATCGATCCACAACAGGTTCGTTTCGCTTTGACCCGTATTCCCATCCCCGACGTCGCCCCGACCATTCAGGCGCTGGCCCTCGAGGCCGGGGCCCTTGCACTGTCGCATTTCGAGCGGATTGGTTCGGTCCGCGTCGAGTCAAAGGGTCATCTTGACCTCGTCACGCAGGCCGACAAGGATGTCGAAAGCTTCCTGACCCAGAAGCTCCGGGTCGCGTTTCCCGACGATGGTGTCTTCGGAGAAGAAGGCGCCGCCCATCAGGGATCATCGGGGCGCATCTGGGTGATCGACCCGATAGACGGCACGTTCAACTTCGTCCGGGGCAGCGACCAATGGGCGGTGTCGATCGGGCTTTATGAACATGGGCGGCCCGGGTTCGGCGTCATCCATGCGCCGGCACGCCATCAGATCCTGGTCGGCGGGATCGGCATGATTTCAACGCTCAATGACGAGGCCATCACCTCTCGCAGCGGTCTGGACCGTGATCGGGCCGCATGCGGCATCGGATTTCACCCGGTCATTCCTGTGCAACAACGCCTCGACACGCTGCGCTTCGTGATGGAAGACGCAGGAATGACCTTTCGGAGTTGCGGCTCGGCGACGCTGTCGCTGATCGAGGTCGCACGCGGCGAAGTCGATGGCTATCTGGGCACCGGCGAGTCGAGCTGGGATCTGATGGCGGCGTTGCCGATCCTGGAGCAGATCGGCATCCACTCCACCGTCGACTGGGCCACTACCGACCTGTCTTCGAAGCTGCGCTTTGCCTGCGGCACGCCGGAGTTCCTGCAACTCGTGGCGCCGCTTGTGCCATATGGCACCAAGCTGCGGCTGCCGCACTGACGAGCGACGATGAGCGGCTGGTGCGCCTCCGGCACTGCGGCGCCGTAATGGTCCGCTTGGCGGAACAGGGCGCTGCGCAAAGCGGTTATTGTTTCGGCGAGCGTGTCAGATACAGCCGCCGCCCCTGACCGGTCCAAGCCGGCCGGCTCTTAGACGATCCCCCGATCGTCGCAATGGAGATCCGATTTGCAGGATTCATACCCCTTGCTGTTCATCATTCAGATTGCCGGAGCCGCAGCGCTTCTGATCTGGTCGGTGCGCCTGGTGCGCACCGGGGTCGAGCGCGCCTTTGTGGTGCAGCTGCGGCTTTGGCTGCGCCGCTCGGCGCGGAGCCGGCTCCTCGCTGCCATGACCGGACTGGTCTCGGCGATGCTGCTTCAAAGCTCGACGGCCGTCGCGGTTCTGGTGGCGGGGTTTGTTTCGGGGGGCAGCATCGCAGGGGCGGTGGGGCTTGCGATCTTGCTGGGCGCAGATCTTGGCTCGGCCCTTGTTGCCAAGGTGCTTCTGGTGCGCTGGACCCTGCTGGAGCCGCTTTTGCTGCTGGTCGGAGTGGCCCTTTTCCTGCGCGGCTCGCATCACCGGCTGCGGCAGACCGGTCGCATCCTGATCGGTCTTGCGCTGATCTTCCTGTCGCTCGAGATGATCCGCACGGCGACGGCCCCGCTGGTGGACAGCGCGGGGGCTGTGGCCGTGATGCAGTATCTGGGTCGCGACGTGATGACCGCCTTCGTGATCGGCGCTGTCTTCGCGTGGGTGGTGCATTCCAGCGTCGCGGCCGTCCTATTGTTCGTGACCCTCGTGGCGCAGGGGCTCTTACCGCAATCCGCGGCCGTGGCGATGGTTCTGGGGGCGAACCTGGGCGGCACGATTATTGCCTATCTTCTGACCTATGCCGCGCCGGTCGAGGCGCGGAGAATG
>CAZIMY010000316.1:0-2166 GCA_964540315.1 uncultured Wenzhouxiangella sp.
CCCGACAGCAGCGTGCCATCGCGCGCAATGACATCACCAGCGAGCTCTTGACCCGGCACAAAGTCAGCGTAGCCAAGCGCGATGGCACGCGTCTGTCGGGGCGCATCGTTTTCGATCTCGACGAGAGTGAAACGACTCAGACGCTGGATGCGCCGATTGGCGGCGTTCATTACCTGGTGCCTTTCGGTAAGGTTGCCACCATCGACTTGAGTGCTCAGCAAGCAGGCGGCGGGGCACCGTCTGTGATACTGCATGACGGCAATGTGCTGCGTTTTGAACCGAAGGGTGATCTGGGGCCAGACAATGCCGGCGTTCTGGTCTTCCTTGGTGACCGTGAGCGGCCCGAGTATCTGGCGTGGGAAGAGGTAGAACGAATCAACTTCGTGCGGTAGCCCGCCAGCTTCCATCCCCGCCCGGTTCCAGGAGTCGCCCCCGAAGCATCCCGATTGGTATCCACGGCCGGTGCGCGGCTGGTAGAAGAGCCAGCGTTAAGCGGCTAGGCTCTACGAGCGTTTCAGGCCAAATTCGAGTCGGGGGAGACTTTCGCGCATGAGCACCGATATGGGTTCTACCCCGCTACCACGGACGGTTTAAAAAGGGCTGAAAACTGCTGATCCTGCATGGCGACTCTCCGTCGCATTCTAGGGTTATGGAACCGCTCGATGCAATCAAACACCTCGGCCCTGATTTCGTCCTGAGTTCGATAGCGACGATGGCTTTTCATTGAATGCACGATTAGTGCCCCGGTATACGACCCTCGACAGTCCGGATTCAGAGCAACTACAGGGTATCGATCGAAAATCCACGTTAGACCTTGGATTTGGCATGGATTACATGTTTGGTCAGTCTTTCGTCTCGGCTTCATTTCTTGCCGAGGTGACGGGTAAACATGACGGTTTCGAACTTGATCTCAATATCGGCCGAACCAGTTCCTTTGATCGATTTTCCATCACTTACACGTTGGGTGCTTCTTGGAGAAGTCGCGATCTAGCGGATTATCAGTACGGTGTGCGGTGGTCAGAGGTGTTGGACGATAGACCAGCCTATTCAGCGGATGCGACGATTGTGCCTTACTCAGAGTTCTCGGTTGAGTACAGCATCTCTGAAAAATGGAAAGTAATCTCCTTTGGGCAAATTTCGATACTGACCGGCGACATAAAAAGCAGTCCAATTGTTGGATCCACTGCCTCGTTTGGTATTTTTTCAGCTCTGGCCCGCGAGTTTTGAGCGAACGGTATCTGACGACCATCAATATGAAGCTGACATTTACGATGTCGTTCAATGACTGACTCTGGCTTTAAGCCTGACCCTTTAACTCTATCGAGGCTATTGCAGTCTGCAGTTGGGGTCAGGTGCGCGGGGCAGAGCGGTTATCCTTCGCCTCCACTGCCCTGTTCATTTAGCTGGAATAATCGCACAATCGGTCGGCATTACGGGTGGCGAAATCATATTAAATCTGAACAGGTCCCGTGAAAATCATAATTGCAATTGTTGTCGTAGTCTTGCTTGTCGTCATGGCGGCCGCAGTCATTAGAGCTATGGATTGGCGTGCCGACCGAACCGAATGGGACCGGCTACTCGCCTTCCAGCCTGCGAATCCGGAACTCTTCGAGCCGGCGATGGTGGAAGAGCTGCCCGAACCTGCCCGACGGTATTTCGGCCACACGATCCGACCCGGAACGCCGCTTCTGCCGGTCGCAATCATCGAGATGACGGGCGACTTCAGTCTCGGGACCAAGGACGATCCGCGCTACCAGCCGATGGAGGCGCGTCAGATCCTGGCGGTGCCGGAGGGATTCGTCTGGTCGATGCACACGCGTGGCGGCATACCTGTCTCTGGCTCAGATTCTGGCAACTGGACGCGTTTTCGCATCTTCGGCCTGATTCCCGTCGGGCGGCTGGGCGGCGATCCCGATCACACGCGATCTGCCTTCGGCCGCTATGTGGCCGAAGCGACGATCTGGGGACCTGCAGCCCTGTTGCCGGGACCGGGCGTCCGGTGGTCTGCCGTGGACGAGGACACCGCCCGCGTGACCATCACGCACGGCAAGCTCGAGCAGGCGGTCGACATCACCGTCGACGCGCAAGGCCGACCGGTCGAGGTCTCCTTCCAGCGCTGGAGCGATGCGAACCCCGACAAGGTCCACCGGCTGCAACCTTTCGGCG
>CAZIMY010000317.1:0-2151 GCA_964540315.1 uncultured Wenzhouxiangella sp.
GGATCGGTTGATCATCAGCGGCTTGGAGGCTGTCGACCGGCAGATTCTCGAGCGTGATCAACGATAGCCCGGGGATTTCGGCAAGCAAGGCCGCCAGCATGGTGCGGGTTTCCGATGGCGTAGTGACCTCGCCCAGGGCATCGGCGAGCCTGGACTCAAGCCGCGCGATGTCGTCGGTCAGTGCGACCCGCTGCCGTTCCAGTGCGTCGCGTGGATTGCCCGCGCTGTCAACCGCGGTCTGCTGGATGGTGTCGGTGAGGGCTTGTACCTGGCCCTGGACCTGTTCAATCTGGTCCTGAACACGGTCATGGCGGTCGCGCAGTCCGCTCATCAGCAGCAGGCCCCACAGCAAAAAAACGATGGCGAGTGCGGCCAGCCCCAACAATGCGCGTTCGCGCAGGCTCAGTGCGTTGACTCGCTCGGGCAGGCCGCGCAGCCTTTCCATCGGGCTCATGGAACCTCCTGGCTGCGGGTGCGCAGGATAAAGCGAACGCCGGGAATGTCATCATCGCCGTCTTGGACATGAACCTGACGAAAGCCTGTGCCACTGATCAGTGGTTCGCCGGAAAGGCCGTCGATATAGGTCGGTACCAGCCGGGACGACAGAGCACGACCCTCGACGGTCAACTCGCGCTCGGGTTCGGTCAAAGCCAGACGGGTCAGCCACAAACCTTGCGGAACCTGCCGTGTCAGGGCTTCAAGCCTTCCCGGCAGCTCGGTCTGGCTGACCGGCCGATGTTGCTGAACAGAAGTCAGGCTGGCGCGCAATTCTCCAGCACGCTGCCGCAACCTTTCGATATCGGCTTCCAGCGCAGCAGTGTCGGTGGGTGGCGGCCGGTTGCGCTGCAGTTCGGTCAACTGATTGACCGCGCGCTGCTCGGCGGCGACCTGGCGCTGATACTCGGCCTCAAGCTGGCTAATCCGCTGACCGACGGCCAGACCCCAGATGAGGAGCACAACCACCAAGCCGGCCGTTACCAGCAAGATGGTTCGAGCCGAGAAGATGATCTTCTGCTTCCTGAAGATCGGCTGGTAAAGGTTGACCTGCTGGCTCACAGGCTGATCTCCTCATAGCGCAGCGCGCCGCCCAGCGCGAGCAGGAGTTCGCCTGTGTGCTGCCCAGCTATCGTCAGCTCGCTGTCGAGTTCGACAACCGCCTCGATGTTGTATCCGCCGACGTGGGTGTTGAAGCTGTCGCCCAGCGTTGCCAACAGCGTTTCGTGGGCAGCAAATCCGGGCAGTATGCGCAGAGTGGCCAGCGGTGGCTGGGCGAAGTGGCTGTCGTAGTAATCAAGCGACCGCTGGACTTCAAGAACGATCTGGTCAAAGGCACGATCGGGGTTTTCGACCAGGTCCTGGCTGCCGGTTTCGATGTGTCGGCTCAGGTAAAGACTCCCCTGACGGCTCAGCGTAATCACGCCATGCCGCTCGTCGAGATACAGCATGCCGACCCCGCGAGCGTCTTCGTCGAGCTGCTGGGCCAGGTTGCGCAGGGCCATTTCGGTCAGGTCGATGACGGCCAGATTGGCGCCGGCGGCTTCGACCTCGTCGATTCTCTGGCGGATCTCACGGGCGCGGGCCGCCACGGCATACATCATGGTCTGGCCCTGCGGGCGGTTTTGTTGCCCGGGGATTTCGAAGACATCAATGACCGCGTCATCAATGTGAAAATCGATCAGGTTTTTGACCTTCCAGCGGATGGCCGCACGTAGCTCACTGGGTTCCACCCGCGGGGCCTCGACCAGCATCAACTGATACTGCTGGTCGGGCAGCACCAGCGTGACGGGTGCCTGAGCCAAACGGCTTAGTCCCTGGGAAAATTCTGAAGGATTTGTTGTCGAGGACAGGGTGGCCGACCGTGCATCAGTCAACGCCGGTTTCCGTCCTTTTTCGCGCCGAATGACAACGGCGCACTGGACCTGTTCATCCTGGTAAACGCCAGCCGCCAGGTTACTGGCAGAGCGCTTGCCGAAAAGTTTCAAGAGACCCGTTCTCCCTCACTATAGAATCTGACGCTAAGATAATGATCGCGAACGTTGTTTTCTTTGTCGCGCATAGGGTAACACTGCGGGGCATTTCAGGCACCCTCAAACAATCCGTGCAAAAACCAGCCCGATCGCGGTTCATGCTCGTGAAAAATCCAGACGCGCC
>CAZIMY010000318.1:0-2132 GCA_964540315.1 uncultured Wenzhouxiangella sp.
AAGCACTGGCTCGCGGCGAGATATTGCCCAAGATTGGATCGGAGTACGACCAGTCCCGGGTCATGGAAGAGCTGCGCATCCAACAGGCCGAGCTCGAGCTTCAAAACAAGCAGCTTCGGACGCTCCAGCAAGATGCCGATATCGAGCGGACCCGCTACCAGGCGCTGTTCGAAGCCTTTCCCATACCAACCCTGCTGATCGACATGCAGGGCCTGATCCAGGACGCCAACAGCACCGCACTTGAGGTCCTTGGTTTCCCCACCCGAGGGCGGCTGCGACGGCATTCGATGTTCAGACTTATCGAGGGCGAGGCCCTGGCAACATTCTCAAAGACTGCGCGCACCATGCTTCAGGACGAAACCCGTAGTCTGGGGCCCGCCTGGCTGCGTCGGCATCAGGGCGCTCCGATGCCGATCGAACTCCGCCTGACCTCGCTGCGCGTGAGTTTTCACCTGGATCGCCATTTTCTTCTGACCTGCATGGATAGGACCGATGCGCTGGAGCGGGAGAATCAGTCACGCTTGCTCGATTCGGTCCTTGAAAACAGTGACGCCGCCATCTATGCCTTCGACGCCAACGGCCGGATGTTGCTGGCCAACCCAACCACGCGCCGACTCTTCCAGAAAGGCGAAGGAAATGACCCCATCGGGCAGGTCCGATCTGCGCTGGTTCCGCCGGAAAGCGAAGCACTGTATGCCAGGCACGACCTTGAAGTCTTCAGAAAACGGCAGCCGATCCTGTTTGAGGAAACGCTGAATGAGGCGGATGGGACCCTCCGGCATTTCGTCAGCCAGAAGTTTCCGGTCATCGACCAAAAAGGCAGCGTGATCGCCGTGGGCGGTGTGTCCACCGAAGTCACCAAACTCAAGACGATGAATGCTCGCTGGCAGCTTGCGGCCAAGGTATTCGAAAACGGCAGCGAATCCATCGTTGTGACCGACGGGGCTCAGCGCATCACCATGGTCAATCGCTGCTTCAGCGAGACCACCGGCTACGCCGAGGAAGAGGTGATCGGCAAAACTCCGGGGTTACTGGCCTCGGGCAAACATGACGTGCATTTTTTCCGAGACATGTTCGAAACCATCCATACCATGGGCTACTGGGAAGGCGAAATATGGAACCGTCGCAAACAGGGCGACGTCTATCCGGAATGGATGCGCATCACTGAGGTACGCGATGTCAGCGGAATGCTGCAGCACTATGTCAGCATTTCGCGGGACATCAGTCAGCGCAAGAGCGCCGAAGAGCAGATCAACAAACTCGCCTTCTATGATCCCCTGACCGGCCTGCCGAATCGGGAGCTGCTGCGTGACCGAACCCAGCAAGTCATCGCTCAGGCACATCGCGACAAGGCCTCCTTCGCGTTGTGCTTTCTCGATCTCGATCAGTTCAAACAGGTCAACGACAGCCTGGGCCACAGCATCGGCGATCGACTTTTGACCAAGATCGCAGAGCGTTTACGGCGACAGCTGCGCGATCAGGACACCATCAGCCGCATCGGCGGTGACGAATTTGTGCTGATCCTGCCCAATGTCGATCCGGGCGTCGCCGGCAGCCGGCTGCACAAGGTGCTCGAGACTATCCAGCAGCCGGTAGAGCTGGGCGAGAACACAATCACGCTGTCAGGCTCGATGGGTATCGCGATGTACCCGTTTGACGGCGAAACCTTCGATGATCTGCTTCGCGCATCTGACACCGCCATGTATCAGGCCAAGAATGCGGGGCGTAATCGTCAACGCTTTTTCAGCACCGAGATGGGTCAGCAAACCCTTCGTCGGATGGAAATCGAAATGGCGCTGGATCAGGCCATCGCCAACAATGAATTTCAGCTTCATTACCAGCCCTGCTTCCTGCTCGAGGAAAACCGCCTGGCGGGCTTCGAAGCGCTTTTGCGCTGGGACAGTCAGAGCCTGGGGCCGGTCGGACCTGGTGAATTCATTCCGATTGCCGAACAAAGCGGACGCATCATCCGACTGGGGCAGTGGGTCCTGGATGCGGCACTGGCGCAACGGAAACAGTGGCAGGAGCGCGTACCCGGCGACTACACGATTGCGGTCAACATGTCGGCTCATGAATTTCACGAACCAGATCTGATCGACCGTATTGCCGAGCGACTCGAAGCCAAGGCCCGC
>CAZIMY010000319.1:0-2097 GCA_964540315.1 uncultured Wenzhouxiangella sp.
GGACGGTGCCGGTGTGGTTTTGCTGCCCGGCTCGGTCATGCCTGCGAGGGTGCCCACCACCGCGCCGTTGACGTACAGCTCCAGCTGGTCGATGGGCAGCGCCGAATGTACGTTGAGTTGCCACTCGACCGGCTCATCTGATCTTTTAATCACATCTCCGGGCTGAGCATCGCCCAGCTCAAACTCCAGCATCGGGCCGTTGCTGTTGAAGCTGCGTCCGCTTCGGAGGGCCGCCATCAGATTGGCGCGGTTGGGCTCACCCTCGGGGCGCAGATAGACGCGCGCGGCGCCAACGGCCATGGTGCGGTAGTAATTGTTCATCACGTCGCTGCCGCTGGTCGCGGCCATGGGAATACCCAGATTCAGCAGCTGGTGCCAAACCGCCGCGGTGCCGACTTCATCGGTCCACAGCGAGCCGACCTCGAGCCAGTCACCCGCACCCATAACGGCATCAGCGACCAGCGAAATGGGCACAAACGAGGCGGTTTGCTCGGTCAGCGGGTTCTGCACCCAGATCGGGTGGACGTAGCCGCCTACGCCGCCGCCTTCGCGCGCGTGCAGCAGCGGATCGGCATTCAGCCGATCGTCATTGGCGTACAACTCATAGCCTGGGCCCCATATCCATGGCCAGAAAAGTTCGTCCATGCCAAACAGACCAACGTGGCCGAGAAAATGCGAGCGAACCTCCTGGCCGATGATGATGATCGGCGGCTTGTCGCGTCGCCAGTTCCAAAGCTCCTGCTGCAAAAAACGGTTGTGCAGATTGGCCAGCATTGGCACGCCCAGATCGATGCCCTCGGCGCGCAGATCGGTCACGATGTCGTCCGGCTCCAGACGGTAGCTGCCGCCGTAGTTCAAATGAAAGTGCGTATCGGCTGAATACCAGCCGTGTTCGGATGCATCCCAGATCGATTCCAGCGCCAGCGTGGCTTCGGTGGTGCCTGCAGATGCCACCTGAACCTGCAGTTTGGTCTCGACGGTTTCAAAGCCGTGGACAGCGGAGACGGTCCACTCGCCGGCCGGACCGATCAGCTCAATCTGTCCGTTCGAATAGAAAAACACTCGACCATGTTGGCCTTCGGAGCGCACCGCACCGGCGTTCGGTATGACCGGATGTCCGCTGCCATCGAGGACGTTGAGCCTTGCGGCGACCGGTTGGCCCTCGATTTCAGTGCGAAGTTTCAGGCGACCCACATCGGTACCCCAGTCCCAGCGTTTGATTTCAATTGCTTCGGGAGCGCCGCCGTTGACTGATACCCGATGCAGGGCCTTGTGTTCGTCACCATCGGCCTCGGCAAACCAGACTTGCTGTCCGTCGTGGCTGAAGGCCGGTGCCAGTGGCTGGCCGTTGGCCCGGGTGAGCAATATCGTGCTGTGCGGCGCGTTTGGCGACAGCATGCGCAGCTCCCATCCGCCGTCATACGGCCAGATGTAGGCCACTGACTGACCGTCCGGCGAGACGGCCAGGTCGGCCTGGCCGGTAATACCGTCTTCAATCAGGCGGGTCAACTGCTGTTGTTCGGCATCCCACAGCACCAGCGAATCGGCTGAAT
The DNA here is from genome assembly GCA_964540315.1 of uncultured Wenzhouxiangella sp. GTDB lineage: Bacteria > Pseudomonadota > Gammaproteobacteria > Xanthomonadales > Wenzhouxiangellaceae > Wenzhouxiangella. The sequence goes on from CAZIMY010000319.1 coordinate 1,554, forward strand.
TACGCTTGCTCAGAAACACCAGCTGGTTGGTGCCAGGCACCACCTGGGGCCGACGCTCCAGTTCGCGCCGACCAAACTCCGTATCGGGCAGGAAGGTTGCGCGCGCCAGCGTCGACAAGTCCACCTGCCACAGCCGCAGCGGACCGTCTTCGGCGGATGAATAGAGCACGCTCTTACCGTCATTGGAAAAAACCGGGTCCAGATTGACCGCCGGGGTGTCGACCAGGATCTGCTCCTGTCCGGACTCAAGGTTCAAGAGCACAATGCTCAATTGACCGCCGTCGTCGCGGATAAACACCAGCCGCTCGCCATCGGCCGACCAGGCGGGCCGACCGTCCATGTCCGACGAATCGGTCACGCGGCGCGCGACCCGCGAGTCAAGATTCATCACCCAGATCCATCCCCGCGCAGAGAACGCCACGCTCTGGCCATCGGGTGAGAGCGCCGGGTCCATCGGGCCGGCGTTCAGAATTGGCAGCTCGAAGCCCTCCAGATAGACGTGGTGATTGAAGGTCTCTACCGGCGGATAACGATGGGTCCATTC
>CAZIMY010000320.1:0-2091 GCA_964540315.1 uncultured Wenzhouxiangella sp.
CAATCAAATCGCGCAGGTCAACCAGCAGCAGTCCGTAGTCCAGCTCGGTCAGGTTGCTGGCGGCGGCGAGAACCACGCGCTGCTCAGGGAATATCCAGAACTGCGAAGTGCCGCCGACCGATCCGCCGCCGTGTCCGATCCAGAGTCGGCCCTGCCCGTCCCTGACGATCCGCCAGCCCAATCCGTAGTCGGTCGATTGGCCATCTGTGGTTTTCTGTGACGTCCAGAATTCATCGATCGTTTCCTGCCGCAGCCAGTCTTCGGTGAGATAGGCCCGGCCGAAGCGAACCACGTCTTCCGTTGTCGAGACCAGGCCGCCGGAGGCCCACTTGTAGCTGTTGTCGACTTCGCGTTCGTTGGTGAGCTCGCCGTTGCTCAAGCGGTAGTAGCGGCCGCGCCCGGGGATGATCTGGTTGAGGTGGTCGAGATGGGTCTGGCGCATACCCAGCGGTTCGAACAACTCAATGCGCAGAAACTCGGTGAAGGGCACGCCTGCGGCCTGTTCGATCACCGCGCTGAGCAGGTTATAGCCGTAGGACGAGTAGCGCCAGGCTTCACCGGGCACGTGCAGGAGCGGATCGTCGGCGAAGATCGACAGGCTGCCGGCCACGGTCTCGAAGCGCTGGTGGAGATAGATTTCGCCGGCGCGGTAATGCCGGATGCCGGCCAGATGCCCGGCGAGCTGGCGCACGCTGAAGCCGTGCGCTTTCTCGGGGAATGCCGGCACGTAGTCGCGCACATCGGCGTCGAGGTCGATCTGCCCGGACTCGACCAGGCGGGCCAGGGCGAAAGCGGTGTAGGGCTTGGCCACGCTGCCGATCCGGAACAGGGTGCTTGCCGGGTCCACGTCGACGTTCTGTTCGACATCGGCCAGGCCACAGCCCATCGACCAGATGGCTTGATCGTCGATGCCGATCGAAATCGACAGGCCGGGCGCGGGCATCTGTGCACAGAACGCCGCGATCCGCGCCTGCAGCTGCCCAGGGGCCTCGTCACCCGCTGCGGGGCCGGCGAGTGCCAAGAGCAGCCCCATCAACAACCAGGTTTGTGGCATCAATCGCATGCCTTTTGTTTTCCTCAAACGCAAAAGCATACCCGTTCGAGGTAGGCCGCGTCCTGGAGGAGACCGACGTACTGCCCTGCCCCGTAATGCGAAGGACCCGTAGCTGCGTCCATCTCCCATCCAATTCAGTGCCTCCCTCGGCCGCTGCAACTTCGGCGGGCGCCGGGGGTCACAGGATGACAATGGGCTCTCGGCCACGCCATCAGCCTTCAACAAAAATAACGGAGAGCCACCAATGAAACTCAGTTACCTACTGATTGTTCTGGCATCAGCACAGATGTCCTTCGCCGCTTACGCCGATGATTTCGAGCGGGTCAATGAGCGACTTGCCACGCTGATCGGCAGCGACGTTGAGGTTGCCGTGGCCAGCACCCGGATTGATGGCATCGTCCAGGTCACGGCCGGCACCGAGGTTTTTTTCATGACCGATGACGGTCAGTACTTCATTCAGGGCAGGCTGGTCAATCTGGACACTCAGGATGATCTGACCGAACTGGGGAAACAAGGCGTTCGCCGGCATCTGCTGGAAAATTTTGATACCTCGACCTTCATCACCTACGGCCCGACCAATCCGGACCATGAAATTCTGATCTTCACCGATACGGACTGCGGCTACTGCCGCCGTTTGCACGCGATGATCGATGACTATGTCGAGGCGGGCATCGCCGTCCGCTATGCCGCCTTCCCACGGGCCGGCATTGGAAGCTCGGCTTATGATGACCTGGTCGCCGTCTGGTGCTCGGATGACGTCAATACTGCGATGGATCAAGCCCAGCTTGGGCGCAGCGTCGAGAGAGGCGACTGCAACTCGCCGGTCGAACAGCATTTCGAACTCGGTCGGCAGATGGGCGTCAACGGAACCCCCTACATCATCACCGCAAACGGCGAAATGTTCGGCGGCATCGTGCCCGCTCAGGATCTGCGCCAGCGCCTGGATCAGGCCCGCGCTGGCGGGTCTTGATCATTGCCCATTGTCGGATTGATTGCCTGTACCGGCCTGACTGACTTGCTGAAGTTTGTCTTATTGA
>CAZIMY010000321.1:0-2090 GCA_964540315.1 uncultured Wenzhouxiangella sp.
CGCGGCCAGCCGGATGCCGTAATCGACGCTTGCGCAGCTTTCGCTATTGCTGCACGAGAAGCTGATCCAGCCGGCATTGGCGGCCCAGGCCCAGCCGCTCATTTCGCCGCTGGTCGAATCCACCTGTACGCCGTAGTCAACGCTGTCGCAGCTGTTGGAGTCGGCGCAGGAAAAGCTGATCCAGCCAAGATTTGGCGACCAGGCATAGCCGCTGAGCTGGCCCTCACCGTTGTTGAGAACGCCGTAATCCACGCGATCGCAGGAGCCGGTGTTTTCGCAGCTCAAGCTGATCCAGCCGCTGTTGGCCGACCACAGCCAGCCGGTCGCGGCCTCGGCGGACAAGGCCATCCCGGGTCCGCCGTCGCCCAGCGGCTCGGCGTTGATCCAGCTTAAGTTTCCTGCCCAGGCGTATTGCGAATCATCGTTGTCGGGGTCGACGTCCTCCGCAATGGCGGCCATGCCCCATGACAGACCAATGGCGATCAGGGCCATACGTGCTGATTGCATCATGGTCATGAGCTATTCCGAGATGTTGTCCCAGGGGCCGGGGTTCTGGTCAAGCGCGGTGATCGGCGCCGCTCGCTGGCTGGTGACGTTGTAGTTCGACCCGTTTCCGGCTGCGATATTTTTCGCTACCACGACGTCTGCCAGTACCTGAATGCCAGGACCGCCATTTCCGCTGGCCAGGTTATCGGTGACCTGACCGCTGACCGTGGCATCGTCGCCTCGCATACCCAGGCCCCAAAAGCGATTGTTCATCATCTTGTTGCCGGTGACCACCACGTTCCAATCGCCAATCGCGTTGTGAAAAACACCAATGCCGTAGGTGCTCACTGCGGTGGTTGTCGCGACGTTGCTGATCACGTTGTCGCGAATGACCACATGGAGTGGCTGATCCTGAAACTGTCGAATCATGATCCCTGCACGAGTCGCTTGATGGCAGCGGATGCGCTCGATCATGAGGATGCCCGAGGGATTGCTCAATTCGATGCACGCACCCGTAATGTCGAAAAACTGCAGGTCACTGATGGAAACCGAGCCCATTCCCGAGCCGGCAATGCCCCCTCCTTCGCCACCGGCGATAGCGCCGTTGAAAATTCTCAGGTTGTCGGCCCCAATAAAGACCCGGATCGCAAGCACAGATTCGGGCGTGATGGTGAAACCGTTCAGATCCAGGGTCACGTTGTCGGCCTGGATGTTGAAGGTGCCGCTGATGGGATTGGTCAGATAATAGGAGCCCGCCTCGTTGATGACGACGGCTTCCGAAATCGGTATACGCGGCTCGACCTGATCTAGAGTCTTCATCGTCGGGCCTGGCGGTGCCGGCGGCTCAAGCGCGCCCTGGGCGAGGATGGCGCCGTGCAGACTCATCAAGAGGATAAAAAAGCAGAAGCGTAAAACCATGAACTTGTCTCCTTGTTGAAATGGATCCATCGCCCATGAAGAACGCGGCAACGGACCAACGCCCGAACACATCAAGAATGCCGAGCAGACCCTTGGAATTCTGGGGGACAATGATCTGCGGGAAAATGCCTGCTGGTTGCAGGTTCTTGCCCGGATGTTGCAGATGTTCAGCTTTACCGCGAGTCTGGCTCGAGATTGAAGACGATGACTCTATGCTTGCTCGGTTTTCCGATCACGGTGGTCTGTTTCTGGTCCTGTCACGGGGTTTCAAAGCGGTCGTCGAAGATCGGGTCAAGCGCCGTCGGTGGTTCGACCCGAACAAAATCAGCCTCAAGCTCGATGGTCACCAAAATCGGCAAGGGGTCTTCGATCGGGATCTCGACCTGGCCCCAAAGCGTCAGCACGGGCTCTGCGCCGGAGCTGTCGACGCGATAGACCGTATCGGACAGGGTCAGGGCATCCCCACACTGGTTCGTGAAATTCAGCAGTCCGTCCGTTTGCGCGTAAGGCCCGGCTCCGGTCTCGCTTCGCATCTCCTGGGCCGGCGCGGTGATGTTGACGTCCAGCGCGGCGCTGAATTGTCCGGCATTCGGCGAAGTTGCTTCCAGTTCGATCACGCCGGTCGCATCGCCGGTGATTGTGATGGGAATGGACGGGCGGTAGAGCAGCGTCGCAAGCTCCCATCG
>CAZIMY010000322.1:0-2087 GCA_964540315.1 uncultured Wenzhouxiangella sp.
CGCTGGATCCCGGTCTGCGTCAGGTAGCGGTCGGCTGGAGCACTGAGAGCGGCCACGTTGAGATTAAGACCATAGATCAGGTTGACTGGCCGGGACTGGGTCTCAATCCACAAGCCATTCAGAGCGATGATCTCTCGGTGAGTGCCGGGAAAAATCTGGTCCTGATCTACATGGAAGGGCTGGAGAAAATCTATACCGATGAATCTGTATTTCCGAACCTGACGCCCAATCTGAGGCAACTTGAGCAGAATGGCTGGCAGCTGGAAAATCTGGTGCAGGTTGAAGGTGCCTCGTGGACCATGGGTGGCATCGTATCGTCTCTTTGCGGCACACCCTTGCTGCACAATCTTGGCATGAGCGGAAACGCGGTCTTGTTCACTCATTTTTTGAATGAGGCCCGCTGTTTGCCGGACATCCTTGATGCAGCCGGCTACCAGCAAACCTTTATCGGAGGCGCTTCTTTGAACTTTGCGGGCAAGGGCCACTTTTTTCGTGCCCACGGGTTTGATCAGGTGTTGGGACGAAAAGAGCTCATCGCCCGCCTGAGTGATCCCGGCTATATCGGTGGATGGGGGTTGTTTGACGACTCATTGTTTGAACTAGCGCTGGACGAGTTCGATACGCTGGCTTCTTCGGGAAGCCCGTTTAATCTGACGCTTCTGACCGTGGATACGCATCACCCAAGCGGTGAGCCATCGGCCAGTTGTCGGCCCTACGCGCTTGTCGATAATTCCATCCTTGATGCCGTTCATTGCACAGACCAATTGGTCGGTGAGTTTGTTTCTCGCCTCAGAGATCATCCGGCTTACGAAGACACCATCGTTATTCTGCTTACAGATCATCTGGCCATGCGCAATAGTGCTTTTCCCCTGTATCCACAAGGGTATGATCGTCGCCTTTATTTCAACGCAATCAATACTTACACCGAAGGGATCGAGCAGCGGCTCGCGACGCCCATGGATATTGCTCCGACCCTGCTAGACTTGCTTGGGGTTGAGCATGATGCTCACTTTCTGGCCGGAGAGAGTGTCCTGAGAGAGACCTCGCTCGGATCCAGCGTCCACCTAGCCTCGGCTGCAAGAAATAGCGCCATACGGTTGATCAACACCGAGCATCTCTCATCAAACATCAAGGGCGGACAAGTTTTATTTTCGCTGGAACACGTGCAGAAGGAAGAGCTGGATTTTTCGCCTGATGTCGCGGCAGCGGAGCTTTCCGGGGACGGTCTCCGTGTTGTGTCTGAAGGTAGGGATCCGTTTGTGATTTTGCCGGAGATCAGGGTGGAGTCGTCCGAGGCTACCCGCCTTTACATTGATATCGAAACCGACAAGTCCACGGTGCTGAAGATTTATTACCCATCCGATCAGCAATCAGGTTATGCGGAGGTCAATACGATTGAGGCCGGAACCATCGTCGGTCATAATGCGTTGAGTTTCAGTCTTGATGGGATTACCCATAACGGAAGGCTGCGAATCGATCCCGGCTCCTTCCCGGGAACCTATGTGATTCGACGGATCGAATTACGGGCTAAGTAGCGCTCATTCGATCGTCCATTATTCAGATTGATGAAGCCCCATACACCCAAGAACGAACTGCAGCGACTTATTCGGGCCACGATCAACTCCCTGAAAGGATATCGGCGGGTCTGGCGGGATGAGGCCGCCCTTCGTTTTCAAATTGTTGTTCTGATTTTGATCGTGCCCGTGGCGTGGTTGATCGCCAGCAGCTGGACCGTTTTCGCCTTGTTGGTGGGCAGCTGGTCTTTGGTGCTGGTTGCAGAGTTGGGCAATTCTGCCATCGAGGCCGTTGTCGACCGGATCAGCCCAGAGGTGCACGACTTGGCAGCCAAGGCCAAGGACGCCGGCTCGGCGATGGTGCTGACAACGATGCTGATATCCGCCTTGGTCTGGTTGGCGGTTATCGCGGATCGTTTGTTCTGACACTCATTAACGTTAAGTAGCACGGATGTCGACATCTGAGGATCATCGCTGGATGCAGAGGGCTCTGGCGCTCGCCCGTCAAGCCGAAGAAATTGGCGAGGTGCCAGTTGGCGCGGTACTGGTGAAAGATGACGAAGTCGTTGGCGA
>CAZIMY010000323.1:0-2082 GCA_964540315.1 uncultured Wenzhouxiangella sp.
GCAAGGGCCGGATACACGACGATGGTCACGACGGCCTGGAAACCCAGGTGCACACTCGTCGCCAGCACTAGGAACCGCTCAGCCGACATGCATCCTCCTGGCTCTAAACACTAATTCACGAAGCCAGGTGGTCTACGTGCGTGTGACTTCCGCCCGGAAGACACAGCCGCCCAGCGCTGCTCCGGGAGTCACTGACCACTGACCACCGGTGGTCTTGTCGAAAAGGCGTGAGCCGAGACCCGGTCTGAATTCGGTGTAACCGCTGCCGTCGTCTTGGACTTCGATCACGGTGGAATCACCAGTATCGGAAATGCGGACCTGCAGACGTTTGGCGCGGCCGTGGCGAGCGGCATTTCCCACCGCCTCTTCGACGATGCTCTCGATCCGACCACCTGAGTCCGGTGCGGATGTGAGCTCTTCGGAGATTTCGACCGTGACGTCCAAGAGTCCGGACCACAGATCCGTTGCCCGCAACACGGATTCCTCGATGGAGGAATCCGCCGGCGGCGGATCGGGGAATAGCGGTGAGTCCAACGTTTCCTGGGCTCTGGCCAGGGAGTCCCGATACAAGTCGAGATCACCGGCGGCGGCAGCTTGATCCATGGCGACAGCGCAGGCGGCAAGCCGGGCCTGGACGGTTCCGTGCAGAGTCTGGGCGGCCTGTCGAGCCTCGTCGGCCGCGATGCGGGTGTGGGCCAGGGTTTCGATCGTCTCCTCTGACAGCAGCTCCTGAAAAGTGCGCTGGGCGCTTTGCTGCCGCTGCTGCCAGGAGCCAAGACTCGAGGTCACCATGACCAGCAGGAAACTGATGATCACGCTCGTCGCTATGTCCAAAAGCGGGACGGAAGTCTCCCCCGATACAAGTAAGAAGAAAAGGACCGTGGGGACCTGTAACACGGCGAACGTTGCAAGGAAGACCACATCGTGCCGGTATCGACCGCTGCGCATGAGCGCATTACCCGAAAAGAGAATCAAGAAGATCAACCCGACCCCGAGGAGCACATCGACGATTCCCTGGGTTCCACCTCGGCTTACTACGAGTGTGGGTAAGTTGATGGCCGCGTAGATCACCGCAAGCGGTGCTGGGTGGAAGGGTTGGGTCTGCACGATCGAGCGAATCGTGCCGAACACGCCTATGGGATCCGGTTTCACAGCTTGGGATGAGCTCAGTCCGCGAGCCAGGGTCCGCACGGAGTCATGCGCCGCATCCTTGAGTGACCCCGAGCCGGGTAGCTCATCGCGGTTCAAACTCTGGAGCGCGGCGATCTGGCGCGAGACCTCCCGGCGGGCCGGCTGCAGTTCGACTTCGACGGCACTGGTGATCGTTGCGCGCACATCCTCGACGAGTTCCCGCTGCGTGCTCTGGGAGAACATGAGTTTGGCGGCCTCGTTGATGAGCGATTCGCGTCTATCGAGGACCTGTTCGCGGACGCTGCGGATAGTGTCGAGCGTGGCAAGCAGCCATGGTGTGGCAACGGTCAGGATCATGACCAAAGCCCAAGTCGGCAGATCCATCGAGATCCCTGCGGTGTCAGCCAGCAGGCTGAGCAATAGCCCAGCCAATGCGCCCGAAGCACCACGTGCTGCATGGACGACCCAGCGCTGGCGTGCCAGCCGCACCTTTGTGAGTGCTACATAGAGCACGGCACCGAAGGTCAAACTGGGAATGATCGCCAACGTGGCGATGCCGACAGCCAGGGCGATCTGGTCGCCCGTGGTGTCGCCGCTGATGACGAGTGGGACTGCGAACAAGAACCATGCGACTAGCGCGATTGCTGTGCCGGCGTTGAAGGGGCCACCAGGCCGTTCAGTCCCGTCGGTCACCGGCGGTTCCCGTCAAGCGAAAGTAAGCCTGGGTCAACAACACACGCTGATTGTCACCCTGGTCGGGCTGTAGCCCGAGTTGATCGACCAATCGGCCAACAGCCTTGATTACTGCGGATTCACTCAAGTGGCGACGCTTTGCGATCTCGGCGTTGGAGAAACCGTTCGCGACTAGGCGAAGGATCTCCGCTTGTCCATCGCTGAGCCGCACCATCTCCATGCCATGCTGAAGGGTCGATGTCCTGCCACGATCTGTTG
>CAZIMY010000324.1:0-2079 GCA_964540315.1 uncultured Wenzhouxiangella sp.
ATGAGATTTTCGATACCCGCAACAACACCCGGCGCACCGAAGAGCTTGAGTTGGTCAACCGAATCAGAGAGCGCGTCGATGCCTGGCGCGCGGCGGATTACCCCGGCATCACCTCCGTGACCCGACGCCTGCTCGCGCACTGGCACGACGCCGAAGCGCGCCCATATGCGTTCTATTTCTGCCAGCTCGAAGCCATCGAGGCCCTGATCTGGTGGATCGAGGCCGCGCCGGACTACAAGCAGGGCATCTATATCCCCGGCGACGGCGGACCCTGGGACCGGCTGTGCAACAAGATGGCCACGGGCACCGGCAAGACGGTGGTCATGGCCATGATCATCACCTGGCAGGTGCTCAACGCACTGACCTATCCGCGCCGCAATCGAGATTTTTCCCATGCGATTTTCGTCATCGCGCCCGGGCTCACGGTCAAGGAGCGCCTTCAGGTGCTCTATCCCGGCGACATCCACAACGTCTACGACGAATTCAGCCTGTGCCCGTCAGAGGCCATGCGCCAGCGCCTCAACCAGGCCGAAGTGCTGGTGGAGAACTGGCACAGCTTGATGCCGATGAAAGAGCCGGTGCGTTCGGTGGTCAAAAAGGGCGCCGAAAGCGACGAAGCCTTTACCCGGCGTGTCCTCGGCAAACTGGCCGGCTACAAGGACCTGGTCGTGATCAACGACGAGGCCCATCATGCCTACCGAAAACCGGCCGACGTGAAGATCAGCAGGAAGCAGGCGGCCGAACGCGGCATTGACCTGGATGAGGCCACGCGCTGGATCGAGGGCCTGGACCGGCTGCACAAGACCCGGCGCATCCAGCGCTGCTTCGACCTTTCCGCCACCCCGTTCGCACCCACCGGCAAGACCACCAAGGAAGAGGGATTGTTCGAGTGGATTGTTTCCGATTTCGGCCTAAATGACGCCATCGAAGCCGGCTTGGTCAAGACGCCGCGGGTGGTGGTGCGCGACGGCGTGATTCCCGACACCAGAACGCTGCGCCCCAAGCTCTATCACCTGTATCGCGACCCGGAAGTGCACGAAGACCTCAATCGTCGTGCCCAGCCGCACGAAGCACTGCCCAACCTTGTGCAGCAGGCCTACACCCTGCTGGGTGCGGACTGGCGTGAGCATCGCAAGGATTGGCTGGAGCAGGGTCATCACTCGCCGCCGGCGATGTTGACCGTGTGCAACCGGATTGAAACAGCACGCCGCGTCGAACACTACTTTTCCAGCGGCGATGCCCACTGGCCGGAACTGCACGAGAAGGAGCGACTGCTCCGTGTCGATTCCAAGGTGCTGGAAAAGGCCGAAGTCGGCGAAACCAGCACAACAGACAAGGATTACGAAGCGCATCTGAAAGCCATTGTCGAAAGCGTCGATCTACCGCCCGACCGAAAGGCCGAGCTGCTGGCGCTGAAGAAGGAAGAGTTGCTCAGGGAAGTGGTCGACAACGTCGGCAAGCGCGGCACGGCCGGGGAGAGACTGCAGAACGTCATTTCCGTAGCTATGCTCTCGGAAGGCTGGGATGCCAAGAACGTCACTCACATCATGGGTTTGAGAGCCTTCACCAGTCAGTTGCTTTGCGAGCAGGTCATCGGTCGCGGCTTGCGTCGGGTCAGTCACGACCGTGACGACAACGGGCTGTTCAGGCCAGAATATGTCAATGTATTCGGCGTGCCGCTCTCGATCTTTCAGGACGTGGGCGACGGCGGCGAGCCCCCGGAGCCGCCCCGGCCCAGCCAGCAAATCCAGTCCCTGCCCGAGCGCAACGCCCTGGAAATACGCTGGCCCAACGTCATCCGGGTGGATACGGTCATCCGGCCGACGCTGAAAATCCAATGGGATAAAGTCGAGGTGCTCGAGCTTGACCCGGCGCGCACGCCGATCGCCGCCGAGCTGGCACCCGCCCTCGGCGCGGGCACCAACATGCATCAGGTCGAAAAAATTGATCTGGAGGCGATTCCCGAATCTTTCCGGCTGCAGCGACTGACGTTCCGGGCCACAAGAAAGGTCTTCGATGAACTCAAGGATCAATTCACCGGCGAACCCACCTATCTGATCACCCAGCTCGTTCGCCTGG
>CAZIMY010000325.1:0-2068 GCA_964540315.1 uncultured Wenzhouxiangella sp.
GTTCTTTGACACAGGCCGACTCGACAAGGCGCTCAGCGGTTGGGAAGGAGCCTTGACAATCCTTCAGGAGATGTACGGCGAAGACGGAGGAGACTCTCCCGGCGTCTCACGCGGTCACCGTCTCGTTGCAACGGCGCTGACCGAACTGGGCCGCTTGGACGACGCCCTGGACCACAGCAACCGTGCAGTGATCTTGACGGAGCGAACATTAGGTCCTGAACATCCGTGGATGGCGTCTGCGCACAGTGTTCGAGCCCAGCTCCAGCTTGCACTGGGCGATCTCGATGCGGCCCAGAGAGACATCGAGACCGCAGCTGCTGTCATCGAGTCCTCGCGCGGTACCGAGCATCTGGCATACGCAACGATCCACCTGCTGCGCGGCCGCCTGGCTCTCGAGGAAGGCCTTCTCGAAGACGCCGCAAGCGCACTCGTGAAAGCCCGGGCGATTGCCGGACCAGTGGCCGATATCGAACGAACGCCGATCGACCAGGTGGAATGGCTACTGGCTCGCGTGCTGGCCATGCAGGGACAAGCCGAAGGACCTGAACTCGCACGGTCGGTCATCGAACGCATGGGAGAACGACTTGACGAGTCAGACTGGCGTCTTCGAATCAAGCAGGCGGCGATCCAGCTGCCGCCCTTCAATTTGAGCCCCGATTCGGCGCGCTTGGACCACGCCCATTCAATGGTGGCCGAAGTGTCTGAACTAATCGGTGAAAACGCGCCGCGCGTTCGCGAACTCAGAAACGCCATTACCGAGGCCGAGTGATTGTGAGCAAGGAAAGGGACATCACCTACTTGTTGAAAAAGTGGGTGGATGGCGATCAGGCAGCCTTTGACCAGGCCGCTCCGATCCTATATCAGGAACTGCATCAGATCGCGGCGCGGGTCTTTGCGCGCGAGCAGGGCCAACATACGTTGCAGGCCACTGCCCTGGTGCATGAGGCTTACGCGCGCTTGATCGGCCTGGACGTCGAGCTGGCCAATCGCGACCACTTCTACGCCCTGGCGGCTCGCACCATGCGCCGCTTGCTGATCAATCATGCTCGCGCCAGAGGAGCCGCCAAGCGGGGTGGTTCCAGCCGACCGGTGACTTTGCAGGAGGATCAGATTGCCGATGACCAGCCCGTGGACGTGCTCGCCCTTGACGAGGCCCTGACCCGGCTTGCCGAGCACGACGCACGCAAGGCCGAGATTCTCGAACTGAGCTACTTCGGCGGCCTCACCCATCCTGCCATCGCCCGACTACTGGATGTCTCCGAGGCCACCGTTGTTCGGGACAAGCGCGTTGCAACCCTGTGGCTGCGCAAATTCATGTCCGATGGCAGTGCCTAGTGAGCCACTAGGGAGCCTGCTGGAAGTTTCCTCGGAAAATCACGCTGAAGTCGTCCGGCGGCAGGTTGGCAAAGGCATGGCGCCAACCGTTGGTCTGGGGCCACTGCGGGTCGGTGGAGTCGGACATGAAAACGGCGATGCCGTTGTCGCCAAGGTGCGGGGCGAAGCTGCTCCGGTCGGAAGGAACGTCGTTCCAGTGACCCACGTAGTGAATGGTGTAGCTGGAAAACGAGCGATTGAATTCGATGAAATGACCGTCGCTGGTCGCACTGTTGGTGTCACGCGGGTCGATGTTGAGGTCAGTCTGGAAGCCGATGAGCTGGCCGCTGTCCGAGATCGTGACGAATCGGTTGGTCGAGTTGACCAGGGTCTGACCGGCAGAATCCGGGAAGCCGAAGCGCACCTTCTGGCCACTGACTGTATCGACGACGTAGAGGTCACGTTCGAAGGTGCCGTCGGGATTGAAGAACAGATTGACGTTGGTGGTCAACGCGATCCGGTGCCCGCTGCAGGCCGAGCTCGGCGGCCCGTGTTGCCTCGAGGGCGCGATGGTTCCGACGTCTTCGGTCACCAGGATGTTGTTGCCATCGATGACGTTGGCCACGAAGATGTCCGAACCTGGCGGGTCGGTGGGGGTCAGCATCGAAGTATTGGCGATGAACGTGATCAGGCCGTTGCCGAGCGAAAAATCCCGACAGGCTACAAATCCACCATCATCGTCGCTGCAGGCCTT
>CAZIMY010000326.1:0-2067 GCA_964540315.1 uncultured Wenzhouxiangella sp.
CAGGTCAACGACTATTGGTTCATCTCCGCCGGCTATAGCTATCTGGACGGCGAGCAGGTCGATCGCCAGGGCGACACCGGACTGCGGCCGCAAGAACTGCCGGAAAACACGTTCTCCATCTGGAACAGCTTCCGCGTGACCGACCGCTTCGGTTTCGGCATCGGTCTGACCTATCAGGACGAGAGTTTCATCAACAACAGCAACACCGCCGTCCTGCCCAGCTACACGCGGGTTGATGCGGCTGCTTACTATGATGTGTCGGACAGGCTGAGCCTGCAGCTCAACATCGAAAACCTGACCGATGAGTTGTACTTCCCCAACTCGCACAGCACGCATCAGGCGACCGTCGGCGCACCGCTGAATGCGCGGTTGACGGCCGACTGGCGGTTCTGATCTGAAAACGCCGCGCAGCGGCGGCATACTCCAGCGCCAAAAACCCGCCATGAGGCTCCTCGTGGCGGGTTTTTTCTCAGTCCGAAATGATGGCGCCGGACGGGAAGTCTGTCGCGGCGCTGAAGACCGTGGATCGCTTGCCCGTTTAAGCTCGGCAGTACAGGTTGCTGAGCTTCGATCCCGCTGATGCGCTCGCCCGTAATTGTCTATATTAGGCAGTTCTGCGATTTGCGGACCGCTACCTTGTAGCCGTCCCGGCGGCGCCTGACTGCCGTCAGGTCCGTGTCTGTCAGCCGACACGCTCTCGAACTTGATATCAGCATGGAACAACCCGCATGAAAACACTCTCAGCCGTAGCCGCACCTTGGCGCCGCCTGCTGGCCGGAGGCATGATCCTGCTGCTTGGCGCGACCACCGCGCTGGCCCAGCCTGCCGATACGGTCTATCGCAACGGATCGATCATCACCATGGCCGGCGAGGCGCCGGAGTATGCCCAGGTCCTGGCCGTCAAGGATGGAAAGATCGCCTTCGTGGGTCCGGAAAACGCCGCAGCTACCTGGATCGGGCCGTCGACGCAGGTCATTGACCTGGACGGCAAGACGCTCCTGCCCGGGTTTCTCGACAGCCACAGCCACTACATCAACGCCCTGCTGGTCGCCCGTCAGTGCAAGCTGTACGCACCGCCTGCAGGTCCCGGCAAGGATGTGCCCAGCATCATCGCCGAACTGAAAAGCTGTGCCGAAGAACGAGAGATTGCCGAAGGCGAGTTGCTGATCGGCTACGGCTATGACGATACGGTCATGCCGGACGGTCGTCTGCTCAATCGTGACGATCTCGACGAAGCCTTTCCGAACAATCCCGTTCGCGTCGATCACGTTTCGATGCACGGCGCCGTTCTCAACAGCCTGGCGCTGGAGAAATATGGAATCAGCGCCGAGACGGCCACACCACCGGGCGGCGTCATCGTGCGCAAGCCGGGGACCAACGAGCCCTGGGGCCTGATCATGGAAACGGCCTTTTTGCCGGTGTTCGAGCAAACCGAGCCGATGACCGCGCAGCAGGAGATCGAGTTCACCCGCGCGGCCCAGATGCTGTACGCCCAGGCCGGCATCACCACGGCCCACGACGGCGCCACCCACCTGCCGCAGCTTCAGACCATGCTGCGGGCCACCGAGGCCGGCGCCAACCTGATCGATGTGATCGCCTATCCGTTCATCACCGACCTGGAAAAAACCCTCGAAGAAGTGCCGCGCGATCAGTGGGGCCAGTACGATCGGGGCTTGAAGCTGGGTGGGGTCAAGATCACGCTGGACGGCTCACCGCAGGGTAGAACGGCCTTTTTCACCTCGCCCTACCTGACCGGCGGTCCGGCCGGTGAAGAGAACTGGGTCGGCGAGCCGACCTTTCCCCAGGAACTGGTCAACCAGGCCTTCCAGCGCGTCTACGAGCTGGGCCTGCCGTTGAATGCGCACACCAACGGCGATGCTGCGATCGACATGTTCCTGGCGGCCTACGAGTCCGCTCGCGACGGCGACTTCAGCGCGCCGTGGAACGTGACCACCATCCACACCCAGTTCATGCGCCCCGACCACATCCCCAGGTTTGTCGAGTACGGGATACGGCCGTCGTTCTACACCCTGCATACCTACTATTTTGCCGAAGCGCATCTGAACA
>CAZIMY010000327.1:0-2067 GCA_964540315.1 uncultured Wenzhouxiangella sp.
GTACTGGTCAGCGCAGGACCCGTTTCCATTCCCCCACTGCTCGCTGACCGGCGTAGCACAGGTTGGCAGTGTCGGTCAGTCCATCCTGCATGGAGCGCTTCTCAAGTCACTCCGTCTTGATCTTGAGTTGGTGTTCCATGACCTTGCGCTCGGCGATCTAACGAGTCGACGGCGTTCGCGAAAAGCCGGACGCGTTTGGCATCTTTATTAACGAGCCTTGTCCGTCACATCAGGCACTATGAGCGCCTGGCAACCAAAAAGTCTCCGCCTTTTGTGAAATTCCGGATGTTTCCAACCGGCTCTGCTGTTTTCCCGGACCGCAGCCGACGTCGTCAACTGTTTGCGATTGCGCTGCCTGTGATTGGTGGCATGACTTCGCAGAACATCCTGAACCTTGTGGATATCGGGATGGTCGGTCGGCTGTGCGATACGGCGCTGGCCGCAACCGGCCTGAGCAGCTTTGCCAACTGGCTGTCGATGGCCTTTATTTTGGGTTTGGCCACAGGCGTGCAGGCGATTGCGGCACGGCGAGTGGGGGAGGGTGCCTCGGGCGAATTGGCCCTGCCATTGAACGGCGGTCTGGCGCTGGCCCTGCTACTGGGAACGCCGCTGGCCGCAGCCCTGATTCTTCTGGCGCCCGAGATCATGGCGCTGCTCAATCCCGATCCAGACGTTGTGGCTGAGGCCGGGCCTTATCTGCAGGTTCGTCTGCTCGCGCTGGTGGCGGTGGGCATGAATTTCTCGTTCCGCGGTTACTGGTCGGCCGTGCACATGACGCGGCTGTATCTGATCACTCTGCTGATCATGCACAGCGTGAATGTATTTCTGAACTGGGTGCTGATCTTCGGCAATCTGGGGGCGCCGGCGCTGGGCGTGGTGGGTGCGGGGCTGGCCACCACCCTGTCGATCTATGTGGGTTTGGCGATTTACTTCTACTTCGGTCTGAAACACGCCCGCGGGGAAGGCTTTCTGCGCGCCGTGCCCAGTTTGGCCATGCTCAAAAGCCAGTTGAAGGTCTCGCTCCCGGCCAGCCTGCAGCAGTTTTTCTTTGCGGCCGGCATGTTGACCTTGCTGATCATCATTGGCCAAATCGGCACCCGTGAGCTGGCCGCGGTCAACGTGCTGATGACGCTGGGGCTGGTCATCATCCTGCCGGCGATCGGCTTCGGTCTGGCTACGGCCACGCTGGTTGGCAACGCGCTGGGGCGCGAAGACCCGGCCGACGCCAAATTATGGGGCTGGAATGCCTCGGTGTTTGTGGCCCTGCTGGGCCTGGGCCTCGGTGTGGCAGTCATGCTTTTTGGGAAACCCTTGCTCGGTATTTTCCTGACCGATCCGGCGACGGTTGAGATGGCGTTTCCGGCCCTGATGATCTCAGCGGCGATTATTGGTGTTGATGCCGCCGGCATGGTGCTGATCAACGCCCTACTGGGTGCCGGTGACACGGCCCGGGTGATGCGTATCTCGATCATCGCCCAATGGGGTATCTTTCTGCCGCTGGCAGCGCTGGTTGGGCCAATTCTGGGCGGTGGGCTACTGGCTGTCTGGGCGCTTCAGGCCGTTTACCGCATGGGTCAGGCGGCCTGGTTTGCCATGGTCTGGAAGCAGGGGCGTTGGATCGGTATCAAGCTTTAGTGGAGTGAGTTGGCCTGCCCTGGCTGTTGACAAGTCAGCAACGGCGGGCTTCGACGTCTTTGCTGAGTAGATATTCCGGAGCGGTCTGAGTATCATACGGTCCGATTACCGGGATGGTTGTCCCGGAGATTTTCGCCTGGCTTGAACAGGTCAGTCATTCAATAACAGCCCAGGCGCGGTTCGGGGTCTCCCAGCGCGACAAGAATGCAGAGGCATTGGCAGTGTTAGCTTAGGAACTCCCCGAATGATCAGTACCCCCCGCCGTGGCCGCGCGTTTCGTACCGCGGCAGCAATCGTATTTTTATTTGTTTTATCGTCTTTTTGGTCTGCTGCGGTAGTTGCCCAGACGCCTTCCACCACCCAAAACGTACCTCCAGCTTCGTTTCTTGCCGAACAGTTCTGTTTCGAGACAAGCTTTACCAACAGCGGTTT
>CAZIMY010000328.1:0-2059 GCA_964540315.1 uncultured Wenzhouxiangella sp.
TGGTGAAGGATTCGATCAGCAGCACCAGCTTGCTGTCGTCGCTGTCGACGCAAAGCACGGGCACGCCGGCCAGTTCCAGTCGGCCCAGGGTGGTACTCAGGGGGTAGCCGGATTTCAGCAGCAGCTCCAGGGCCAGGGCTTCGGGCCCGGCGTCGCGCACGCGGGCCTGCATGAAAAGCTGGATCTGCTCGGCCAGGGCCTCGCCGGTCTCGAAAGTCTGCGGCCGCCACTGCGGGAAATTGGATTCGACCAGCTGGAAGGCACGGAAGCCCTCGTCTTTCGCCAGTCCGGGCCGTCGGTCTCCGCCTCGCGCAGCGCTTCCAGCGCGGCGCGAATGCGGGTGCGGACGACCTGGGCGATATCGGAGAATTCGGCGTTGTCGGCGTCCAGGGGTTCGGCCATCTGGACCAGAATGCAGCGCCGGTTGCCGCCGTCTTCGGCGTTCTGCTGGAGCACGGCGTCCATCGTGGCACCCGAGCCGGCGAAGAAATCGAGCACGAGATCACTGTCACCCGGCTTTGTGGCCAGCAGGCACATTCGACGGATCAGATCGGTCGGTTTAGGCGTATCGAAGACGAGGTCTGACGACGGAAACTCAACGCGGGCCAGCAGCTCCTTCTTGGCTTTCTGAGTATGCCCGACTTCCTGGTAGGTCCAGATTGCCTGTGGCGTGCGGCCATCCTTCACTTCAGAGAGAAATATTTTCGGGGCAGGGACATTGTTTCCACCAAGACCCCAATAAATCCGATCGTCTTCATCTAGCTCTCTGAACTTCTCCTCAGATATTCGCCAATAGGAGCCTGAGGGAGGGCCTGGAATCACACGACCTCCAGGGCAGCGGATCTCGTAAGTCTCCTTGCTGTAATCGTTTCGAGCGGCAAGGTTGTTTGGTCTCCATGGCCCTCGAGGGTCGCTGTCGGGGTTCTTGTTGACGCTGTTTTGCTCATCAGTTCTTGGAAGTAGGTTTGGGGTCCAAGCGTCAGCGTTCCTTGCGTAGACGAGAACATGGTCATGATCTTCCGAAAAATGTCTTGCGCTACTTTTTGGGGCATAGACTCGCTGCCAAATCACGCTGGCAACAAAATTCTCTTCCCCGAAAATCTCGTTCATCAGCAGCCGCAGATTGTGCACCTCGTTGTCATCGATCGACACAAAGATCACCCCGTCCTCGCGCAGCAGGTTGCGGGCGATATAGAGCCTGGGCAGCATCATGCTGAGCCAGTTGGAGTGGTAGTGGCCGGATTCACGGGTGTTCTTGCGGAACTGGCCTTCGCGCAGCAGCGCGCCCTGGTCGTCCATGTCCTGGATGCGCTTGAGGTAGTCCTCCTTGCTTTCCTGAAAGCGATCCGGGTAGACGAACTGGTCCGAGCCGGTGTTGTAGGGCGGGTCGATGTAGATCAGCTTGACCTGGCCGAAGTAGGCCTTTTGCAGCACCTTCAGCACTTCCAGGTTCTCACCCTCGATCAAGGCATGGCTGGCTGTATCGAAATTCACTGACTGTCCACGATTGGGCCTGAGCGTGGCTGTTGTCGGTGCCTGCAGGGTGCGGTAGGCCTCGGACTTGCCAACCCAGTCCAGGCGGTAACGCTCGCCGGATTCGGTCACCTCGCCTTCGCCCAGCGTGCGTTTCAGCGCCTCCAGGTCCAGGCGGCCCTCGCTGAAGGCCTCCGGGATCATGGCTTCCAACGCGGCGCGCTTGTCGGCGGCGGGGTCGATCGATCGGGCCAGCTCGGGTATGTCGTCTTTCTTGCTCATGATTCAACTCATCGATTCGTTCGATTCAGATTCAGTCGTCGGCCGGGCCGGGATGCCAGCGCGCGCCGCGGCCGACGCCGGTGGCGTGGATCAGGCCCTCGTCGCGCATTTTCCGGAGCACATGGCGCACCATATCGCGGCTGACGTTGCTGCACTCCTGCTCGATCTCAGAAATGGCGAAGGGTTGCTGGCGTCGCAATACTGCCAGTCGCACCTGCTCGGTCTTGGCGCCATGCGCGTCGCGCACGACGTGCACCCGCTCCTCGAACTCCCGGTAGCCGCGAAGCAGCACGCCCCAGAAATA
>CAZIMY010000329.1:0-2041 GCA_964540315.1 uncultured Wenzhouxiangella sp.
GCGGTTGTTGATCGGATCGGAATTGAGCAACATGATTTGGCTGCGAAGGCGAAGGACGCCGGATCGGCAATGGTACTGACGGCGATGCTGATCGCGGGTGTGATCTGGATAGCCGTTCTGGCCGATAAGCTGGCGACGTCGGTGTAGCCATTGATGCGCACTGTCGCCCAAACCGGCCGTGCTGGTTCAAGCTTGATGATGCGCGGCGTGATTACTGCTATCTCCGCTGGTCTGCTGCTCGGGCTGCTGGGTCGCCTCGTTTTTGTTTTTGATCCGTGGATTAAGGGTCAAGAGCAGTGGGCCTACCTGACCCTGCTGAACACCCTGCCTCTTCTTGTCCCGATGCTATTCGTCGCCATTTTTTTTAGAAGAGTCTGGCCCTCTGCGATCGTCGTGGGTTATGCCACGTGGCTGCTGTTTGTGATTAACTCGATCAAGCTGGCTGAGCTGGGTCAGCCTCTGCTCTTCACCGATATCCTGCTGTTGACGCAGGTCATCGGTAATGCCCCGATGCTGGGTCTTTATACGGACCCGGGTCTGCTGATTGGCGTGACCCTAGGCGCCGTTTTTCTGGTTGGCTTGACAACCTTGGTTGAGTCACCGAAAGGCGGGTGGCGAGGTAGCCTTGGCTTTCTTTGTCTGACAGGGTTGTTTGCCGCGCTACTGGCGTCTGCCCCGGTCAACCGGGTTCTTTCTGAGAGGGGGGCGATGGATACCCCTTGGTCGCCAATCGAGTCGGTTGAAAACACTGGGCTCATCGCCTCTGTTGCAGCGTCTGCTGGTCGCGATGTTGTTGCTGTGCCGAAGCCTGATTCAAGGCTTTTGGCAGAGACCCTCCAAAGTGACGCGTTGGCTTCAGATACCCGCCCTCAAGCTTTGGCGAGTAGTCAGCGTCCGGACATCGTGATGGTTCTAAGCGAGAGTTTCTTCGATCTCGATATCCTTAAAGGCGTGGATTCTTGTGCTTACCTGCCAGCCTGGTGTTCGCTCAAGGCATCCGCGATCTCAGGGCAGATGTCGGTGCCGACCTTTGGCGGTAACACCACCAGGACTGAATTCGAAGTCCTGACCGGCGTGCCCTACGCGTTATTACCCCCCGGTGTTTATCCATATACCTCCATAGTCAGGAAACCGATGGCCAGTCTGCCGCACTGGCTTGGGCTTTTAGGTTACGAGACGACCGCCATACATCCTCATAAACGCACGTTTTGGCAGCGCCATCGCGCCTATCCGCTGCTGGGTTTCCAGAGCTTTATATCTGAAGAAAACATGAGCGGCTACACCAGAAAAGGTTGGTTTATTTCTGATCAGGACATGACGGATCTGATCATCAACCAGCTTAATGAAGCCACTGATCGCCCACAGTTTATCTTTGCCATCAGCATGGAAAACCACGGGCCGTGGAGTAAACCCAGGCCCAACCTTGACCCGCAGCGGCTTGCGAGTCTTCCTGGTCCGCCAGGGCTTGACGAGAAGAGCTTATTGACCTGGCGGCAGTATGTCTACCACGCTCAGAATGCGATGAGCGAAGTGATGCGTCTGAAAAGTTTTTTAGATGAGAGGGACCGGCCCTCGCTGATTGTTTTTTTTGGGGACCATTTGCCTGGCTTGTCTCCGGTTTACGATGCGCTCGGTTTTGAAAACGGGCTCGAAGTTCTGGCCCAGCAGACGCCCTATCTCATATTGAGCGATTCTGCTCCGGACAGCTTTGAATGGAGTGTTGATTCGGCATTCCAGCTGCCGGTCAAAGTCCTTCAAGCCAGCGGACTTCCGACGCCGCAAAGCTATCGTGCGCTTGCCAGCGCCTATGCGGCTCGTGAAGATGCGCTACCGGAGGGTGGTCGCACTGCTCTGCAGTTATCACTGCTGCAGCAGGACGCGGCGGACCTGGAAGACGAACTTGTTATCGGTACTGACCCACCGTGAGCGAAAGTGATACAAAGTGGATGCGGCGCGCTCTTGAACTGACGGTTCAAGCCCAGGCCGTTGGCGAGGTGCCAGTTGGCGCGGTACTGGTGAAAGATGACGAAGTCGTTGGCGA
>CAZIMY010000330.1:0-2034 GCA_964540315.1 uncultured Wenzhouxiangella sp.
GTTGAATACGACTGTCCAGGCTCAGTTCTTCCCCCATCCTTCTACTCTCCATGCAGCTTTCTCGGTTGACCCCAGGCGTCATGCAGAATGGATCTCGCTATCGCGTGGCTCATGCTTGCACGTGGGGCCTCAATGATCTCGAAGTTTATCAGCAATCTTCACATCTGCAAGCAGACCCCTTGAACTTTGTGGTCAACGGAGTTTTCAATCTGACGCAATCACAGCATGGGCCGTCATCTCGGGCTTCCTTGAGTCTTAGGCGAACGCCATCCTGCTGATTTACCGAGACAAAAAGGCCAAGTGAGTCAAGCCTTACAAGCGTAGCCATTGCCCGTAATGAAAACCTTCCATGAGGCCTGCCATTCAGACACTTAACAGCATTCCAGAGGGGCTTTTCTTCTATTCGAAACCACCTTCCCTCCGTTATCTGCGCTTTGGCTCACGACTTGATTTGACGACTTGACGTACTCAGAAAATTGAAAAATCAATGGCGAACCAATCAAGGGACCGCTGGAGTTTGGGAAAAGGCACGCTTATACTTTGCGAGCGGGGTCGAGCCATCCTTATCGGCAACATTCAATCGGAACAACGGCGGAACAATAGCCCGTCTGACATGCGTGGGTGCAATACATGCCAGTAGACAACGCTCAGGACCTGCATGATCTCGGGGCAAAACTCCTGGCTTGGGTCGAGCCGCGAATACGGCGAGACCATTACGCTGAGGCCTCAATCCGTTGCGTGTCGGCCGAGGCGCTTGAGGCGCTGGACTGCGAACTGAGCTACGACCCTTCTGTCTGGCTGAATTTTATCCAGTCCACCAGCGTACCGCAGAAAAGACACTGGTTCAGTGACATGCCACTCGTCCTCGCCTGCAATCGCAACATCCAGGTGCAACTGCTGGTTTGGAAAACGGCAACGACCGATATTCATGCCCACGCGTTCTGTGGCGCCTTTCGGGTGATGCAGGGTTCCAGTGTCCACACCCGATATCGTTTTGAGCCCGATCACTGGTTGTCTGATGGACTTGGGCTCGGAAAACTGGCTTGCCTTGGTTCGGAGTATCTTGCGCGCGGGGCCGTGCGAGAAATTGCCTCGGGCCGTCAAGGATTGATCCACTCGCTGTTTCACCTTGACTCGCCGTCCCTGACTTTGGTCGTCCGGACTCACCCTACCGTCTCGTCCATGCCACAGCTTTCTTTCTATCCCCCGGGGGTTGCGATCGACAAGTTGGGCCTTGCCAAGGACGAAGAGGTCATTCATCTCACTCGGCTGCTGGGATCCGAGGCCAGCCACGGTTGCGACGCCATGTTGTCGCTGCTACTTCAGGCTTTCGAAGACTTGGACGCTCCTCGCCTGGTTCAGCTCTGCCTGAATTTTGCGAATTTTTTCGACGTCGAAGACCGTCGTGAACGTCTGGTCGAGTTTCTTTCAAAACACCACAATGCGGCCTTGGCGACGTCACTGGATCAAGCGCTGCTCCGGTTGCAGATTCAAGCGCAGATCAAGGCTGCGAGAAAAACAATCGACGACCCCGAGCTTAGATTCTTCCTGGCTCTTCTGCTCAATGTGTCTGATCGAAAGACGCTGTTTGACCTGGTTCGATCTCGCTTTCAGTCGCGTGATCCTGTCGAGACCTGCGCGCAGTGGATTGTCCGCCTGTCTCGCATTCGCTCGAACGCCAAGGCCTTCATGCAGGAAATGGCAGCCAAAGCGCAGAGCCCCGGCTACCGCCTTGGATCAAGAATAGCGAACCGCATTCCAGAACACGACAGTCTGGCTGAAGTGGCTACCTGGCTGAACCAGACAAGCGAGTCGGCGAATAACCCGCTGCTGGAATTGCCGGAACTCGGTCCTCTTTTTGAACGGCATTCTCTTTAAGACCCTGAATCCTGTAAATCATTAATTCTCAGGATGAAAGGGAGGAGCGTCATCAAGCTCGCGGTTCTACATGTAGGCTTTCAATAACGCCGGCGGCTCGGGCAGTTCAGGGAAAAGCCGCCAGAGCAGGCTGCTGTCGCGCCAGAGCACTGCCCA
>CAZIMY010000331.1:0-2011 GCA_964540315.1 uncultured Wenzhouxiangella sp.
CGGCTGGGGTTGGAGTCGATGCCGCCCATGTAGCGCAGGATGCCGTCGGCATCGATGATGTACATGTGCGGGGTCACGCGCGCGTCATAGGCGCGACCCATATCGCCGGACTCATCGAGCAAAACGGCCGTGGGGTAGGCGTTGCGGCTGGCGGTCAGTTCATCGGCCTGCTGCGGGCTGACGTGGCCCTGTTCACCGGCGCGCGAGGAGATGACCGTCAGCCAGACCGCGTCGTGCTCGTCTCTGGCCAGGCGCTGCTGGTCCTGCATGTTGCCGGCGCTGTAGTGCTTGACCACGAAGGGACAGTCATGGTTGGTCCACTCCAGCACCACGGTCTGACCGGTGAAGTCGGACAGGGCATGAACCTGGCCCTGAGTATCAACCACACTGAAATCCGGCGCCGGCTGGCCGATCTCGGGGGCAGCGATCAGCGGGCTGGACAGGGTCAGGATCAGCAGTAAGCTGGCGATCTGGATGAAGCGAAGTTGCATCGGGATGGCTCCGTTGAGGTTGGATCAGTCAAAGAGATTCTAGCGCCTCGACCACCAGGCCCGGCGTGAGCACCTGTGGCAACACTCTGGGCTGGCCGCCGGTGCGCGGATAGACCACGTACAGCGGCACCCCGTTGCGCTCAAAGCGGGCCAGATACTCGGTGATGGTCGGGTCTCGTCGGGTCCAGTCGCCTTTCAGGTAAACGACATTGTGTTCGACCAGAGCCGAGCGCACGCGGTCGGTGTCCAGCGCGACCCGCTCGTTGACCAGGCAGGTCACGCACCAGTCGGCGGTCATGTTGACCAGCACGGCCTGATCCGGATCGTTGATCAGCTGCTCCAGGCGCTCGGCTGAGTAGGGCTCCCACGCGGCCGCTTCGTTGACGCTGGCCTCCGGCTGGAGCTGCGCCGCGCTGCCCAGCGCTGCCAGGGCAAACAACAGGCTCACCGCCACGGTCACATGGCGGGCTGTGGCGAGCAGCTGGCCACGATCCGGACGGCCAGCAAGCCAGAGCGCAAAGGCCAGGGCGACCATGCCGGTCAGCACCATGGCCAGACCGTTGGCATCGGTCTGGCGGGCCAGCACCCAGAGCAGCCAGACCGCGGCCAGATACAGCGGAAAGGCCATCGCCTGGCCAAATGTTTCCATCCAGGGTCCGGGTCGGGGCAGCCGGCGGCTCAGGCCCGGCCAGAAACTCAGGGCCAGCATCGGCAGGGCCAGGCCGAGGCCCAGCATCAGGAAAACGCTCATCGCCAGCGGCCACGGCAAAAAGATCGCCACCCCCAGCGCGGTGCCCATGAATGGCGCGGTGCAGGGACTGGCGACCACGCAAGCCAGCACGCCGGTAAAGAATGAGCCGCGCAGGCCCGACTGGTGCGACAGACTCTCGCCCATGCCCATCCAGCTTTTGCCGAAGGCATACACACCCGACAGCCCCAGGCCCATGGCGAAAAACAGGTAGGCCAGCAGGCCGACAAACCACGGCGACTGCAGCTGGAAGCCCCAGCCCAGCGCCTGGCCGCCCGCGCGCAGCGCCAGCAGAACGCCCGCCAGGGCGCCAAAGCTCAGGACCACGCCGGCGGTATAGGCCAGACCGTGGCCGCGCTGATCGTGGGCATTGCCTGAGGCGAAGCTCAGGGCCTTGATCGACAGCACCGGGAACACGCACGGCATCAGGTTGAGCAGCATGCCGCCGGCCAGCGCCATCAACAGCAGCAGGGCCAGGTTCGGCGATGTCTCAGCGGGTACCGGCAACGCCGCTGAGACAGTGGATAGATTGCCGGGAAGGGCCTGGAGTGATAGTGAGGTTCCCGTTTCGGTGTGCACAAGAACAAAGGGCAGCGCTTCGGGCGCGCCGGTGAAATAGGTCGACAACGGCTGACTGACCTGGATCAGGCCCTCATCGACCGCGATGAAGGTTTCTCCAGCATGGTCGACCAGGTTCTCGGTGGCCGGGAAAAAGGCCCAGCCGCTGGCTGGCAGGGCCCGCTGGGTCTGGGTCTGCACGCTCAGTCGGCCG
>CAZIMY010000332.1:0-1994 GCA_964540315.1 uncultured Wenzhouxiangella sp.
GGCTTCCTGGCGGCTCGAGTACGCTCGCTGCATGGAAAACTGCTTGGAAAGAGTTCAGATCAAGCCCGCTTGTCTGAGAAACGCCTCGTAAGAGACTTGTCCCTGTATCGACTGCAGAAGCGGATGGAATCGCGCATAGGCCACGTTCGGTTCGCGCTGCTCCAACGCCCGATGGAGCCAGTGCACGGCCGCCTCGCCGTTACCCAGGACGGCCTGTACGTAGGCGATGTGGTTCGCCGCCTGATCGTCGAACCGTTCGATAAAGTCTGATAGCACCCGCTGTGCTTCCAAATCCTGCCCCTGAGCATGCAGGATCACGGCCCGGGCGGCCAGGCGATGTGGATCGGCCTGCTCTTGATTGGCAGCGGCCATTGCTTCTTCGGTCCGTCCCTGCGCAAGCAGCGTCAATGCGAGCACATAGTGGCCGATCGGATAAGAGCCGCCCGCGAACTCGATCGCCGATCGAACCGATTGTTCGGCCTGTTCGAATTCACCGGCGACATAGTAGATGAAGGCCCTGTTGTGCATCGCCGGGAGACTAAGCGGGTCGATACGATTAGCTCGGTTGATGTTGGCGATCGCCTGGGCAAAGTCTCCGCGTGCGACGGCCAGCACTGACAGACCCGAATAGGCGCCGGGGTGGTTGGGCTCGACTTTGATCGCGCGGCGGAAGGCCTCCGTCGCTCCAGGAAGGTCCAACTGAAAGGCCAACTTGAGAAACCCGTCCGTATAGTGGATGCCGGCAAGATTTGGGTTCAGCGCAAGAGCCCGATCCCGGGCTTCGATGGCCCGTGGCAGCCCGGTATCGGGCGAGACTGCACCGGTCGTTACCTGATTGGCATAAGCTACAGCCAGCCCCTCCCATGCTGCGGCCATCGAAGGATCCAGCGCGATGGCCCTATGGAAGAACTCGATGGCCTGATCGATTTCGAGCTGCCGGCGAAAATGCTGCCCCTTCAGATAAAGATCATAGGCCTCGTGATCGGTGATGGTCGCGCTGGCCTGGCGGGATGCGGCATAGCCAAGCAACTCCACCTTCAGCGTGTCGACCACCGAAGTGGCGATTTCGTCCTGCAGGGCCAAGATGTTTTCGATCTTGCGGTCGAAGCGGTCCGACCAGAGGTTCGCGCCGTCACGTGTGTCGACGAGCTGGGCGGTGATCCGAACCGTGTCGCCGAACTTGCGCACACTGCCGTCGAGCACATGGGTGACGCCGAGCTTTTCTCCGATCAACCGGAGATCTTCCTGTTGACCCTTGAACTGAAAGGACGAGGTGCGACCGATGACGCGAAGCTCCGGTACCCTGGCGAGCAGGATCAGCAGCTCTTCGGACACGCCGTCGGCGAAGTACTCCTGGTCGCCTTCGGCACTCATATCGGCAAACGGGAGGACGGCAATCGACTTCTCCAGCTCCTCGATGCTCGGAGCGTCGCCGGGGTGGTCGGAAAAATAGCCTACGCTTGCAATCGCGACAACGGCAAGAACGGCGACAGCGACCGCGAACCACCGCTTGCTGAAAGCTCTCATCGCCGGTGCATCGCTGACTTCGCGCTTCAAACCGTCGGGCCCGAGGTCGAAAGCCCACGAGAGCACCAGCACCAAAGGAAAACCGAGCACCAGCAGACCCGCGACAAATCGAACAGTCCACTCTGGCAGGCTGAGCGCGGGAAACAGAACGTCCGCTACCTGCAGCAGTAGCCAGGCGATCACCAGATAGGCGATCGCCGCGCGAGTTACCTTCCGACGCTTCAGTTCACCCAGGAAGCTCACCGCCGATGGCTTTTCTTGATCGTCTTGACTCTCAGGCGCCATGCGGGAAGTCTACCTTCTCGTGAGATGCCGGGGTAGAAGCCGCTGCCTGCGTGGAGATTCCAGGGGATATAGCGCCCGAGTGCGTCGCTTCGAGCCCGAAGCCGAGCGTGCCTAGCAATAGCCCGTCCAAAGCGCTGAATCAGACGGTCAAAATCGCTGGCAATTAGCCCCAAACATGACCC
>CAZIMY010000333.1:0-1992 GCA_964540315.1 uncultured Wenzhouxiangella sp.
AGTCGAGGTGCCGCGGCCGATCTCGTCCATGAGGACCAGCGACCGACTGGTCGCGTTGTGCAGAATATTCGCGGTTTCAACCATCTCGACCATGAAGGTTGAACGGCCCCGCGTCAGATCGTCGCCGGCACCGATCCGCGAAAAGACCCGATCAATGGGCCCAATTCGAGCGCTGGCTGCCGGCACAAAGCTGCCCGCGTGGGCAAGGAT
Source organism: uncultured Wenzhouxiangella sp. (assembly GCA_964540315.1). Lineage (GTDB taxonomy): Bacteria > Pseudomonadota > Gammaproteobacteria > Xanthomonadales > Wenzhouxiangellaceae > Wenzhouxiangella. Next base: position 211 of record CAZIMY010000333.1, read on the forward strand.
GACAATCAGCGCGGCCTGGCGCATGTAGGTCGACTTGCCGCCCATGTTGGGGCCGGTGATCACCAGCATGCGCCGTTGCGTATCAAGCTGACAGTCATTCGGCACAAAGGCGTCGTCCTGAACGCGCTCGACGACGGGATGACGTCCCTCGGAGATCTCCAGGCCGGGCTGGTCGTCGAAGCGGGGTCGGGCCAGGTTCAGGGTTTCCGCGCGCTCACTGAAGACCGCGAGTACGTCCAGTGTGGCAAGTGCCGAGGCCAGATGGCTGAGATCACGGTGCTGCGCGCCCAGATCCTCAACCAGCTGCTCGTAAAGTGCCTTTTCCCGCGCCAGCGCGCGCTCACGGGCCGAGAGCACCTTGTCTTCGAAGGCTTTCAACTCCTCGGTGATGTAACGCTCGGCATTCTTGAGGGTTTGGCGGCGGCTGTACTCGGTCGGCACCTTGTCAGCCTGGGCTTTGGAGACTTCGATGTAATAACCGTGCACTCGGTTATAGCCGACTTTCAAGGTATGAATGTCGGTGCGCGATTTTTCCTGCTCTTCGTAGCGGGTCAGGAATTCGCCGGCGTTACGGCTAAGTGCGCGGAGCTCGTCGAGCTCGGGGTCAAACTGTTCGGCGATCACGCCGCCATCGCGGATCACCATGGGGGGCTGCTCGACGATCGCGCGGTTGAGCAGCTCTGCCAGCTCAGGTCTGGGGACGAGCGCTTCGGCCAGCTCGGCCAGCATCGGCGCGGGCAGAGACTCGAGGCGCTCATGCAGGGCCGGCAGGCGATCCAGGCCCTCGCGCAGGGCTGCAAGATCCCGCGGCCGGGCGCTTTTCAATGCAATTCTGGTGAGGATCCGTTCGAGGTCACCGATGCCCGACAGCGCTTCGTGGACGCTGATATGGGCATGTCGGGAGAGCAGGATTTCGACCGCATGATGCCGGGCAGACAAGCGTGCGTGGTCGCGCAGTGGATGGGTGATCCAGCGCTTGAGTTTTCGGCTGCCCATGGGGGTGGCCGCGGTATCCATGAGGCCCACGAGCGTGTGTTCAAGCCGACCGTCAGGATGAACATCAATCTCCAGATGACGGCGGGTAGAGGCGTCAAGAATCAGGTGCTCGCTGGCGTTGACCGCACGGATGCCGACCAGGTGCTCGAGCTCGCCCGAGAGCATTTCCCGGGCGTAGGTCAGCAGCGCACCGGCAGCAGCCAGGCCGGGTCCGCGCTGTTCGATACCAAAGCCGGAGAGGTCCTGCACCTTCAGTTGGCGGCATAGTTCACGCTCGCCGGATTGCGCGTCGAAGTGCCAGGGCGGCGTCGGTCGCAGCGCCGAACTCAGGCCGGAGACGGGCAGGGCGAAATCCTCGGGAAACAGCACCTCGGCCGGGCGCAGACGTTCAAGTTCGGCGCTTAGTTCGGCCGCATTTTCCGGCTCGGCAAAGCGCAGTCGACCGCCTGCCACATCCAGCCACGCCAAACCGAAGCCTTTTTTTGCCGGCGCTATGGCGGCCAGCAGGCGGTCCTGCCGTTCGTCGAGCAAGGCTTCCTCGGTCACGGTGCCGGGCGTGACGATGCGCACTACCTTGCGCTCGACCGGCCCCTTGGACTCGTTCGGGTCGCCGATCTGCTCGCAAATGGCGATTGACTCGCTTTTCTTGATCAGCCGGGCGAGGTAACCGTCGACGGCGTGATAGGGGACCCCGGCCATGGGGATGGGCTGACCGGCCGACTGGCCTCGAGTGGTCAGGGTGATATCAAGCAGTTTCGCTGCCCGCCTGGCGTCGTCGTAGAACAG
>CAZIMY010000334.1:0-1987 GCA_964540315.1 uncultured Wenzhouxiangella sp.
GAGCAGCTGACTTCTAATCAGCAGGTTGAGGGTTCGAGTCCTTCAGGGGTCGCCAAGACTATCATTTAAGTATTTGTTATTATTTTTATTTTTGTAAGTAAGCTCCTGCGCATCCCCCATAACATCCCCCACCGTAACGGCGACTGCCCCGGAATTTGCCGGAATGTAGGCTTCGCGGTTGCGCCCCCGAAGCTTCTTCTGGCTTCATGCGCGTGCAAGCTAGGAGAAAGACACGATGCAGAGACTTGTAGCCGCGGCAGCCTTCGCAATCCTGGCCCTAGCATCTCCAGCACTGGCTATAGAAATGTGCGGTTCGGGCCCGCGCGTTAACTGCATCGTTGATGGAGACACGTTTTGGCTCGACGGCGTGAAGTATCGTTCCAACGGATATGATACTCCGGAAGTCTCAGCCCAGCACGCATGCGGGGGGCGCGAGGAGCTTGCTTTGGGTGCGCGCGCCTCTCGCCGCCTTCTCGAACTGTTCAGCACCACGACCATTACCTTGGAACCAACGGGCGGCATGAGCTACGACCGCGTGCTTGTCGTGGTTCGGTCGAACGGCGAAAATGTTGCCGACATTCTCGTGCGCGAGGGGCTTGCCGCCTACTACCCCGATGGGTGCGAGTTCTGGTGCGGCTCGTGTAACTAAGGTTTCGATAGAGGATTGTATTGCGCCGCAGGCTCCTCGCGTTCCGCGAACGCGCGCGCGACCTCAGCTGCGGCCGATTGGCTAGCCAGTATCTTGCGACCGTAGCGGGCGGGCATTTCTGGTGATGTCCACCGCCCTGCCACCATTATAGCGGATAGACTGCATCCGAGTCTAAAGGCGTCGTGCACCCCTCCAACGCGCATGCTATGTGGCGATACATCGTTTCGCCCAAATCGCCGCTTAATCATTCTGGATACTGTCGCGGGAGCCAGAGGCATGCGCTTCCCTCCTGGCTGGGATTTCGTGAAAAGCGGGTCGGTGTCCTTGAGACCTGCGCATTCAAGCCACGCCAATACCGCCTCTGTGCCCGCCTCGGACAGATATGCATAAGAGCCTTCACCAAACTGGTCCGTTTTCGACCTCGCGATATAGAGCAGACTGCTGCAATCCGTTTGCCGCAGCAGGTCACAAACCCGGAACGCAACTAGCTCTGAAACCCGACACCAACTATCAGAAGCCGTCCAGATAATTGCTCGGTCGCGCAATGACATGCGGTCCGTTCCCATACTCCGCACAACTTCAAGAACCTCCTTCTTGCCCAAAGGCGGTGCCTGCCTTCGACCGACGCCATACTTTCTTTTCACGCCTTTCAGCGCGAGCTGAACAAGCGGATGTTGGCAGGGTGATGGTAAGAATTTCGAGCGGTGCATTTCTGCGATTGCCCAAAGCCGGGTCTCGATGGTGTTTGAGCTAAGGCGACCACCCAGCCCTTCGACGTAGTTCGCCACCACGCGAGGATCTACCGGTGGCGCTGGGCTATACCCGTTCTCCTCGCACCATGCCGAAAAAGACGCCGTCACTTGCCGAAGATTTCGGAGTGTCTCTGGAGCGAAAGCCTGCAGGGACCTCCGCTCGTATTCTTCGATGAGTTCTTGCCGCCCAGAAGGCGAGCAACGCGCCAACTGGGCGAGCGTTTCCGCCCGTGCATCTTCGCGTCGAAAAGTGTGCATGTCATCTGCCTTGGGAAAAAGGGCAGGCAACCACGCATCGTTAACCTTTTCTTCACCATCCGCGACACATGATGCTTGGAAGAGCGATGGAGACGATGATGTGCGAATGTAAATGCAGGGAATATGCCAACAGGCTTGAAGAGGCCCTGCTCGAATACATCGGTCTCTACGGCCTTACCGACAAAGCGCGACAAGCTTTTTCGAAGCCCAATGTGCAGCCTTCAGGGGAATAGCGACTTCTACGTTCGCAACGCGGTCACAGTTCACGTACGCGCCGCGATTCCCGCCGCGCCCGTGCAGCCTTCTTCCGGCAGGCCTCGCAACAATA
>CAZIMY010000335.1:0-1973 GCA_964540315.1 uncultured Wenzhouxiangella sp.
TGGGATTTGTCGACGACAGCCCCAGTCTCGGCACCGCCGACCGCGCCAGCGGCACGGTGGTGGACCGCTCCAGTCGTCAGCAGTCGACCAGCCTGCGCTACCAGCTCTACCCCGACAGCGACTGGCTGGCGCTGGATGCGGTGGTCTATTGGAGCGACCTGATGCTTGACGAGCGCCCGCTGGAGCTCGGCCAGACCCGGGTCGAGAACAGCCTGTCCACGGTCGGAATCGACATGGCCAACAGCAGCCGCATGCAGACCGGCAAAATCGGCCACACCCTGACCTATGGCATCGAGCTTTACCGCGACACCCAGCGTGGTCTGCGCGACGGCCAGCCGGCGCCGCAGTTCCGCGGCTCCGAGCGCGACACCCTCGGACTGTTTGCCCAGAACCGCGCCGAACTAACCGGCCGCCTGGACCTGGTGCTGGGCCTTCGCCACGACGACATCGACTCAAACCCGGATGATAGCGAGCTGGTTGGCACGTCATTTTCTCAGACCTCTTACCAGGCCGGCCTGCTGTTCGATCTGGCAACCGACTGGACGCTGACCGCCTCGTTCAACGAGGCCTTCCGGGCCCCGGCCTTGCGCGAACTGTTCATCGGCGGTCAGCATTTTCCCGGCAACTTCTATATCCCCAATCCGGATCTTAAGCCGGAGTCGGCGACCAACTACGAGCTGGGCCTTCGCTTTGACCGGCGTGGTGTGCTGCGCGACGACGACCGACTGAAAGCAAGGTTTGCGCTCTTTCGCAACGACATCGACAACTTCATCGAACAACGCGTGCGCGGCGCTGACGCACCAGCACCGCTGACCAACACCACCCGCTTCGACAACGTCGGCCAGGCCCGCGTTGAAGGCTTGGAACTTGAACTCGACTGGCGGGTGGGCGACTACAGCGCCGGCCTGTTCGGTGCCCGCCTGCGCGGCGACGACCGCGAGCTCGGCATACCGCTGGAAAGCATTCCCGGCGACGAGATCGGTCTGCGCCTGGAGCGCCGCATGCCGGCCCTGCTGCTCGGCGGCCAGGTTGTCCACAGCTTCGAGCAGGATGGCGTCCTGGGCGGCATGCACCGCGCCCAGCCCACCCCGTCGCACACCCTCATCGACCTCTATGCAACCTGGCAGGCCACGCCTGACCAGCGCATCAGCGCGCGCATCGACAACCTGACCGATGAGGCCTACCGCCGTCATCTCACCCTGATCAACCAACCCGGCCGCAGCGTCAAGCTGCAGGCCAGCTATCAGTTTTAACGCCGGATAAAGGACTTGCCATGACGCGCATTTTTGCCATTGACCTGACCGCCAGCTTCGTTTTCCTTGTCATTGCCGTGGGATCGGCCCACGCGCACCATCCGTGGGTCCTGGCCGAAACGGCCCACGCCGAAGGCGGACAGACAGTGCAGGTCCTGCCCTACTTCGGCCACGCTTTTCCCGGCGAAGAGACGATGGAGAGCGATCGCCTGGCCGCCGCCACCCTGAGCATGCCCGACGGACAAGAGATCGCGCTGGATCCGGACGGCAACCTTGCCCTCCGGTCCCCGCCCCTGATCCAAACCGGCACACACGTGATCGGCGTGCGTCAGGCGCGCGGCTACTGGACCCAGACCACCGAAGGCGGCCAGCGCCTGCCGCGCTCGGCAGTCACCAACGCGGTGCGCTGCAGCTACTCCGACAACGGCTCGAAAACCCTGGTCGCCGTGGGCGACGGCGGCCCTTCGGCGGCGGCAACCCCGCTCGGCCATCGCCTCGAAATCCTTCCGCTGGGCGAGTCCGAGGCAGTGAAGGAGGGAGCCACCTTGCCCGTTCAGGTCCTGTTCGAGGGCCAGCCCCATATCGGGCCACTGCTGGCCTTTCACGGCACGTCGGGCGAGGACCCGTACGCGGCGATGGAAACCGGTGCCGACGGGCGGGCGGATGTTGTTCTGGAAGGCGAAGGCCCATGGCTGCTGCTTGCTCACGGCGAGATCGATT
>CAZIMY010000336.1:0-1958 GCA_964540315.1 uncultured Wenzhouxiangella sp.
TCGAGCCAGCGGTACGGATCGGCGACCTCGGTCCCGTGATAGGTCTCGACCATGTAGACTGTCGGCGTTGCCGGATATGCAATTGCCGGCTCACGAGCCGGCGCTACCGATGCCGCACCGGACCCCGCAGGTTCTTGAGGACCGAGGTCGGTGCAAGCAATCAGAAAACAAAGAACCGTCGCCAAAACCACCTTCAGTTCCAGGTTCATTTTCATCACCCAACTCCCGAAAGAACAAACGTTGTCATTGCAGAAGTTCGGGACTCTACACGATGTTTCGGGCCGCAAAGCAACCGAAGGTTTGCGGAAACCCCAACCAGAATCATTTGAAAGCCGGCGTGTTATCGAAATTCGCCGCCGTTCGCATAGAATGTCCGTAGAAAGCGTTCCCGGTTTCTCGATGAAGTTGCCGCCGGAGCGCAAGCGTCGGCAATCCTAATTGCCACCCGGAGCAGGCCGGTTGTAGACAAACTTTCGGCCGAACAACCGCGCGTCGAATCATATTCAGTTTCGATGTCCGCAGAGAACTGTATTCGGCCAGGAGGCTGGGGCGCCATGCCATCACGTATATCCGCTTCGACTCGCGACTTTATTTGGATCGCCGCGCTCGGCGCGGTGATTCTCGCGCTGTTGGTTGGGTTTCTGCTGAAGCTTTCAGGTTCTGCTGTTTCCTTCGATGGGGCGATGAACCTGCAGGTCGCCGCGGCGCTTGCAGAGCGGGGCGAATACGCTAGGTTCTACGATACCTGGAGACTCTTCCCGAGAGAAATTCAGACCAACGCCCCCTACCTGCTGCCTGCCGCGCTCTCGTTTGCAATTTTCGGAGTCAATCTAGCTAGCGCACAGTTGGTCTCGATCGCTTACGTAGTCGCGTTGATAATCGTGGTCTATTGGCTGATTCGTCCCCTGGCTGGAACCGCCCCGGCTTTGGCTGCGATCGCCCTGGTCTTGATCGCGCCTGAGCTTCACCGCTTTGGCGCCAATGGATATGGCGAAATTCCGGGCTTGTTCTGGTTTCTTCTCGGGCTAGGGTGCTGCGCTCGGAACATTCAAAACCAAGCTGCAGATTACCTGGTTCTGGGTGGACTAGCGCTTGGCCTCTCCGTATTGACGAAGACCGTGATGCTCATGCCAGTTGGCATCACGGTGGCGCTTTTCGGCCTGCTGATGGCGCAACAACGCGAGTGGCGTGGCCTGGTCGTGTTCTCGGTCATGTTCGCGCTTCCGATCGCTGCTTTTGAAATCTGGCGAGTCGTTGCCATCGGTGGGCTCGTTGATTGGTTGGCCTGGTGGGATGACCAGCTCAGTTCAATTCTTGCTCAGGCTGGCGTGCAAGAGCGATTCGAGGACACGCCAGGCTGGTCGACTAAGCTCAGTGACCACGCGACGATTCTGGCGAGGAAATTGTCTTTACCGATCTGGCTGCTACCCACTCTTGGGATCATCCCGGTAGGCTTGATCGCCATGGCAATGACAGAATCCCGTCGCACGCCCAGCTCTCGTTCGCGCGCATTCATTCTGATGGCTTTGTTTGCCACGATTTGTGCCTATTTCATCTGGTGGCTGCTGATCACGCCTACCGAAAAGGCATGGCACAGGCGCATATTCAACGGGCTGACGCTGCTCGCTGTCGCCGGCCCGCTGGTGGCGCATATTTCCCTCGAGAAATGGCAGCACCATCGAGTTATGGTTGCGCTGTCTTGCCTACCCCTGGTGGTGCTGATCTACTCGGGGATCCTCGAATTACGAGTTCCTAATCCGGAACAGGGCCGTCTGGAATCAATTCAGCGCGGCGTCGCGTTCGCTCGATCCGCTCCGGCCAGCGCGCGATTCTATGGAGCGGGATGGTATTCCGCTCCCGAAGTTTCGCTGCTCTCAGGCGTGCGCATTTACGATCTGGCAGCCCGGAGGCATTTTTTATCAGCCACTTAAAGAATTTATCCCTGTCAATAAATTTGT
>CAZIMY010000337.1:0-1951 GCA_964540315.1 uncultured Wenzhouxiangella sp.
GGGCGTGATCCGTTCGCTGCCAGGTGTTTCGACAGGCAACCCTGCACAGAAACTGGAGTACAGATGATGCAGATAGACATCGCCGGACAGAACGTGGAAGTCACACAGGCCCTCCGCGCATACGTTACTGAAAAGCTGGAGAAACTCGAACGGCATTTCGACAACCTGACCGGCATTCATGTGGTCCTGCGCCTGGAAAAAATCGAGCACGCGGCCGAGGCGACCGTCGGGGTGGGGGGGCGAACCAATCCCATTCATGCCGAAGGGGTTGCCGAGGACATGTATGCGGCGATCGACAAACTGGCCGACCGGCTGGATCGGCAGGTCCGGCGCCACAAGGGCAAGGTTACCGATCACCACCGCAACGACCGGCCGGCCGAGGCTGGCTGAATTCGGATCTGGAAACAGGGACCCGTACCCCCGGTGATGGCCTCCAAGGCACCGCTCGCAGATCTGCTCAGCACCGACAGGGTGTTGCTGGATCAAAATCTTGCCAGCAAGAAATCCGTTCTCGAAAAGGCGGCCCAACTGCTGGCTGTCGGTGACCAGGCGGCCGGCAGAAGGGATATTTTCGAGGGCTTGTGCCAGCGCGAGCGGCTTGGCTCTACAGGCCTGGGCCACGGCGTTGCGATACCGCATTGCCGGGTCGAGCAAGCCAGTGTCTCCGGTGCATTCATCAGGCTCAGGCGACCGATCGATTTCGACAGTCCGGATGCCGCCAGCGTCGATCTGTTCTTTGCGCTTGCGGTGCCGGTCCGCTGCAGCGACGTGCATCTAAAGCTCCTGGCCTCGATCGCCGAGTTGTTCAGCGACCCGGATCAGCGTGAAGCGCTTCGCAACGTCGATGGCTACCGGCAGCTTGTCACCTTGTTGAGTGGAGACGCCGAGACCGAGCAGCCGCAATGAACGAAATGACGGTCAGCGACCTGGTCGAACGCTTCAGCGAGCGGCTGGAACTTCGCTGGATCAGTGGCCGTCGCCACGCAGACAAGCGCACGCTGTCGGTCACCAGCTTCCGTTCCCGGCCATCGCTGGTGGGATATCTCAACCTCATTCATCCCAACCGCATCCAGGTGCTCGGGCGTGAAGAGTTGGCATGGCTCGATCAGCTCGATGCCAGAAAGCGCTGGCAAACGATTGCAGGCATTTGCTCCGCCAATCCCGCAGCGTTGATCGTCGCCGGTGGAGGCGACGCCGGCGAGGATCTTGAGGAATTGTCGCGCGACAGCGATACGCCGCTATTGTGTTCGAAGCGGCCTGGCTGGGAGCTTGTTTCCACCCTCCAGTACCAGGTCGCAAGGGCTTTGGCTCATCGGGTCGTGATGCACGGGGTGTTCATGGAAATATTCACCCTCGGTGTGCTGATTACCGGCGATGCCGGTGCCGGCAAGAGCGAACTGGCGCTGGAACTGCTCACGCGGGGTCACAGGTTGATTGCCGATGACAGCCCGGAGTTCACTCAGATGACACCCGATATCATCGACGGAACCTGCCCGGAAGTCCTGCGGGATTGTCTCGAGGTACGCGGACTCGGCGTACTGAACGTACGCCGCATGTTCGGCGATGCCGCCGTCAAGTCGAACAAGTTTCTACGCCTGATTTTGCACCTGCACCATCCACAGCCCGGCGACGAGTCCAGTATCGATCGATTGTCCGGGGACGCGGAAAAATCGAGGGTCATGGATCTGGAGATTCCGAAGATCCTGCTCCCGGTGCTGCCCGGCCGCAACCTGGCCGTGATTGCGGAGGCGGCTGTGCGCAACGTCATGCTGAAGATGAAGGGATTCGATGCCACGGCCGACTTTCTTCAACGCCACGGCCGGATCATGCGCCATGAATGACAGGCCCGTTGGGCCGCTGGTGCTGATCAGCGGGTTGTCCGGCAGCGGCAAGTCGGTGGCCCTGAACGCGCTGGAGGATCACGGCTATTACTGCGTGGACAATCTGCCCA
>CAZIMY010000338.1:0-1930 GCA_964540315.1 uncultured Wenzhouxiangella sp.
GAAATCAATGACAAGCTGCTGTTCTCCCAGGTGATGAAACGAAACAGCGTAGCGACACCTGAAGTACTGGCCCGCTTTGACGACAGCACATGCAGCACAGGCAACTCAGCCAGCGAGTTCTTCGAGGCGCTGAAGGGCTACCGTGAGTTCTACGTCAAACCGCGCTGTTCGAGCGGCGGAAAAGACCAGCTGCTTTTGCAGAAGGACACTGATGAGAGCTGGTCTGTGACGGCTTCCTCCTATGCCAGTGCTGCATTCCATCAGCAACTTGAAAACAAGCAATTGAAAGCACTTGCAGATCAGGAGGTCTTCGAGCTTCTTGTCTCGTTATCGCAGGTTTGTGAGCTGCTGGTACAGCCGCGCCTGGTCAATCATGCAGATATGCCGAAACCGGGTGGCCCTGCCTTGTTGGCCGTAAGGATCATGACCGGATTGACTGCTGATCTTGTCGTGAACCTGCGCGCGGTACTTCGACTGCCATTTTCAAGTCAGATTGCCTCGCAACTTGGCGTGGATGCTGCAGTGGACATCCAGACAGGTCGACTGAAGCGCGTGTTCGTCGATTCGCCGAATCCATCATGTTGGAGTCGGATTCCGCCCAATGGGGCCATTATCGAAGGAGTGGCTCTTCCCTGTTGGAAAGAGACTCTGGAGCTGGTAAAGCTTGCTCATCGAGCCTTGCCGGACTATTCCTTTCTTGGATGGGATGTTGCCATCACTCCCTGCGGGCCGGTGGTGCTGGAGGCGAACGGGAATTATGGTCTCAGCAGTCTGCAGAAGCCCGGCTCGAGACCACTGATCGATGACCAGTTCCTTTCCGTTTACGAATACTGGTCCAATCAATCAAGCGCCTGAGTTATCCTGCCTCCGCGCAGCCTCTTGACCTTATTGTCCCCTTAACCCCTTAACCCCTTAACCTTGTCAATGAACCTGCTTCAACTCATCGGCCGCACCGAGCCACTGTTCACTCCCGATATCGAGCAGCATGAGTCCGAGCTGTCCGAGCTTGTTGCGTCCTCTCGTTTTCTCGTCATCGGTGGCGCCGGTTCGATCGGGCAGGCGGTGGCGAGAGAGATATTCAAGCGCCGCCCGCGGGCGCTGCACGTGGTCGATATCTCGGAAAACAATCTGGTCGAGCTGGTTCGGGATCTGCGCTCGACGCTTGGGTATATCGACGGTGATTTTCGGACCTTCGCGGTTGACTGCGGCGGCCGCGAATTCGCCGCCCTGATGGCGGCTGAGCAGCGCTATGACTATGTGCTCAATCTGTCCGCGCTCAAGCATGTCAGGTCGGAAAAGGATCCGTTCACGCTGATGCGCATGATCGAGGTCAATATCCTTAATACGATTGCCACGATCGAACAGAGCCGAGCGGCTGGCGCCAGAAAGTATTTCTGTGTGTCGACCGACAAGGCGGCCAACCCGGTCAACATGATGGGCGCGAGCAAGCGGATCATGGAAATGTTCTTGATGCGCGAGAGCGAGTCGATTCCGATTTCAACCGCAAGATTTGCCAATGTGGCGTTTTCCGACGGCTCGCTGCTGCATGGTTTCAATCAGCGCTTCGCCAAACGACAGCCCATCTCCGCGCCCGATGATGTGCGCCGCTATTTCGTCACACCGCAGGAGTCGGGCGAGCTCTGCCTGAGCTCCTGCCTGCTCGGCGGCAATCGCGAAATCTTCTTCCCGAAGCTGTCCGAAGCTCTGCACCTGACCCGCTTTTCCGATATTGCAGTGCGCTACCTGGAAGAACTCGGATTCACGCCGTACCAGTGCGACAGTGAGGAGGAGGCTCGAGGACGATCGGCCGAGCTGATTGCCAACGGCCAGTGGCCGGTCTATTTCTTCTCCAGTGACACCACGGGCGAAAAGGATTTCGAAGAGTTCTTCATCGAGGGGCAGGCGCTCGACCTCGACCGCTTCGAAACCA
>CAZIMY010000339.1:0-1929 GCA_964540315.1 uncultured Wenzhouxiangella sp.
CGGATCGACAAGGTCGGCCAGCCGGATGCCGTGCCGCGAAGCCTTGTCTTCGTAAACCGGACCGATGCCCCGACCCGTGGTCCCGATCGCCTTCTTGCCGCGCCGATGTTCGCGGGCCCGGTCAAGTGCGACGTGGGAACCGAGAATGACCGGACAAGCGCCGGAAAGCCCGAGACGCCCGCGCACATCGATTCCTGCCGCTTCCAGACCCTCGATTTCGCTGATGAGCGCTTCGGGAGAGATCACGACCCCATTGCCGATCAGACAGCGGGCTTTCTTGGTCAGAATGCCCGACGGTATAAGGTGCAGGACCGTCTTCCGGCCATCGACCAGCAGCGTATGTCCGGCGTTGTGTCCGCCCTGGAATCGAACGACTGCATCGGCATCATGCGCCAGCAGATCAACGATCTTACCCTTCCCTTCGTCGCCCCACTGGGTCCCGAGGATTACGACTGAGCGTGCCATCTGAAACCGACTCCCTTCTTTTTTCGAGTTTCTTTCCAGGCACTACCGCGGCACTGTCGCGTTGCCGTCCGGCAAGTGCCATTGACAGTCTCTCGCCCGCTGCACGTTCAGCGGCCGAGATGGAAAAGCAGCGCTCCTGCCGCAATCATCACGATTCCGAAGCGCCGTATGGTGCTGTCGGGAAGCGCAGCCAGCTGCTCCACGGCACGCCGCCACGAACCCGGATTGAGGGCGGGCAGCAGCCCTTCCAAAACCAGAACCAGGGCGAATGCCAGAAGCAGGTCTTCAAGCACGTTTCATGGAAACCCTTACTGGTCCTGATCGCGTCTGTTCAGGTAACGGAAAAAATCCGAGTCGCTGTCGAGCAGCAGCACGTCGCCCTCGGCGCGGAAGCTGTTTCGATACGCCTCGAGGCTGCGAATGAACGAATAGAATTCCGGATCCCGCTCGTAGGCGGCAGCGTAGGTCGCGGTGGCCTGTGCATCGCCTTCGCCTCGCAAGCGGGCCGCATCACGCTCGGCCTCGGCCAGCAGGATTCTCGTCTGCCGATCTGCGTCGGCCCTGATTTCCTCGGCGCGTTCGCGACCGAGCGAGCGAAGCTCGTTGGCGTACTCGGTACGCTGGGTTTCCATTCGGTTGAACACCGAGTCCAGCACTTCTTCGGTCAGTTCGATCTTCTTGATCCGCACATCGTTGATCGCGATACCGAACTGCTGGGCACTCTGGCTTGCCTGCAGAAGCAGATCTTCCATCATGTCGCGCCGCTGAATGGACACCACTTCGTTGAGCGAGCGCCGCGCAAATTCCTCGCGGAGATCGTCCCGGATCAGCTGCGCCAGATGCGTCCGCGCAATTCGGAAATCGCCGCCTGAGGTAGAGATATAGAATTCGCGCGGGTCTTCGATCTGCCACTTGATGTAGTAGTCGACATCGACGTACTTCTGCTCGGCGGTATTCATCTGCTCGGGCTGCATGTCCAGCAGTTGCAGACGCCGATCGAACTTGATCACGTTGTTGATGAAGGGTGTCTTCAAGTGCAGGCCAGGCTCATAGTCAGCCCGTACGACCTCACCGAGTCGGAACTTGATCGCGAACTCGGTCTGGTTGACGATGAACACGCTCTGCAGCGCAGTGAAAATGCCCGCAATGATCAGAATAGGTATCAATATGCGCATGGTTTAGCGTCCTTCCCGGCCGGGGCGGGTTCTGGTCTGGGTGGCCGTACTGTTCTGACCTTCACGCTCTCCCACCGACATCATCGGGGGCGGCGGCATGTTGCGTGACCCGCTGCCTGCACCAAGCCTGTCCAGCGGCAGATACAGCATGTTGTTTGACGAGTTCGCGTCCAGCAAAACCTTCGGCGTTGTCGAATAGAGGTTTTCAAGCGCTTGCAGGTACAGACGCTGACGCGTGACCTCCGGGGCCTTGGCGTACTCCTCGTAGACTGCAACGAACCGATCCGAC
>CAZIMY010000340.1:0-1926 GCA_964540315.1 uncultured Wenzhouxiangella sp.
TGTTCGAGGCCTTGGTACTGCTGCTCGCCCAGCAAATGCCCTTCCGGGGCGTGGCGCGGGTGACCGGACTGTCGGTTCACCGCGTCATGGCGATCTGCGAGCGCTACGTCGACCTCGCGGTCACCCAGCGTGATCTGTCCGAAGTCCGGCAACTGGCCATCGACGAGACCTCCAGGGCACGCGGCCATGACTACCTGATGCTCGCTGCCGACGCCGAACAGCGGGCCGTAGTCTTCGTCACCGAGGGCAAGGATGCGGCCACCGTTGGGCAACTGGCCGAGTTTCTGACTGCGCATGGTGGTGATCCGGCGGCTATCGAGTCCTGCAGCATCGATATGTCCAAGGCCTTCATCAAGGGCGTTGGAGAGCACCTCCCGAATGCCCAGATCACCTTCGACAAGTTCCATGTCATTGCCCAGGCCTCGCGCGCAGTCGACCTGACCCGGCGGGCAGAGCAGAAGCACAACCCCGACCTGAAGGGGATGCGATGGAAGCTGCTGCGCGCGCCCGGTGACCTCAAAGCGGAAGCCAAAGCCGAACTCAATGGCCTGCTCTCACAGTTGACCCGCCTGCGGACCGCCCGGGCCTGGCTGTACCGCGAGCAGCTCAGAGAAATCCTGCAACGCAAGCAGGTTCATGTCGTGCGCCGGATGCTGACCCAGTGGTGCACCAATGTGATGCGGTCGAAGGTCGAACCGATGAAGGCTGTGGCTCGCATGGTCCGCAGTCACCTCGATGGCATCGCAGCCTGGGTGCATAGCCGTCAGACCAACGGATTCCTTGAGGCATTGAACGGCTTGTTCCAGGCCGCCAAACGCAAGGCCCGCGGATACACCCGGCTGAGCACCGCCAGAACGGTGATCTTCCTGCTGGCCGGCAAGCTCGACTTCCGGACAGTCAATCCGCATGCCCATGCTTAACCCACTGGAAATTCAACAGAGCCAATAAACTCATACATGAAAGGATCGAACCGTTTCTGTCACTTGGAAAGTTTTTTCTAGCACAATACACAAAATTAAAGATCGTGACGACAGGACTGGCCGATCGCACTTTTAAGGTTCTGAAATCAAAGACTCTTCCACTTGGCGTAAGCGGCTAAATACATCATTTGCCACAGGAAGATAAACGCTTCCAGCAACAAGGTTTTCAATATCTCTTTTAGCCTCCTCTTTTGTTGAATTCGGTATTCCGGCACCCTCCTCATTGCCCTGTCTTCTGGATTGTGCCTTCTTTTTTTCAAAGTATTTGCTGGATAGCTCTGAAGAATCGACCTTCGGTTCTATTCCTAGATCACCAGCAATTCTTTCTGCAAGACCTTCCGGCGACTGAAAGACATCTGTTGCATTGAAGAAAGCAACAGCCTCCATAGCAAGCGCGAACTTGTAATAGCGAATCCATCTGTAAAGATAATAATCAATGATGAGCTGAGACTTTCTGTTGATTCGACTGAAAGGCCACGCAAATTCGGCAGACCTGGAAGAGGCATAGAGCGCGTTGGAAAGAACTACTTGGTTCGGTGATCTGAAAAGCACATAGAGTGGGACAGTATTCGCGCGGGCGAGCTTCAATGCGGCAATAGTATGCTTATGGTGAATGAAGTCTTCGATACCAAGGATTTCCTTGACTGCAAAAGTCGCAAATGTATTTCCTGATCGAGCGGGCCATCTAGCAGAAATTGCCCTTCGGCCAGTCGATTACGAAGAACATTTCTTCGCTTAGAGCGTGTCAATGTTATAAATAGCTCGGCGCTTAGCCTGTTCTCACGCAGCTTCTCTATGGGATAAAAAAGGATTTTCATCTAGTGTCGGATTACTCAGCAGGGGTAGTATTTTCTCGTCTCATAGAGGATCGCAGGATCGAGTTGCTTGGTTGCATGTGGTAGTTCAGGACTTTTTTGAGAAAAATGAGCCTTGGTCGGAGCATTTA
>CAZIMY010000341.1:0-1923 GCA_964540315.1 uncultured Wenzhouxiangella sp.
GCCATGATCATCTATTTCATCATGGTGCTGGGACCGCTCAGATATCTGAGCGATCTCGCTTCGGTGTTGCCGTTCGATCTGCGACCCGCAGGGTATTCACAGGCGGACGCCGCGCTTCTGCTGGAAGCGCTCGGTGAGGCCGGACGCCAATACTATCTCACGCGGCAAATTCCTCTTGATACGCTCTACCCGGCACTGCTGGCGCTGACGCTGATATCGACGCTGCGATGGCGTGCCGTCAGGTTCGGGTCGACACTGATGACCCGGATCGGCGGACATTTCGCAATCCTGGCCGCGGCCTTCGACTATCTGGAAAACCTCGGGATAAGCCTGATGCTGCTGGCTGGACCGGCATCAGACCCTTCACTGATCAACGCCACAAGCACAGCGACGATTCTGAAATCAGCTTTGACGTCAGTTGCCATACTTACCGTTACAACCACACTGGTATCGATCTGGGCGCAGCGATTGTTTAATCAGATCCCGATGAAATCGGCGCGCCGTTCCAGCAGGCTCTCGTAGAGGAAATCGACGAACAGCCGCACCCGTTGCACGCGGCGCAGATCGTCGTGCATCAGCACCCAGGTCGAGCGGCTCTGGTCCAGGTCGGTGCCCGGCACCCGTTGCAACTCGGGGAAGACGCTTTGCACCCAGGCTGCCAGAAAGGTCATCCCCGCCCCGGCGCGGGCAAGGTGCATGTGCATAGCAGGATCCGGGATGGCATGGCGTACCGTCGCGCGCGGAAACGGTGAGGCGGCGATCATCGCCTGCAATTCCGGCACCTCGCCGTAGCCTAGCCAGGTCAGGCCCTCGCCGCGCGGCCCGGCATCGTGCAGATGCCTATCGATGTAGCTGCGCGAGGCGAAGACACCGATCGAAAGCGGAAACAGCTTGCGTCCCACGGCATCGCCGGTGAGGTCGCGCACATGGCGGATCGATACGTCGGTTTCAAGCTTTTCGATCGAGTCGATGGCGTAGGACAGGTTCATGTCGATGTGGATGTCGGGATAGAGCGACAGGAACTCGCCCAGAACCGGCGCCAGCAGGAAATGCGCGGTCATCGGGTCGGCGGACAGGCGGATGCGACCCGCCGCCTCGCTGTCCAGCCCGCGCACGGCGTTGAACCCCTGCCGCAACGAGGCCTCGGCCTCGAGGGCCTGCGGCAGAAGCTTACGACCCGCCGCCGACAACTCCAGCCCCCCAGCGCTGCGTCGGAATAGCTGGGCCCCCAGTTGTGCCTCCAGCCCCTCGACCTGCCGTCGCACGGTTGCATGCGTGCCGCCCGTCTGCTCGGCGGCCCCGCGCAGCGAGCCCGCCCGCGCAACAGCCAGAAAGGCCGGAAGAGATTTCCAATCCATCAGGTCGGTTCACATTCGAACCACTGCTGTTCGTTTTGGTCAGTTTTCGGATTGAATGTGACCCGATAGACCGTCCTCGTCAACTCAAACGAAGGACGACCCCGATGACTGCCACTCTCACCGCATGGAGTATTCCACACTACGGTGCCCCCAACGTGCTCACCCCTGTCAGCCGCTCGATCCCCAACCCTGGCCCCGGTGAGGTCCTGATCCGCATCCGCGCCTCTGCGGTGTCACGCGCCGACGGCATGATGCGGGCCGGCACCCCCCGCTTCGCCCGGCTGTTCCTGGGCCTGCGCCGTCCGCGCCATGACCTCGTTGGCACCTGCCTGTCGGGCGAGATCGTCGCAACCGGCCCCGGCGTGTCCCGCTTTGCCGTTGGCGATGACGTCTTCGGTCTCGCCGGACTGAACTTTGGCGCCAACGCCAGCCACATCTGCCTCAGTGAGACAGACGTGCTCATGCCCAAACCCGCAAGCCTGTCTCATGAACAGGCTGCGGTGATGTGTGGAGCTATGGCCTATTTTGGGTGATGCGGCCTGATCAGGCGGCGCGGTTTTCGGTA
>CAZIMY010000342.1:0-1919 GCA_964540315.1 uncultured Wenzhouxiangella sp.
CCGGATGGACGCCGTGCGTGCTGTGAAGCTGTTTGCCGCCCCACCAGGCGCTGGCGCGCAGGAAGTCGTCCGGGTCGAGTGCCTGGTTGAGCTTGAAGACCAGAAAGCCCCGCTGGGCCATGATTTCTTCGAGCGCTTCCAACACATCTGCTGGCGGCTTGTCAGCGCTCAGATCGATGCCCGTGACAGCCATTCCGATCGGATCGAGCTCGGTAATGTCAGCGCCATAGGCGTCGATTACACGCTGCGTGTCGCTTGTGATTGGAGGAATGGGCGACGCCGATATGTCTGATTTGTTTAGCATTTTTTCAGGATAACGCATCCAGCCCTTGAGCGAAAGGGCGCGTTGCGGAGCCGTACTGAGCGCGATTGTCGGTCCCGATGTGTCCGATACCCTCGAAGTTGGCGTGAAGCGAAACGAGAATCATTGATCTCGTTAGTAAAATGAAGCCTAATCTTGGGCGAGAGGATCGTGACTCCCACGCCGGATCAGTTGCCGTCCCCGAATCCTGCATCGTGAATGATTGGAGAAAAGATCAATGAAGAACTCAATATCGGCGCTTTATGCCTCGCTCGTGTTGTTGACAGCGCAGTCAGCAGTGGCGGATGAGCGTCCAGACCACTTCGAAGGCCTGACTTCGGAGACCCTTGAGCAGGCCTTGGCTAACCTGGTCGAGGCGAACCGAGAAGTGGCCGAGATCCTGGCTCAGGATGAGATCTCACTGGCCGATATGGCCAGCATCCATGAGCTCACCTACACCCTGGAAAACGCCCTGGAGCGGATCGACGAGGAGCACGATGCCATGGAAGAGCAGCTCGAAGCGCTGCATCTGGCCTCTGAAGGGGCGGATATCGAGCGTGCACGCGAGCTCGGCGAAACCTACCTGAACAACGCCGAACGCTTCTGGAACTGACCCCACGATACAGCTGATGCATCCCGATCGAGTCCGACGCGACCAGCTAAGACGCCTGACCGACCTGCCCAATGTCGGCCCATGCATTGCCGATGCCTGGAATCGGAATAGAGGCCCCCGACGATCTGATCGGACACGACCCGCTGGATCGCTACCAGCGTCTCTGCATCGAACGGGGCGAGTGCGTTGATCCCTGCGCCCTGGCCGTGATGATCTCGATCACGCGTTTCATGGCCGGTGACAGGCCGACAGTCTGGTGGGCCTTTACCAGTGAGCGCAAGAACCGTTTTCCGAGCGTGTGATGCGCGACAGCAGCACCGCAGCGTGTTTCGTTCCGACCCCGCGACTTCAGCGCTGGTAGGGTTTGACCGTCTGCTCGATGGCGCCGAAATAGCTGTTGCCTTCGGCGTCGGTCATGTCGATGCGCACTGTGTCTCCGAATTGCATGAAGGGCGTTTCCGGTTTGCCGTTGGCAATGATTTCCAGCATCCGCTTTTCGGCCAGGCACGAGGCACCGCGGGCGGTGTCCTGGTTGGCAATCGTTCCCGATCCCATGATCGTGCCGGCGGCCAGCGGACGGGATCTGGCAGCATGGGCCAGCAGCTCGGCAAAGCTGAACTGCATGTCTTCACCAGCCTCGGGCCGGCCGAAGAGTTCACCGTTCAGATGCGTGATCAGCGGGCGGTTGAGTTTGGCTCCGACCCAGGCCTCGTCCAACTCGTCCGGCGTGGCCACGACGGGCGCCAGCGCCGAACGCGGTTTGGACTGGAGGAAGCCGAAGCCCTTGGCCAGCTCTCCGGGAATCAGGTTGCGCAGCGAGACATCGTTCAGAATCGTGACCAGCTGGATATGGTCGGCGCACTCGGCCGGGCTGGCGCCCATGGGAATGTCGTCGCAGATGACGCCGATCTCGGATTCGAAATCGATACCCCAGTCGGTGTCGGCCATTTCGATGTCATCGCGCGGACCGAGAAAGCCGTCGGAGACGGCCTGATACATCAACGG
>CAZIMY010000343.1:0-1909 GCA_964540315.1 uncultured Wenzhouxiangella sp.
AGACTGCTTGGTTTAAGTTCCCCGTCCGCGTCGATGGTCTCTAGGCCCCTGTTTTTCCTGATTGCGGTGACCCGAATCCGGGTCTAGGGGCTGGACGCATCGCTCGCGTTCACTGTCATTAGCGGACACCCGCCGGGAAACTTTAGAAAAAAATCCGAACTTTCGGAAGAAAATCAGGGCTTGTGACGCCAGTCTCGTTTTATGCTCGGGTTTGGAGAGGTAGGCACCCCCGCGGAGAGCGAAACTATGCACTGCCATATCCTCGGGCGCCCAGCCCCTCACATGCCGTATGATTTTGCCGGTTCAGCCGTATCCGGATTTGCCATGAAAACCGAAACCGCAAAGTTGACCATTCGTCTGCCCAAAGCGCATATCGAGACGGCCCGCCAGTACGCTCGAGAGCACGGCATCACCCTGACTGAACTCGTTGATCGGCAGTTTCGCGGCCTTGATCACAGCGGCGATCCGCACAGCGAAGCGGTTCAGGAAATTTCAGGTCTGCTGCCTGAGGATCTGGATGCACAAGCCGCCTACGACGATTACCGTGCCGGCAAGTACGACTCGGGATCCTGATTTATCTGGACGTGGTGCCAGGCAGCTTCAACTTCATGACAACGTGCCTACCCGGCGTCGAACCTCACGAAAACCTTGCTTCGCCAGAATGGCACAGACCTGGCTGCCGGAAAGAACTCGCAGCTTACCCAATAGCAATCTCAAGCTGGGTGACATAGATCTCGCCGTGGAGACGCTCACGAACCTCTTCCTCGGAGGCAGACTCGAAAAACAGTTCCAAGGCTTCGCGCAAGTTGTCTCTGGCCTTTTCAACCGTGTCACCCTGGCTGGCGATATCCAGGTCGGGGCAGAAGGAAACATAGCCATCTTCCTCACGTTCAACGATCACAGTCAGTCGCGCAGTCAGTCGCGGGTTCATCACTACCTCTTCAGTGCGGTGCTCGCTTCTAGCAATTTCTTGCCAACATCGCGGGCGATTTCAAGAGTTTCCTAAAATGGTGCGGCCCTGAGCCACCAGACCTGGCAAATCACCGCTGGTGGCAAGGTAGACGCCCTCGGGCACTTTCTCTACATGCAAGTTGATCATGCGTTCCATGGCTGAAGATTGTATGGAACCGCAGACCTGATGGACAAGCGGAGCGAGGAGGCCCCGGTCGTCAAGGCCTCGTAACTTGAGAAAAACTTTGCACTGGTGCTGGGAGGACGTGAAGCCGGTGGCAGGCCTTATTGCTTGACGCTTAACGTCAAACGCTATATTCTGACCGAGTGATCAAGTCTTTCGCCGACAAGGCCACCAAAGCGCTTTTTGAGGGCACCGGTTGTCACCGACGATTCCGGGCCTTTCGTCTAGCGGCTTAGAGGATTCGCGATATGCAGACAACAGGCAATGGCATGCGTCCGGTTCATCCGGGGGAAATCCTGCGCGAGGAGTATTTGGCACCGCTGGCGATGAGCGTCAACGCACTGGCCCGGGCACTTCGCGTGGATACCACGCGCATGAATGAAATTGTGCGCGAGCGGCGCCGGATTACGCCGGATACGGCCGAGCGCCTGGCGCGCTACTTCAGCAGTACTCCACAGTTCTGGCTCAACCTGCAGATGCAGTATGACCTTAAAGAATTCCAGGCCAGCGCCGAAGCTGCCGAAATCGCCCGGGACATCCGACCGCGCGAAACCGAAGCCGCTTGATGGCATGCGGACGGGTCCCGGCTTGGGCCCTGCCCCACAGGTGATGTGCTTCTCTCTGATCACTCCGTTTCCCAGCCTGAGGGCGACAAGGAAGTATCTGGAGACTGAAGATGAAAGATAAATTGACCAAAGAGGAACAAGAAATGCTCACGTCCTGGGAACAGGACGAGTGGCACTCGGTGGCTGATGCCGATCTCATCGCCAAGTA
>CAZIMY010000344.1:0-1899 GCA_964540315.1 uncultured Wenzhouxiangella sp.
TACTTGCCGCTATAGCCGGCTGAATCGCACCAACATAATTGCCCAGGTGGGGGGTCCCGGTGGTGGTGATGCCGGTCAGAACTCGCTGCTTGCTGCTCATGGCTGTCTGGATGTGTGATTGGGTCGCTTTGAGCCGTTATTGTAAGCTGCGACCACATCAACAGGAGGGTTGTACGTGGAGCTGATCAAGGCCGTTTACCAGGCCACTGACCCAGACCGGGACCCGCAGGTACTCGCCGAGAATATCGCTCGCGAGCAGAGCCTGGAGTTGACCCGCGCGCTGATTGCCGATGACATCGCCGAGCGAATGCTGGGTCGGGTGCTGGACGTCGTCGCGCTCGACAACAACAGGTGGCGGCTCGTGATCGGCTATCCGGCGGAACTGGCCAGCGGACAAAGCGGACAGCTGCTGCATTTGCTCTACGGCAACGTCTCTTTTTATCAGCGGATTCGTTTAACCGACATCGAACTGCCGGCCGCCCTCCTCGACCGCCTCCCCGGTCCGTCGGCCGGCCTGCCCGGTATCCGTGCCTGGACCGGGGCTGTCAACCGCGCCTTGCTCATGACGGTTCTCAAACCCAGAGGTAGCTCCCCTGAGGTTCTGGCTGCTCAGGCGCTGGCTTTTGCCCGCGGCGGCGGCGACCTGATCAAAGATGATCAAAACCTTGTTGAAGACTGTATCGATACCTTCCGACAGCGCGTCAGCGCCTGTGCGCAGGCCGTTGATCGGGCCGCTCAGGAAACCGGCCGGCGCTGCTTGTATCTCCCCCATGTCACCGGAAGCGGGGAACATATGAGCCGGCAACTGGACATCGTTGCCGGGTTAGGCCTCGGGGGCGTTGTCTTATGCACCTGGATCATGGGCCTGGAAACCGCAGCCACCGCGGCACGCTCGCGCGGGCTGATGTGGCTCTCGCACCCCGCGATGGCCGGCGCACTGACCGAGCCCGAACAAACGGGGGTCGCAAGCCGGGTCCTGCTCGGCACGCTGGCACGCGTTGCCGGAGCGGATATCAGCATTTTCCCTGGACACGGCGGGCGTATCCAATCCGGCCGGGCAAGCGATGAGTCAGCGACCTGCCGGGCGCTCACGGAGGTTCTGGGCAACATCAAACCCGCCCTGCCCTGCACCGGCGGCGGTAAAACGCTGGAGCAGGCGCCGCTGACAGCCCGGATGCAGGGACCGGATTGTGCCGTCCTGGTTGGCGGTGACCTGATCGCGCGCGGATCGCGGATCACGGCCGACACCCGGGCCGTGATTGCCGCACTGAACGACATTGCCAGCAGTTAGCGCAGATGGCCCGGAGCGGCCTGCAGACCAGCGTCATGTTACCCTGCGCGGCACATTCAACAGTGGAAGAAGCATGCAAGTCAAAGACAATACGGTCGTAAGCATCGATTACACCCTCACCGGCTCCGACGGCCAGATTATCGACACCTCGGAAGGGCGCGAACCACTCGTCTATCTGCATGGCCACGGCAACATCATTCCTGGCCTGGAAAAAGCCATCGAAGGAAAAACCGAAGGCGATGAGCTGGCGGTGAGCGTGGAACCGGAGGAAGCCTACGGAACCTACCGCGAAGAGCTGGTTCAGGACGTTCCGAAGTCTGCTTTTGACGGAATGGAAAAGGTCGAGCCAGGCATGAGCTTTCGCGCAGAGTCCTCGGCCGGACCGATGACCGTTTTGGTTCGCGAGATCGGCGAAGACACCGTCAAGATCGACGGCAACCATATGCTGGCCGGTCAGGTGCTTAACTTCAAGGTCGCCGTCAAAGGCGTTCGCGAAGCCACCGATGAGGAAAAATCCGAAGGCGCCGTCGAAGAGCAGGCAGGCTAGCTTTCATTAAGGAGCCTCTGAATAATTCTGCGTGGAGCGCGTTTCAGTCGGAAAAGCCGCA
>CAZIMY010000345.1:0-1898 GCA_964540315.1 uncultured Wenzhouxiangella sp.
TCGCAGCTCGAGCGTGCCGCTGGCCCCGGCGCTCGAGCCCCAGTCTCGCGTCAGTGCCAGCGTGTGGGTGCCCGTGTCTCTGACGCGGAAGGCCGGTGGCGAGTCGTCAACATCCTGTCCAACGCATTCCCGATCATCCGTGGTATTGGTCAGTAGATTGAGGCCGCCTAGAGGCACTGTGGGTGCATGCAGTGCAAATCGAGGAACAGAGTTGCCCGTCAGATTCGTGGCCGACAGTGATACCTCAGCGCCAGATTCCAGACCCAGGGTGAAAACGTCCTGGCAACTCTGATTGGCACTGCAGTTCCAGCTGCCCGTGATTCGATATTCTCCTCGGCACAGCATGCTTTCGGCCTGGCTGGTGACGTCGTTCTGCGCTAAGGTCAACCCACCCAGAAACGCTCGGTTAGATTGGATTTCAAGTCCGTAATTGCCAGATGATCCTGCGCTCAGATCCCAGTCTCGGCCAATGACGATCTGCCAGACTCCTCCAACGTCAGCAATGAACCGAGCACTTTCGTTCATGTCCTGTCCGGCACATGAGAAATCGCTGGGCCTATCCAGAATGCGATTAGCGGCATCAAGCGGTGCGCCGGGCCGTAACGCGGCGATTCGGGCATCGGATGAACCGGTGATATCCGTCAAATCGATGCGGACGACCGATCCAGCCTCAATCTCGACCTCGAAGACATCCTGACAGATTTCACCCAAATTACAGGCCCAGTCGCCGGCCTGATTGAGTGTGAACTCCTCGAATCGATCATTGAATATCTCATCTTGCGATGGGCTGAAGACCAGGTTGTCCAGCACCAAAGCCGCGGATCCGATCGAAGAGGCGACGAAGCGGACTTCATCGACCGCAATGTCGAAGACCGGTGCGAGGGTTTCCCAGGCTGCCGAGTCTCGAGTGAAATTCCCTATCGAGTCGACGACGGTCCCGTTAACCAGACCCACCAGGTCAATCCCATCACTGAGGCTTCCGCTTGATCGGTGGTCCATGCTGGCAAAGAGAAACTGTGCTCCATCGACCCGGCGGATCGAAAAGATATCCCCGACTACGACGGGATTCGCCCACCCGACCCACAATGCCTGATCCGGATTGCCTGATCCATCGATGCCCCAGGCAGAGCCGGCGATATTCTCCAACTCGAAGCCGTCCTCGATGTTTACGACTCCGTTGCCAAACGCGCCTTGAGGAAAGCCTTCGAATTCGATGGTCTGCGCCACAGCTGAGGCCAGTAGCCCTGTTCCAAAGAAGGTGGCCAGAACCAACTGCGTCAGTTTGGTATACATCGCTTGCTCTCCGGTTCGTCGAAAATTGCTAAATTAGCTAGCGGACTGCCAGATCATACTGAGCTTACTATTAAACAGTTGGCGCGACAACCGAAGGAGTAACGCTATGGGTAACCAGTCATCAAAGCCAATGGGTCACCCATAGGTTGGGCGTAAGCGCCAACGAACCTCCACCCCTCTCAATGCGCTGCTAATCAATATTCTGACTCCATCAGTTTTCGAAGATGGAGCACAGGTATGAGCAGCCCCTATCTCAAGCTTGAGCAGTGGCGATCACTCATTGAGCAGCAAAAGGTCAGCGACGAGTCGGTGACTCGGTTTTGCCAGTGTCATGACCTGATAACTAAAACATTCTGGAACCGTCGCAAGACGCTGCGCGAGTTAGAACAAGGTAACGGCCTGATGGTGGTAGCACCGCAAGTGTCATCTGCGACGTCTCGCCCGCTGTCTATCCGCTGGCCTAGTGTCGAGCTTGTACTGGCAGATCAGGCTTCAGCGACCTGGATGAAAACGCACGTTCGCACACACATGTGGACACTCGGACAATTAAGGAAGCTCTGAACAATACGCTTTTCTTCAACAATATTCCCCAGAAAGGGAATTTG
>CAZIMY010000346.1:0-1897 GCA_964540315.1 uncultured Wenzhouxiangella sp.
TTCATCGAAGAGGACGGCAGCAGGAACTCGCTGACGCTCAGCGCTGATCAGACCGGTCGGGTCAGCGCAAGCAGCCAGGGCTACATCAGCGGCTATCGAATTCTATCGACCAGCGACCGCAACCCTGGCCTTGCCGTGCGCCTGCTGGTGGATCTTCCGGTGTTCAAGGGACCGGGCATGCGAACGCACGAGACGCGTCGACGTCTGGCGGTCTATCCGTTCGAGGCCGACTTCGGTCTTCGTCTGTTCGGGGCGCCGATTGACTCGGGAGACGCTGCAGATCAGCTGACGCGCGCGGTGGTGCAATCAATGACGCAGACCCGACGCTTTGCCGTTCTGGAGCGAGAGCGCACCGAGGCCATTCTCGATGAGCGTCGTCTGCTCGCCGATCCGTCCGTGCCGGCCAGCGAAAAAGCCCGACTCGGCGCGACGCTGGGTTCGGACTACGTGGTCATCGGACATATCGAAGGAATGGATATCGACGCGTTCAACCGGGTCAGCCAGATGACCGGTGAATCGAGTCTGGCGACCGAAGGCTCCGTCGTTGTCGAGCTGCGAATCCTCTCGCCTGCAACACGGCAGGTGCACTGGGCGAACACCATGACCATCCCGGCTGAGGCGATCTTCGACGCTCCGTCGGAAGCGACCGGGCGTGCGGCATTTCGACAGGCGGTCTGGTCGACGGTGGCCGACCGGATTTCCGAACAAGCGATCAGCGCCATCTATCCGCTGCGCCTGATCGAGCGGATCGGGGATCAGGTGATCCTGAATCAGGGCGGCTCACAGTTGAAGGCCGGCATGATGCTGCAGATCTTCGAGCTCGGAGAGGAATTGTTCGATCCCTACTCGGGCGAAAGTCTGGGTCGGGTGGAATCGCAGGTCGCGCGCGCCAGAGTGGATCGAGTGACCGATCGCGTCAGCTACGCCCGCCTGGTTGAAGGTCTGGTCACCGACGTGGATCCCGGTAGATACCTGGCGCGACGCGATCGTCTCGCGTCGATGGGTGATGCAGTGGTCAATGAGGAAATCAGAGGTACGCGCAGGCGCGTTCTGCTTCCGCAGGATCCCTGACGGCTCGCGGCCGGAAGCAGGCAGACGCTCAGTCGCGCAGCCCGGCAACGATCGGCGTGCGCGCTGCGCGCACAGCGGGGGCGAGTCCGCCGATCAGCCCGATGACCATCGCGATCAGCAAGCCCTGGAGCATCAGTTCAGGCGTTACAGCAAAGGCGAAGACGACCTGGCTGAAGCTCGAAAAGCTCAGGGTCGAGACGGTGAAGCCATTGAACAGCAGCCAGGCTGCACCAGCGCCGATCACACCGCCGATCAGCGCCAGCAGCATGGCTTCGGCCATCACCGAGAAGACCACGGCGCCGGGTTGGAAGCCGATCGCACGCAGCGTCGCGATCTCGCGCGCGCGGTCGGACACCGCGGTGTACATGGTGTTAAGGGCGCCGAACAGGGCGCCCAGCGCCATCAGGATCGCAATCCCGTAGCCCACGCTCTCGATGAAGGTCGACAGGGCCTCAGACTGCTCGGCGAAGTAGTCTGCCTCGCGCTCGACCCGCACCGACAGCTGCGGGTTGGTGGTGAGGTCGTCCTTGAAGGCCTGAAAATCATCGACCGAGGCAAGCCTGCCGTAGACCACCGAGAAACTGTTGCCGCGCCGATAGGCTCCCTGGAGGACCGGGGCGGCGGTCCAGAGCTCGGAATCGGCGGCGCCCCCGGTCTCGAACAGACCGACCACATCCCAGCGCTCGGTGCCGAATTCGAGCGTATTGCCGACCTCGAGTCCGACGAATTGATCGGCGGCCCCGACGCCGGCGATCAGCTCCTTGCGGCCCGGCTCGAAGATCCGACCCTCGATGATCTCGAAGCGCTGGCGGATGCCGGGGCCGTC
>CAZIMY010000347.1:0-1894 GCA_964540315.1 uncultured Wenzhouxiangella sp.
TGATCCGAAAGATTGCGACAGAACCAAGTTTAGCAGGGGTGACAGTGGGTCGATCTTCAGTGCCGCCTTTGTCTTAGATGGTTACCGCCGTCTGAAGGTCGACGGCAGTCTTTGAGGAACAGGGGATTGCTGTCGCTATCCCCCATCGTCAGCAGGCACTGCGCCTTAAAGATGCGATTTGACCAAAAGTGATACCGCATGCTGATTTGTGCCGAATTGCGGTGAATCTTTTATGCCGAATCGGTTGGACCAAAAACTGTATTCCGCTCCGACCATCAGTTGTTTGGACCGCCAGCCAAAACGCTTGCCAAGATCGTACTTGAACTGCGGATTGAAGTGAAAATTGCTCCGATAATCGCCATCGGTCTTGATGACCCAATCAATGAACCCGTCGAAGACAAAATCAGAACCGGCGACGGGAATCGTGAGCGACCAGACGGGTGTCAGCTGCCAGCTTTCGCCATACTCTCTGCCGTTGGGCCAGCGGCGATAAAAATTGAGCTGGAAGTAATCGAAACCAGGGAGATCAAAACTCAGTGCAGGTCCCAGCAGCCAGCTTTCTACGTCCCCCTCACCGGTCTCTGCCGTTCCCGCCAGAAAAACGTCCTGAACCGGGCCAAAGCTAAATGCTTTGCCAGAGAGCCAGCTGATGCTGACCCGCGGGCTGATTTCAGCATACCAAGTGCTATTGCCAACAAAGTCGTCAGTCTCACCCTGGAAAAGCGTGTAATCGGCAAATGCGAATAGGTCACCCCAGATCCAGTCTGAAACATGCTCTGCCGTCAGGGTGACCTGCCGTTCTGGCTGAACCTTGAACCCATCCCCATACAGCCAGGTCACGCTGTTGTCTTGCCATTGCTGCGCGTGAACAGATGGATGAATCAACAGGCCAAGTACAAGCAGGGTGGATCGTCCAAAAATTTTCATAATCAACTTCACGGGTTGGTCAGATAGAGCATTTTTAGATCTCAGCAGGCCTCGACCAATCGGTTTGTGCATTGCGGAAGACCATAAAGGCTGATATTGTTAATTTGCTGGCAATTCAAGGCTGCAAGTATGCTTCCTGGTCAGCAAGCGTTGCAAGCGCCACCGATAATGGACTAGCAAATGGCGATCCTCAATGCATCCGGCTTACGCACGAAGGCCTTGGCTGCCCTGGCGCTGGCTTGGGTTGTCGTCCTTATATTGGCGCTACTGGTCGGAAACCGTGTTCTGGACGGGGCCCGAACACAATTCAGCGAAAGCTTTGCCGAGAATTTCACGCAGTTAAGCCGCCAGAGAATTCTGGCGCCGGTCTCGCGAGATCTCGCGCTCTCACAGCGTCTGGCTGAATCGTCCGTTGCTCGCGCCATGCTGCTCGACGAGCAGGATGAAAAAGCACGCCAGGCTTTTTTTCGCGAGGCTCGTGATTACCAAGAAGCGTTCCTCGGAAACAATTACTTTCTGATTTCGGCGTTGAGCAATAATTATTATCTCAACGATCCGGATAGGCCTGACAGCGAAGCGCCACGCTACGTTCTGGATGAGGATTCCCCTGAAGACAGCTGGTTTTTTGACACTCTCGCCGAGACTGATGCTTACAACATCAACGTCAATATCGATCAAACTCTCGACGTAACTCGCGTCTGGCTCAATGTAGTCGTCTATGACGACGAGGGACGCAAGATCGGTTTGGCAGGCACGGGTATTGATGTCACTGACTTTCTGGATCGCTTTATCCAGCTCGATGAACCTGGCGTGACCCCGATGATTCTAAGCGCGTCGGGTGCCATCCAGGCCCATCCGAATCCAGATCGGATTGCATGGAGTTCGGGCGTTGGAGAGCAAGCGCGCGGCTTGCGTCTTCAAGACGACCTGAATGATGACCCTGAGATTAATGAAATGAACCAGCTGC
>CAZIMY010000348.1:0-1891 GCA_964540315.1 uncultured Wenzhouxiangella sp.
CCGATGTAGCTACCCGATACTTGCACTTTTGTTGACGACTTGTGCGTCGACCAGGTCTTATTCCTGTCCAGTATTTGCAGATGGCTTTGAAGTACCTTTGACTGACCCTTTGATCGCCCTCTCAGACGAGTTTGACGATCAAATCTCTCTCACCGATTGGGAACGCGTATGGTCCCATGAAGGCTGGCCGGGTGATCAGCTCGAGCAGTTTGAAATCAGTGATGGTGAGCTGATGATGCTGCCTTACACAAACGCCTGGTTCGAAGACCTGCGTGGCGTGCTGGCCTTCAAGCCGATTCAGGGAGATTTCGTGGTGTCCACGCGTTTCACGGCCAGCAACCGCACCGAGACCGGTGCGCCTGGCCGTCTGTTTTCTCTGGCGGGTCTTTTTCTGCGTGCGCCGCGCGGGATCAACAGTCCGGATGAGTGGATGCCGGGCGGTGAAAATTACGTCTTCCTCAGCGCCGGCAGCGCTGACGCTCCAGGCGTGTATCAGTACGAGGTCAAAACGACTCAAGACAGCGTCTCCGTCCTGGATATCAGCACGGCCTGCGGGCCTGGCTGCGCAGCGGTGCCCACTTTTGAACTATCAGCCGCCCGTCTGGAACAGGAGCACTTCATTCTGCTCAGGCGCGATCCGGGTGCGGCCGACTGGGAGATCCATCGACGCTACAACCGGTCCGATTTGCCGGATGAACTGCAAGTGGGGCTGACCACCTACACTGACTGGAACAACATCAACGGCCCCTACTGGCCATCTGATCAATTCGGTCACAACAACACGGTCATCACCGATGGACAGCCAGACCTGCTCGCTCGCTTCGAATACGTCCGTTATCAATCGCCCGTGATTCCAACCCACCTCCAAGGCCGGGATTTCTCCGCCAGCTATGATCCGGGCAACCCCGCGACCGTGTCTGATGACGAACTGCTTTGCCTACTCACGGGTCATTTTCCTGGGCCTTGAAGTTGGTCGGTCTTGATCAAGGAGAAAATATGTCTTAGGAGAAAAGTTTGGGAAACTCTGAACAACTCGGCGCTCCAATCTACGAACACCGGCAGCTACCGGAATTAAAAGCTTCATTCCAAGCGCTTCGGCAACTTCGTGGTGGGTCGATTCCGCGATCGTGCTGACCAAATACGCGATCAGAATGCGCGCGACATTGCGGTGGCCGCGAACACTGCAAGGTCAAGTCCCAGGCTGCAATCGTAGCTCGTGCCTCGCTCCGCTTTGGACAGTTTTCCCGCCGGCAATTCTGAACTCAAGGCACAGCGACTGGCCACATCGAGGTATCGCCGGTTTCAAAATCGTCGAAGAACGTAGGCTGCGTTGCCCCTGGCACGGTGACGCTGAAGTTGTCCAACAGCATCACGCCCGAGTCGGCGCCGCCGCCGGTCAAACCAAAGCGCAGTCGTTCCAGTTGGGTGGTAGTGCCAAAGTCCCGGCTGAAGCTGGCCACCAAAACGTTGTCGATGCGAAATTCGACGCTGTTCATCGGGATGTCGATCGACAACAAGTAGGAGTGCGCGCCCGCAGATAGCTGACTGCCGTAAATGCTGGCGCTAGAGGTCTCCAGCCCGTCGCTGAACAAGACAGCGTCAGGCAGCACGCGCAGCTGAAACCAGAGGCGCCTTTCTGCCGAGAAATCCAGAAACGACAGCACCGCGGCCGGGCGATCACTCTGGCTGCTAAGGTCGCTAAAGTCGGCGTCGAAGCCAATCTCGAATCGACCCAATGAAAGTCCGCTTTGCTCGACATAGGCCACGCCGGCACCAGCGGCATTCACCTCAAGACTGAAGTTGCCCTCTATGGGTGATGACGAACTCACTTGGATCGAGGCGGCATAGGCCGGACAGGCCGCGAGCGCGATAAGTGCAGCACCGATTCGGT
>CAZIMY010000349.1:0-1889 GCA_964540315.1 uncultured Wenzhouxiangella sp.
CGACAGCAGCATGCCCATGGGGTTGGCCAGCTCGCGGCCGGCGATGTCGGGCGCAGAACCGTGGATGGGTTCATACAGGCCCCGGCTGCCTTCGCCCAGCGAAGCCGACGGCAGCAGGCCCATGGAGCCGGCCAGCATGGCGGCCTCGTCAGTCAGGATGTCGCCGAACAGGTTTTCGGTGACGATCACATCGAAGTCGGCCGGACGCGAGAGCAGGTGCATGGCCATGGCGTCAACCAGCACCACCTCGTAGTCCAGGTCGCTGTATTCGGCCCGCACGATCTCTTCGCTCACCCGCCGCCACAGCCGCGAGGTCGCCAGCACGTTGGCCTTGTCGACCAGGGTCAGCTTTCCGCGCCTTTGTCGCGCAAGATCGCCCGCCCGGCGAACGACCCGCTCGATCTCAGCGACCGAATAACGACAAACGTCTTCAGCCTGGTCGGGCAGCTCGAGCTTGCGACCAAAGTACAGGCCACCGGTGAGCTCGCGCACCACCATCAAGTCCACGCCCTGAAGTTTTTCAGCCTTCAGGGGACTGGCAGAAAACAATGCCGGATGCGGGGTGACGGGCCGCAGGTTGGCAAACAGACCCAGGCCCGAGCGCAGCCCGAGCAGGCCCTGTTCGGGGCGGTTTTTGCTATCGACCTTGTCCCATTGCGGTCCGCCAACCGCTCCCAGCAAGATCGCGTCGGCCTGGCGGCAGCTGGTCAGCGTCTCTGACGGCAGCGGACAGCCCAGCGCGTCGACGGCAGCGCCGCCAATGGGCCGGCGCACCAGGTCAAAACGGTGGCCACCGGCAGCGGCGATTTCGCCCAGCGCCGCCTCGGCCTCGGCCATGATCTCCGGGCCGATGCCGTCGCCGGGCAACAAAACAATTCTGGCCTGCATCAGGCTGCCTCCCGAGACCGCTCGTAGGCCGCGATGGCCTCGTCCTGGGCGAGCAGGTAGCCCAATGCGTCGACGCCTTCCAGCAGACAGGTCCGGGCGAAGGGGTCAAGCTCGAAGCCGATCTGGCGGCCACCATCCAGCGTCAGCGTGCAGGCCTCCACATCGACGGTTACCGATGCGCCCGCGTTTTCCAGCAACCATGCATGCGTATCCTCATCAATCTCAATTGCCAGCAGTCCGTTCTTGAGCGCGTTGGCGCGAAAAATATCGGCCACTTTAGAGCTGATCACGACGCGAAAGCCGAATTGGCTTAAGGCCCAGACCGCGTGCTCGCGCGATGAGCCGCAGCCAAAGTTCTCGCCAGCGACCAGGACTTCCCGCTCGCGCGCTTCGGGCTGGTTGAGCACGCAGTCCGGTTTCTCCGAGCCGTCGGCAGCAAAGCGCCAGTCGGCGAACGCGGCTCCGGCAAGACCCTCGCGACTGGTGGTGGTCAGAAAGCGGGCCGGAATGATCTGGTCGGTGTCGATGTTCGATTCAGACAGCACCAGCGTGGTCGAGGTCAGCTGCTCCATCGGCCTCATGCCCGCACCCCCATTGCGCGCGGCTTGGGCACGCAGATCATCGGCTCGACCGGTGCCGCGAGCCGGTCCGGTGAGGTGATATGACCGGCGACAGCGCACGCTGCGGCGGTGGCTGGACTGGCCAGAAAGGTCCGGCTGCCGGGGCCTTGACGGCCCTCGAAGTTGCGGTTGGAGGTACTGACCGCGGTTTGCCCGGGCCCGACCTGGTGGCCGTTCATGGCAATACACATCGAGCAACCCGCCTCGCGCCATTCCGCACCCGCCGCGGCGAAGACATGATCCAGGCCCTCGGCCTCGGCCTGGCGCTTGATCTGCTCGGAGCCCGGCACGACCAGCATGCGGACCCCGTCGGCCACCGACCGGCCTCGCATGACGTCGGCCGCGGCCCGAAGGTCCGGCAAGCGCGAGTTGGTGCAGGAA
>CAZIMY010000350.1:0-1884 GCA_964540315.1 uncultured Wenzhouxiangella sp.
CATTCAGGGTAGTTGTCGATGCGGTAGCCGCTGAGGTGGCCGTCCGACACCCGGCTTGCCGGCACCTGAACGATCACATGCAGGGTTGCGGTCCCGCCGGCGGGAGGCTGGACGACAAGGCGCTGCGGACCCGGTTCGACCGGTGCGGTCCACTGCCAGTGCCCCGGTTCGACCTGGGCCAGCCGACCGGCGCTGACGGTCACGGCAACGGGTTGCGTCGGATCCAGATGCACCATGAGATCGCTTGTCTGGTCGGGCATGACGAAGACGGCAAACTGATTCCAGTGAATCAGGGTGCCGTTGAAACTCAAGTCGTAGCCGAGCGTGCCCGGGTCGAATTCATTTGCCGGCAGGTCGGCTCGGCCCGGCAGCGGACCGAGGCACAGAAAAGCAACAAGCAAGAGCACGAGGTTCTTCAAGGTCAGGTCGTCCCGGGACTGAAGTTGGCCGTATCTGCAGCGACCACTACGGGCCGGCCTGGGGAAAGTCGTCTTCGAGTGCTTCCAGCAGGCGTCGGTCGCGCTGGTAAACGTCGTCCCGATAATGCACGACGCCGTTGCCGTCGACCCATGCGGTCCAGTAGAGAAGGTGGACCGCGATCGGCCGGTCCAGCTTCACCGTGGTTTCCTTGCCGCTGGCGATGATGGCCTGGAGGCGCTCCGGCGTCATGATTGAGCCGCGTTCGTCGAGAAGCCACTGCGTCAGGCGATCGGGTTGTTCCAGCCGAATGCAGCCAGAGCTCAGCGCCCGGTTCTCGAGACTGAACAGGCCGCGGCTCGGCGTGTCGTGCAGGTAGACGTTGTGGCTGTTGGGAAACATGAACTTGACCTGGCCCAGCGCATTGTTCGGACCCGGCGCTTGACGCAGGCGGTACGGAAAGTTGCGCGGCGACAGTGCCGACCAGTCGATCTCGGCCGGGTCGATTCGCCGCTCGTCCACGCCCCAGCCCTGCAGCACGCTGAAGCCCATCTCGCTCAGGTAGCCCAGGTTCTCGCGAATCTTCGGCAGCTGGTCCTGCACCGCGAGGTTGTAGGGCACCTCCCACGAAGGGTTCAGCACCAGGTAGGTCATCCGACCGGTAAACACCGGCGTGCGCCTGTAAGGCTTGCCGACCACCACGCGCTGGCGCATGACGGTCTCGCCGCCGCTGACCAGTTTCATGTCGAATCCGGCAATGTTGACGATGATGTATTCGTCGCCGAGCGAGCGCGGCAGCCAGCGCCAGCGTTCGAGATTGGCGCGCAGCTGATCGGCGCGCGCCGCCGGCGGTGTGTTCAGCGCCGCCAGAGTCCGCGGACCCACAACGCCGTCGCCGATCAGACCGTGGCGTTCCTGGAAGCGGATCAGGGCCTGTTCCAGTTCGGCGTCGTAGATGTGTGCTGTCTCGTCCGGAGCGGGATAGGCGTCTGCAACGAGATCGCCGAGACTTGTCAGCCGCCGGCGAATCAAGCCGGTGCGCGGGTCGGTCTCACCGCGACGCAGCAGGCTGCCGCTTTCGATCGTCGCCCAGTTGCCTTCATTGGCCAGCCCGCGCACCACCGCCAGGCGGTCAACCAGCGCCCGGTAGTCCGGATGAGCCGGCAACAGCGTTTCCAGGATGCCGCGAATTCCCAGGTTCTCGACGCGCGCGGCCTCGGCCAGCCGGTCGAGCAGAGCGGTCGGCTCGCGCGTCATGAACCATTCGGGATCGATGGTCTCGGGATCGATCCGGCCATGGGCGAGATGATCGGCCAGCGCCAGCAGCGCGTCAGAGGCCAGCAATTCGATATCGATCCGGAGTCCACTATCGACTTCCGTGGGCAGCGTTCGTTCGAGCTGCCTGAGCAGCTCCACCAGCCGAGGACGATGATAGTGCTCCGGCTCCAGTCCGTGCGCAGCGGCCAG
>CAZIMY010000351.1:0-1867 GCA_964540315.1 uncultured Wenzhouxiangella sp.
TGGGTCGCCAACGGGATCTACAAGCCGATTGACGGCATCACGCCGACCGGAAATCCACGATATGAAGCTTTCGAGCTGATCAGTAACGTCGAGCTCTATGGTGGTTTCGTCGGCAGCGAGAGTGTTCTAGAGGCCCGTGACTGGCGAGCCAACCCTACGGTGCTCAGCGGCGATATCGACGGCAACGACATCGTCAATGCAATCGGTGTCACTGAACACTTCGATGACATCGTCGGCGACAATTCCCTGCACGTGGTCCGAGCGCAGGACGTGGACGAGAGCGCGCGACTCGATGGCTTCTACATCACTGGTGGCCTGGCAAACCTCAGTGGCCTGGTCGACGGCACGTTCAACATGCGGAACGGCGCTGGGCTGCATCTGGTCAACAGCGCGGTCAATCTCGCTCGACTGCAGATTCAGGGCAATCGTACTCGTAGCAGCGGGGCAGGAGGAGGCGCCTACATTGAAAACAGCGCGGGTGGAGGGATCCCTGCGATCCAGATGCGGGACGTGCATTTCATCAACAATTTCGCTGATTTCGGTGGTGGTTTGCGCATCGTCCGAGCACCGAGTTTCATCGACGGCGCTGTCATTGGCGGGAACGAAGCGGACAGTGGAGGCGGCGGAATCAACATGTTTCTGGCCGCTGCCGAGTTTCGTAACGTACTGATCACTGGGAATCAATCCGCACTTGGGGGAGGTACCTTTGGCACTCGAGCAAACGCAGCGTTCGTCAACAGCCAATTCAGCGGAAATCTGGCGACACTCGACGGCGGCGCGTATTACTTCAATCATGCCTCGAGCATCGGCGGAACCACGGTCCTGACCAATACGGTCTTGAGCGGGAACCGGGCCGGCGGCATCGGCGGAGGCGTCTTCCACGTGCAGCCCGAGCAGGGCACGATGCTGATCAACAACTCGATCCTGTGGAACAACCAGGATTCCTCAGGTCTCGGTACGGTCGACTCTAATTATGGCGGGCCGGGTGCTACGCGCTTCGAGGCCTCGCACAGCTTGATTCAGGGCATCAACCCCGCGGGCGAGGGTAATTTCGACGGCACGATCAGCGCTAATGATCCACTTTTTCTGAATCCCGTGGACCCAGTGTCTGCGCCCACGGAAGCCGGTGAACTCCGGGTCCAATCCGATAGCCCGGTCATCGATCGAGGCACGGGTTCTGCGCGGGTCAACCCCCGGTTCAGTAACAACAACCCACCTCCGATCCCGATCGAAGGTGAGATCTTTTTCGATCTGGATGGCAATCCCCGATTCCAGGACGGTTCCGGCGACGGTATCGCCGCGATTGATCTGGGCCCCTTCGAGGTCGAAGGCCTTAACTTTACCGTCGGTGGAGAGACCACCGGTCTGACCGGCGAAGGCCTGGTGCTGCTCCTGAACGACAGCGAACCGCTGCCGATCTTTGCCAACGGCCCGTTCGTTTTCGCAACCGCACTGAGCGACGGGAGTGACTACACGGTCGAAGTGGCGTCCCAACCCATCCGCCCGCCCCAGTTCTGCGAGGTCAGCAACGCCATTGGCACGGTGAGTGAAAACATCACGACCGTCGATGTGGTGTGCACAGATCGAGCGGATTCTCTGTTCGATGACAGATTTGAGCCAATAGATTGAGCCAATAGATGACAGCCTGGAGTAGACGGCATGATGCCTGCACCTAGTATTAACGAAAAACTCATCGGCCTATTTATTACTGCGGCCACCGGCCTTATGCTGACCGCAGAGTCCGCCGGAGCAAGCGCCGATGGCTCAATCAAAGCCGCCACGCCCTATGTTTTCTCGTTGGAAGAGGCGAAAGCGTCCCGAGGTGAAATCTCAGAGGCGGCCTGCACTCTAGCGCTTGGGGCACCTT
>CAZIMY010000352.1:0-1865 GCA_964540315.1 uncultured Wenzhouxiangella sp.
ATATTGCGAACCACAGGGCAGATAACACGTTGATGGTGGAGCTGGAGCTGCGTCTATGGGATCACGTGAGCCGTTTTCAAAACACCGAGGCGCTGCTGAACCTCGACATCCCGACCAACATGGCCTGCCACCTGAAGATGCCGCTGCCCTACTGGGAGCCGGTCCCAACCGCGGTCTGCTGTGACCCGAGCCGGCGACAACCAAGAGATTGGGCGAAGCAGGGCGCCTCGAAGCTGACAGCACTCGACACCGCAGCGCGGGATGATCGCCAGACAGTTCCTACCCCTACCTTGGAGGACACCGATGTCCAGGCAGACTGAGTATTCAAGCAAGCTGTTCCGCAAGGGCCACATCTTGAAGGGTCTGACCCTGGCCGTTCGCGGGATTCACCGGACCTGGGAGGGGGAGCAAGTGCCGGCGACTTTGGATTCCGGTTGGGGGATCTATGCCACGGAGATTGAATTGCTGGATGGCATCAAGCCCAAGCCGGCGGTGTTTCTCAGCGGCGTGTTGGGTGCGGCGCTCGTGACCTTGGGACAAGAGCCAGCCGGCATCGAGTTCTGGGAGCGCGTCAATCGCAACCAGTGGTCAAGGCGAAAGTCCGGAGAGCTGGATCCGGTCGGCTGGTTGCTGCAATGGATCGACCGTCACTGTGGCTCTGAGGGCATCACACAGACACCGGAATACCTGCATTTCCTGTTTCAGGCCGGATTGGCCGCGTTCGGGGCCTGGAACGAGGGACGTCTAGCCGGCAAAGCGGTCTGGCTGAGTGATGCGCCGTCACCGGTCGATATCCCTGAGGCTTTGGAGCGCGTGCGCAAGCGAAAGGGTCTGAAAAGAAAAACGGACGGATTTCGTGATAAGAGCGTACTGAGGGGTCGCATTCCGCTTTGGACACCAACCGTGATCGAGCATGCCAACGATCTCGACCAGGCAGTCCAGATGGCCCAGCGCGTCCAGAGCACCGAGCACTATGCGTTCGACAAACAGTTCTTGCCCAAAGCCACCATGCTCTTGGAGCAGATCAAGCTCCCGGCAGAGCTGGCCGCACCCGGCGCTCTGGCCGCCGCTTTGGTAAGTCTGGCGCAAGACCCAAAGAACATCCGCATCTGGAAAGACGTCGCTGCTGGACACTGGGCGCATCATTGCGAACGCGGCAGTGATCTGGCCGGCGTCATTACTCGCTCCATTCGCTGGACCAATCAGAAAAACCGGGGTGCTGAGGGCCAAGCGATTCTGTTTGCCCGGATCATGATGGCCCTCAAGACCCACCGGCGCTTATTGGCCAAGACCGATCACCCGCGTTACCGCAATCTTTCCACTGCCAAAAAGCCTTTGGTGGCGATGCTCAAGAATCGCTGGCAAGCCATCGATTTGTCCGAGGGTCCGCGGGTTCATTCTCCCAGTATCCTGCCACTGATCAAGGGCACCAATGAGCAGCAGGTGCGCCCTGCCTGCCAGAAACGTCGCGGACAACAGCGCGGCGCTTCTGGCCATCGTGCTGAAAAGATCTTTGAGCGATTCCATGAACAGTGCAGTCTGCCGCGCCCTGGCAAGCTTATCGATCGCACCCGCGACCAGGTCGGCTATGACTACGGGATCAGTAAAACTGATCAGCCCCTTTGCGCAAACGAGGTCAAGCTGGTCAACGGCAAAGGCTTTTCATTTGGCGAGATGCAGTGGCAGATGGCTGAGAAAATGGAAGAAGACTTCTACGCCATCCTTGTCGATGAAAATCCCGGCCACGAGCCCGTTGTCCATACCATCCAGAATCCTTACAAACAGCTGAAACCTGTAAAGAAGACTCGGATTGTGGTTGTCACTGAGTACTACGTGAGTGCTAGGGAGTGGAAGCGCGTTGCTGA
>CAZIMY010000353.1:0-1839 GCA_964540315.1 uncultured Wenzhouxiangella sp.
GCCGGCGATTGATCAGATCATCTCTTCAGGACAGCGCGAACTGATCACAGACCGAGCGCTGGATGAAGCGATAGCGACATTTCTGCAGGCCCGTCGGCAGGCCCGGGCGGCTTATCAGTCCACCGTTCGCTCGCCTAACTTGCTTCCGTCACGCTATCCTCAACTCATCAAGCGATGGGTAGAGGTCCGCGACGGGGTTGATTCGGCAGACATGAGTTTCCGAGCCGAATGCGACTTGGAGGCCATGCGCGCAAACAATGGATTCCGAAATGATTTGGTCAACAACACGGGTCGACTTAGCGCGCTCGAGTATTTTGTCTTTCCGTCAATGGAAAAAGCGATTGGTGATCTGTCGGCAGCATTGGCAGAAATTGACGAGCGACTGAAATGATCCTCGACAACATCTCCCGTGCGCTAAAGGAGCAGAACTGGCTGGCGGCCGGCGTTGAGTTCGTGATCGTGATCGCCGGGGTGGTGATTGGTTTCCAGATCAACGCGTGGAACGAAAGCAGGATCGAGCACGAGCAGGAACGGAAGCTGATCGCGCGTCTCGCGGCTGAAGTCGGTAGTGCGCTCAGCGACAAGCGCGAAGAGCTCGTCAACGAATCGGCGAATGTCGAAGCACTGGCGGCTATTGGCCTGCTGGCAGACAGCGCCGAACACGTTGCGTTCAACGACGACCTGTGTGGAAGAATCGACGGCAGCCACGCCGTTCTCTGGGCTCCAGCCCAGATTCCAATGCTCGATGAAATCGGTCAGACCGGCGCGCTGGAAAAAATCTCGGAGGATGGGTTGCGAACTCTTATTGTAGGGGCCGTCTCGGCGCGCGATAGGGCGCGAGAACTCGTCGCTTTCAGTCGTTTGACGGTCAATCCATTACGCGAGACCCATCCCGAGCTCCTGCAAGCAAGGATCACAGAGTTCGACGGGAGGTGGCCGCAAATCAAGCATTTCTGCGACTGGGCGGGCATGCACCGGGACCCACTGTTCCAGAACCTCGCCCTAGAGAACTTCTTCGTTCGTGCGACGCTGCGCAATTTGATTCAGGACGAAGTCGAATCACTGGAGCGGCTCGATGAGGCCCTGAAGGACTTACGCCCCTGACCGATCAAAAGCCATCGCTATGACGGAATGATCAGGCAATTGCAGCTTGCCGAGACATCTGCTTCGATCTGCTATCTTGCGCTGTGATTGAAACCGGACAAATGCTGATGCGTATTTTTTCTGCCCTCGTTGGCGTTCTGCTGATCGGCAGCGTGCTCGCCGACACCGAAATAGAAAACACTGTTGCTGAATCGACACTCGCCAATATCGACCGCAATGTGGTCTACGGCCACAAGGATGGCCTGGCGATGACGATGGATGTTTACCGACCCGTCGAATCGGCCAACGGCGCTTCACTGCTGTGGGTGGTCAGCGGCGGGTGGCGTTCGAGCTGGAGTCCGCCGGAACGGGTGCTCCCGTTCTTCACCCCGTTTCTGGAAGCCGGATACACCGTGTTTCGGGTCCGCCACGGCAGCAGCCCTCGCTACGGTATTCCCGATGCGTATTCGGATGTCACTCAGGCCGTTCGTTTTGTTCGCAGCAATGCGGCCGAGTTTGGCGTCGACCCGGAACGTCTGGCCGCCATGGGCAACAGCGCCGGCGGGCACCTGGCGCTGCTGCTGGGCACGCGCGGGGAGAATGGCATGGCGTCGGGCGACCCGCTGGAGCAGATATCAAGCCGGATCGCGGCGGTGATTGCGCTCGTGCCGCCGACCGATCTAACCGTCGCGGTCTGGGAATCGCCGGATTCTCTACCCGGCTATCGCCGGTTCCCGGCGCTGGATCTGTCGATGG
>CAZIMY010000354.1:0-1829 GCA_964540315.1 uncultured Wenzhouxiangella sp.
AGATTGCCGAAAAACAATCGGCGGTAGATGGCCAGCCGACGCTCTTCGACCCCCGCAGGCGCCGGATTATTGTCCGGGTCGCGCAGGTAGGCCGCAAAGGTCGCCTGCACCCGGCGCTGAAGTTCAGGCGGCGTGCTGGCTTTTCTGTTCATGCTGCAGGCGGGCGATGGTGGCCACTTCTGCCAGAAGCTCTGGCACGGGCGGGAAATTGAAATCACGCTCCAGCAACGTCGGCATGGAGCCCAGATGACTATAGGCATGGCGCAGCAGATCCCAGACCGGATCAGCCACCGCCGCGCCATGGGTATCGACAATCAAATCGTCAGCCTCATAGTGGTGCCCCGCAATGTGCAGATAGGCGACTCGGTCATGCTGGAGACCGGCCAGAAAAGCATCGGGGTCATAGCCATGGTTGACGCTGTTAACGTGAACATTGTTGACATCCAGCAGCAGCTGGCAGTCGGCTCGCTCGCAAACAGCGTTGATGAACTCAAGCTCGCTCATCTCGGTGGCTACCGGCGCATAGTAGGAGATGTTTTCAACGGCCAGCCGGCGCCCCAGCGCATCCTGTACCTGCACAATCCGGTCCGCCACCCAGTCCACGGTCTCGGGCAGAAACGGCAGCGGCATCAGGTCGTAGAGGTGGCCATGCTCGGAGCAGTAGCTGAGATGTTCTGAAAATATTTCCACCTCATTCTCATCCAGGAAAGCCTTAAGCCGACGCAGGTAGGTGTGATCCAGCGGTTCGGGGGCACCAATCGACAGCGATAGTCCGTGGCAAACTAACGGAAAGCGATCGGTATACCAGCGCAATTGACGGCGCAGCTTGCCGCCGACTCCGATCCAGTTCTCAGGCGCTAACTCCAGAAACCCCACCTCAGACAGGTCGGCCTCCTGCAGTGGGCCCAACAGACCGCGTCGGAGACCCAAGCCGGCCCCGTGGACCGGCTGATGATTGATCAACATGCGAAAAGCTCAGTCCGACTTAGGCGCCGCAGGTGCCTTCACCGCACTTGCCTTCTTCATCCTTATCGTCCTGCTCACCGCACTTTCCTTCGCCGAAATCAGCGTGCTGGCTCATAAAACCGCGGTCAAGAGACTCCGCTTCAAACAGGTTATCGGTGCCCGGCTGTGCGGCCATCGCGCCCAGCGAAAATGACAGGGCTGAAAGAGTACAGAGTGCTGACGTCAGGGCTTTTTTCTCTTGCATGATCGGTGCTCCAGTATTATTGAGGGACGGATTCAAAATCCAAGCGGCAACAGATTTTTGCTTGCCTACTGACACTGACACATGCTCTGAAGAATTGATTGCATTGATTTACATCTTTTGCTAAATCAAACGTTTCTGGGGATACCTTCACCTTGGCGGTGATCAGCGCGTCCGGCCGCTGCGGACACCCCTTACGCTCAAATTGCTGATGGATTGACGTGCTTTTTTGTTAGCTCTTAGGTTGAAATTGACTGTACCGGCGTGGCAATTCTCATCGGCTTGCAATTCAGGCGCGAGATTTTCCGAGCGTTGCCCTTCGCCTCCGCGCCATCAGAATCGCCGGTGCCCGATCCGCCGAGTATCTGTGCGTATCGGCTTCGATGCTGTCCCAAATGGAGAGCACGTTCTTCCTGCCAAACAACTTGAAGTCATAGGTCGGAGGTGCTCGTGATATCCGGGGCATTCCACCCTGACGACGGACGCTTCTGTCTCATCATCGTCTCCTTCAAAGATCATGATGAGCCGAACACTCTCCTTAAGAAATTACCCCAATCTGTCCATTAGGGAGCCTCTGAATAATCCTGCGTGGAGCGCGTTTCAGTCGGAAAAGCCGCAGATC
>CAZIMY010000355.1:0-1828 GCA_964540315.1 uncultured Wenzhouxiangella sp.
CCGGTCCAATGGAGCGGGCGAGCGCCTGCGCCAGCTTCTCCATCATAGCCTTCGACATGCCCATCGCATTGACCGGCAGCACCGCCTTGTCCGTCGAGAGGCAGACGACCGACCGCACGCCATGCGCGACGGCGGAACGAATGACGTTCTCGGACCCCAGGATATTGGTGCGTACGGCCTCGAGCGGGAAGAACTCACAGGACGGGACCTGCTTGAGAGCGGCGGCGTGAAAGACGCAGTCCACACCTGCCAGCGCGCGATCCACGCTCTCCCGGTCGCGAATGTCGCCGATGAAGCAGCGCAGATTCGGGCTGCGGAGGTTGCTTCGCAGCATGTCCTGCTTTTCTTCGTCCCGACTCAGAATCCGAACTTCCGGGCAACCTTTATCCAGTAGATCTTTCAGCATTGTCTTGCCAAAAGAGCCTGTCCCTCCGGTGATCAATACAGATTTGATGGCGTGCATCAAATTTCGCTCCAGCTAGATTGTTGTCTTGATAGACTGATTAAGATCCAATTCCGCCACACCAGACCCCAAAAAATTTATCGCGCCATTCTGCACCTAGAAGCCATTTTCTGAACGTGCCCAGAAGGCATTGATGAAATCACGCATGTCATGCAGCACGCCATTGCAAAGGCTCCATAGGGCGTCACGCGCTACGATGCAACAGTGCTGCTATTGGCCATGCCCTTCATCAGCAACAGAATTGAAGGCGCGCTGAGATTTTGCGTGAGCCGCGCGTGAAATGTAAGGCTTCGCTTATCCGAAAAACAAGGGTTTTCCGGAAAGCCTGAGTGTGATTGACCCGATCGTTGAAATTGCTCAGATTACCTTTTCCGAAAACTATCTCCGGAAACATGTTCTCCGAAAAGCACGAGAATGATTGAGTTTCCGGAGGACCCTGCCCAACTTTCTTGTCGCATCCATTGATCGTGTGTATTTCTGGTGTGCACAAGGAGATTACAATGGAACAGTCCACGGCAGAGAAACAGCGTACGAACGTAACACTGAATGCGACCAATCTTGCAGCCGCCCGGGAGCTGGGCCTCAATGTGTCGGCGATCAGTGATGCGGCGCTGGCCGAAGCGGTCAGGGCTGCCCGGATTGAGCTGTGGCAGAAGGAGAACGCCGCAGCCATTGCAGAGCGTCGGTCCTGGATCGAAAGCAACGGTCCACCGCTCGCCGACCTTCAGGTCATGAAGCTCGACTGATGGCACAGTTCCAAGTTTATCGTCTCACCGGTTCACGGTTGGTGCTCGATCTCCAGACCGACCTGATCGACACCGGCACGCGGGTTGTGGCGGCGCTCTTTCCCGTCTCAGACAGCCCGAAGCCCATCGCTCGTCTCGAACCCGTTTTCGAGATCGATGGCGAAGCGTATGTTCTCCACACCGCCGAGCTCGCGGCCATCCCTTCCACGTTGATCAAGGCGCCACCGGTCGCCGATCTCTCAGATCAGGATTACGAGATCCGCTCAGCCCTCGACATGGTGTTTTCCGGGTTCTGAGCAGGCGTCCGCTGGAGCCAACCATTCCCTCGAAATTCATCGCATAAGGGCAAAAAACCCTTGTTTTCCCTTGCCTCTACGATCCCGAAAAGCTATCCTGTAATTGAGTTTTCGGAAGATATGACATGCTGATCGGCTACGCCCGCGTCTCCACGCAAGACCAGAAACCCCAGCTGCAGCTCGATGCCCTGAAAGGCGCCGGCTGCGAGCGGATATTCGAGGAGAAAGCTTCCGGCGCCCAGCGGGAACGCCCAGCCTTGAAAGAGGCCATCGCCTTCCTGCGGGAGGGCGACACGCTCGTGGTCTGGAAGCTTGATCGTCTC
>CAZIMY010000356.1:0-1815 GCA_964540315.1 uncultured Wenzhouxiangella sp.
CAGATTATTGCTGTTTCTGAAGGTCTGTGAAGCCGTCCAGTTTGCCCACCGCCAGCTGATCGTGCATCGCGATATCAAGCCTGGAAATGTTCTTGTTTCTGCTGATGGAAACCCGAAATTGCTTGATTTCGGGATTGCAAAGTTGTTGCAACCTGAGGAAGGCGCGTTGGACTTGACTCTGACCTTGATGTCGCAACGACTACTGACACCGCAATACGCCAGCCCGGAGCAGATTCTCGGCGAACCAGTCTCCAC
This sequence comes from uncultured Wenzhouxiangella sp., assembly GCA_964540315.1. Lineage (GTDB taxonomy): Bacteria > Pseudomonadota > Gammaproteobacteria > Xanthomonadales > Wenzhouxiangellaceae > Wenzhouxiangella. Next base: position 256 of record CAZIMY010000356.1, read on the forward strand.
CGCCACCGACGTCTATGCCCTGGGGCTTCTGTTGTACGAGCTTCTCTGCGGTCAGCGTGCACGCGCAATTGATTCCGATCGACCGGACGCGATCGAACGGGCGGTTACCGAAGCGCAACCCACCGCACCCAGCCTGGCCTGCATCACTGATAGAGATTCGAAAGGCGCTCGCGGTGATCAAACGCCCAAGCAAATCGCCGCCGCCCGTCGATCAACGCCGAGACAGCTGTACCACCGGCTGCGCGGTGACGTGGACAATATCGTCATGATGGCCCTGCGGCGCGAGCCCGAACGCCGCTATGCCTCAGTGCAGCAGATGGCCGACGACATCAAAGCATTTCTTGCCATGCGTCCGGTTCGCGCCCGTCGAGACAGCTGGGTTTATCGCACCAATCGTTTTCTCCGCCGGCACGTTATTGGTGCGTCCACAGCCGCTGCTGCTTTGATGGCGATCATCCTGACTAGCGTCTATTACACGGGACAACTCACAGATGAACGCGACGCCGCCCAGGAGGCGGCTGAAAAAGCCCGAATCGAAGCTGTAAAGGCTGATCAGGTGTCCGCTTTTTTGACCGGCCTGTTCGAAGCTAGTCGACCCGATGAGGCCTTGGGTCGCGAACTTAGCGCTCGTGATCTGCTGAATCAGGGCGTTGCCCGCATCGACGACCTCGACTCCGAGCCAGAAGTACAGGCCCGCGTGCTGTCTGTCATCGGTAAGACTCAGCATCGGCTTGGGAATTATTCAGCGGCCGAATCGCTTTACCGCCGCGCCCTCGATCTTCGACGGACACTTTTTGGACAGCAGCACCTGCAGGTGGCAGAGAGCCTCAATGACCTGGGTGTCTTGTTGAAAGACCGCGGCGAACTGCAGTCGGCTGGCGAAATGCTCGCTCAAGCCGTTGAACTGCGGCGCACTTTGCCAGAAGCGCCGTTAGCAGACCTGGCCATCAGCGTAGAGGAATACGGTCGCTTGCTGCGCGAACAGGGCGAACTAGCCAGCGCTAAAGCTCTGTTCGAGGAAGGTCTCGCGATTCGGCGTCGAGTATACGGTGATGCACATAGTGAAACACTCAGTAGCCTGAACAGTGTGGCCATGATGCATCGAGATCTTGGCGACCCGGAAACCGCCCTTGCAACGTTTCGCGAGTTGGTCAGCGGTTACCAGCAGGTGCTGGGTGAGCGTCATCCGTGGACGGCGTTCGCGATGGGCAACATGGCACAAGCTCTGATGGATCTTGAGCGCTGGGTCGAAGCTGAGGCGCTGTTGCAGGATGCGCTTTCAATCGAAGTCGAGACCCTGGATCCAAATCACGTCAGCGTTGCTATCACTTTGAATCATTTGGGTACAGCACATCGCGAACTTGGACGACTAGGGGACTCCAGGCGAGTTCTGGAAGATGCAATTGGCATTGGCCAGGCCACCTGGGGTGAATCACATCCGCGCCTGACTGGTCTCTTGCTGAATCTGGCGCGCACCGAATTGCACCTCGATGATCTGGCAGCCGCCGAACAGTCGCTTGAAGCATCGCTTGAAATGCATCGAGCGTTTTTCGGTCAAGC
>CAZIMY010000357.1:0-1811 GCA_964540315.1 uncultured Wenzhouxiangella sp.
AATCGAAGATAGGGATCACAAAATCCCGCGATGCTGACAAATATCGACCTTCTATACATCAGTCTGTTGAGGTCAGGTTCGGATAAAAACGTTTGAAGTGGCGACCAAATTTTATCAAGGCGTCTTCTATTTCCATCCGTTGACGGGTATTTACCCGACGTGTGGGCAGTCCGACCGTTTCTCTATCGGGCGCTTTTGGATGACCCACAGACTGGGACACCAGCGTCGGGTCAGCTAACACGTCTTCATAGCGCAAAATTGTCAGATGATCTCTGTACTCGTGCAAGCGTTGGCAGATCAGGTCGTAGATACGCACTTGTCGCTCAAGGAGATCGCCATGACCGGTGGCTTCGGCCATTTCCGGCCAGCACCGGGCCGCATCGTGCATTTTTCCTCGACTGACAGGCAGATTGAGCGACTGCCACGAATGGATAACATCCACCGGATGACGAACCACCGCGACAATCGTGAAATGATCGAGCTCCACCAAAGCCTTCAGAGCCGTTAGATAGGGGCCATTATGCTTGACCGCCAGCATGAATCCCTCTTCGAGCCTACTGGCGATAACCGGCCTGAGCGTTAACTTCGGTGTGGCTTGCGTCTGCTCGTCATGACCAGCAGCGTGGTAGTTGGTGACAGGCCGATTGTTGCTTTCCCGACGGTCCAAAACCACCTCCCCGGCAAGCAGACGCCGGCGAAGATCGACGAAGTCGCCAACCAGCCACTTGGCAAAAACCTGGCCGGTCGGGTCCGGCCCAATATCCAGTTTGCCCCCGGTCGACCGATGCCAGTGCCAAGGCGGCTCGCTGAGACACAGCGTATCGGGAAGTGAGTCCAGAAGTGCACCGACCAGCGTTGTTCCGCCTCGCGGGACGCCGGTTACGAGAACGTCACGGGCCCTATGGCTATCCACCGTTCGGACTCAATCCCGCCGGCTTTGCCACTTTTGCAAACGCTGAGCTGCCGCTTGGCCGCTGCTCCAGGCCCCCTCAATGCGATTGCCCGCGCACCAGTCGCCGGCAACCACGAGGCGCTCGGACTCGTCCGACAAACAGGCCTGCTCTAGCGGATCAGGCGCCAGCGCATAGCGCCAGCGGTGAGCCTTAACCAAGTTTGGATCGCAGCGGCCCGCAGCCGGTACGCGCTCCCGAAAAGCCTCTAGCAACTGTGTGGCAACCCACCCGACATCCTGTTCCAGATGGGCTTTCGACCAGTCCGTCGAGGCGTGCACCAGCCAGGCTTCGCCTGAGCGGCCGGGCTTTGACGAATTGCGAGAAAGCCAGGACAGCGGTCCTTCGTTATCGAATGCCGCATCAAAATCGTTCTCGAGTGCTTCTTCGAACCCGAGCATCAACGCCCAACAGGGATTCATCGGTACTTCTGATATCGATGCGGCCAGCTGACTACAGTCCTCAAGTAATTCTGCGGTTTGAATTGGCGGCGCGGTGACCAGCAGGGAGCGAGCCCGAATGAAGTCGCCCGCTTGATCACGTTCAACCACCCACTCCTCGGCGTTGCGGTGGAGTTTCTCCACGCGCCAGCCGAAGTGGCAGTCCAGGTCCGCACTCATGTGCTTGAGGGCCGCATTCATGCCCGGAACGCCGACCAGCCGCTCAGAGGGCGTGGTGCCGGCGCCCGAGGGACGATCGCCGAAAACGCGGATCCTGGGTTGCCAGGCTGCGACGAGCCCTAACTTCTTCCAGTCTTCAACCTGTTTGGCAAAAGCCTTCGAACGCGCGGTAAAGTATTGTCCGCCGTGGTCAAATGCAAACCCATCTTGCCGACGCGTCGCACATCGCCCACCCGGACCG
>CAZIMY010000358.1:0-984 GCA_964540315.1 uncultured Wenzhouxiangella sp.
CGCCTGAAAAGATTTCTTCGGTGTCGGATTGCTTGACGGACTCCATGGCCTGTTTCGCCAGCTTCCGGAAATGCTTGAGATCCTGCTCAGACAGCTCGAGGACGATACGCATGCTCATGGATTAGATTCCCTACAGTTTTATCGAGTTATTGGAAAGGCGCTGCTGCGCCATAGCTATAGGGTAAACCATAATCGACCAGCACGCATTCGGCAAGCCCGCCTGAGGACTCCGTCTCATCGAAACTGACCGGACTGACCGGGCACCGGGTGGAGGAAACTCTCTCGATTCACCGGTGCATTGCGCTGACCCGCCAACCGAAGCGAACCGCGCAGCCGATAAGCCAGATTGTCGAACTCACCGGCTTCCAACGCCACCAACTGTTCGATCGCCGCACGATTGATCGGCGCTTCGAACCTGACGCGCTCGCGTCCGCGCGCATCCATCACCAGTCCGATGTCCCAGGGTTGATCGAATACCAGCTGATCCTCAAGTTCCATGCGCAGCTCAATGGCCACGACATCTACGGGATGATCATTGGGGTTGTGAATCAGCACCACGACCTGAGCACGTTCGCCTGCCAACGCTAGCAGGTCCAGCTGCAGATCAGGCGGCTCGGAGCTCACGCGCGGACCACCGGCGCAGGCCGTCAGGAGCACGGCGACAAGAATCAAGCCGCAAACAGATTTCATTTTCGGAACTCGGGATCAAACAAGTGGCAGGCTACCCGATGTCGAGCGTCAAAGCCAGTCGGCGCGCTCAGCGCTGGACGTTCACGCTGACACTGCGTCATTGCGTGCTCGCAGCGCGGATGAAACTCGCAGCCGGCGGGGCGATCAAGCGGCGGCTGCATCTGGCTGCAGACAATTTGCACCCCGCTCAGAAAGGAATGGCCCGAGCGCAGGGAAGAGGAGAGGATATCCAGCATATCCGGGATCTGGGCGGTGATTCGACTCTGTCTTTGAGATTGTTTCAGCTTGAGATAC
>CAZIMY010000358.1:994-1806 GCA_964540315.1 uncultured Wenzhouxiangella sp.
GGTCAGGCTTAGGTACTGCTGCCAGCAGCGCTTGCGTGTACGGATGGGCTGGTTGATCAACCACAGACTTCACCGGCCCCTGCTCCAGCAGTCGGCCTAGATACATCACACCGACCCGATCGGCAAGATTCCGGATGACGCCAAGATCGTGCGATATGAACAGCAACGCAATATCGAATTCGCGCCCGAGATCGGTCAATAGCTTCATGATCTGTGCCTTTACGGTGACGTCCAGCGCCGAAACTGCCTCGTCAGCAATCAGCAGCTTCGGCTCGACAGCCAACGCTCTCGCAATCGCAATACGCTGACACTCGCCACCCGAAAACTCATGCGGATAACAATGCAACGCGGCGCGATTCAGCCCAACACGCTCAAGCAAAGACTGGACGCGCGAAAGGCGCTCTGACCGCTCGCCAATACGATGAAGGTCCATGGGCTCGCGCAGAATCTGACCCACGGAGCGATGCGGAGGCAGAGAGGCCAGCGGGTCCTGAAAAATGATCTGCATGTGTTTACGTAGCCGTCTAAGCCCAGCTCGATCGAGGCCGGTTATCTCTTCTTTGCCCAACCAGATTCTCCCGGACGCCGGCTCGACCAGCCGCAGCACCGCGCGTGCAAGCGTCGATTTTCCCGAACCGGACTCACCGACCAGCCCGAAGCACTCCCCGGCCTCAATCCTGAAGCTGACCCCGGACACCGCATGCAGAGGTTCGCGTCGCAACAGCCCGGAGCGAAAAGGAAACGCAACGTGCAAGTTCTCAACGTTGAGAACGATCCGGCTCGCTGCCTGATTTATCGCCGGGCTCATCACG
>CAZIMY010000359.1:0-1801 GCA_964540315.1 uncultured Wenzhouxiangella sp.
AGAGTCGGCTCTTCGAATATGTCCATGACGTCTTGATCGAATCGTACGCCGGGCACAGGAGGAAGCCCGGAAACATCATCACAGTCCAGGCCTTCAAGCGCTGCGGCAGGTGCAGCGATCAGACCGAGCAGGATGATCCCTGCCAGTCTCACGGAGGAGAAAAGCCGAGCGGCGAATACGAGCTGTCGAAATCCGGGTCGTCAAAAATAGTATCGATGTTCGGATTTCCAAGCAGGCCATCAGACACTTCGCCAAGCACGCAGCGAAAATCCGTTTGCGGTACCAGAGCGTCGCCCTCTCTGTCGTTGGTCGCCAGACCGGCCGAGGGCCCGTATACCGTGCCGCCCAGAACGCCACCCCCAAGCACCAGCATTGGGTTGCCCAGGCCATGGTCGGTACCGTAACTGGCGTTTTCCTTCACCTGACGGCCAAACTCGCTTTGAACGACGATGGCGACGTCGTTCATGTAGCCGGCACCCTCCAGGTCGCGGTAAAAGGCGGTGAGTGCTTCGCTCAGGTCGCGCACGTTGCGCCCGAAACGATTTCCGAACACGTTTTGGTCGTTGTGCGTATCCCAGCCGCCAATGTCAATCGTGGCGCACGCGATACCAAGATTCTGTCGAATCAATTGCGCAGCGAGCTGGAAGTTGCGCCCTTCTCGAGTGTTGGGGTAGGTGGCGTTGCCGCCGGGGACGTAGTCGTCCAAATTCAGGCTGTTGATCAGATCAATCGCATCCAGCGCTGCACCAGCCGCCACGTCCAGCTCGCTTGCGCCTCCGTAGAGTGTTTTGAGGACGGCTCGCTGGGTATCACCAAACTGCCCGCTGTTGGGGTTGAAGCCATTGGGCGAATCAAGTGTCGCGACATCCGACCAGCCCCCCAGACTGGTGGGTGGCGTTGAGTTGGATACCATGGCGGTAAAAATGGCATTGGCGGCCGGCACGCCCGGTGCGGTCTGCAGGTACCGCGTCAGCCATCCAGTCGTTGGCGAGCTGGTTCCCAAGCCGCTGGCGATCAATGGTTGACCCAGCTCGATTTGCTCCTGGGCATCAAAATGGCTTCTGGTGAATGTGCCGGGCGGATGCCCAGCGGCCTGGACAATGGCCATGTTGTTGTCGTGATAGATATCGGCCAGCCCCTGGCAGAAGGGATGAATGCCGAGTCCAGCACCATTGGCAAGCTGTATCGGGCGTCGATCTGCGTCCGAGTCATTGATATCAACCAACGTTCTGTCTCTGGCATCGACCAGGTGGCCGTAATCTGCGCCGTCGATGGGTGGCAACAGGCTGAGCCCGTCAATGCCGCCGCGAAGAAACACATAGACCAGGGTCTTTTGGCGCGCCGTGGCTGAAAATGCCCGGGGCGCAAAGGTCAGATTCATGCTCGCCAGGCCGGCGGCAAATCCGGAGGCCTGCAGGAATCGACGTCGGTTGAACGTGCGATTGAGTTTTCTCAGTGCTGCTTTTTTCACAAATTCAGACCTCAGCGCTGCATGAAATTGGGTGACCACAGGATCAGCTTGACCAGACCCCGAAGCCGTCGATGCCAGCGATGCGGCCAGTCGTCGTCGCGGAGCTCCCGTCTCGGTATGGCTTCATCTGCTCCATATTCGGGCGCATCCTGATCGGTCTCGACAAACGCCTGGGTCACAAACTGCATGCAGGCCTTGCCCAGTTCAGTGGGTTCGTCGGAATAGGCTGTTTGTTCCGGCCCCACCCAGCCGCCATCTGGAACAAACCCCAGAATCCATTCGCACCAGAAAGCGACGAGCTGCCGAGGGGTCGGGTCTTGGGCAAAGTGG
>CAZIMY010000360.1:0-1798 GCA_964540315.1 uncultured Wenzhouxiangella sp.
CGGGTCAGCCAGCTGATACAGATGCTGGTGGACAGCGGACGGCACGAAAGCAAAGTGCTCTTCAAGCGTCACCGCGTCGAAGGCATGCAGCATGCCGTCGTTGGCACCAACGAACACCGTATTGCGACGATCGCCAGGGCATGGGGCCGATGCGCAAGGATCGCGTGGGTCGCGCTTGTCATCGTCAATGTAGGTAAAGTAACTCGGGTCGATCGCACCCCAGCCTTCATTGCCAGGGCCGGAAAACACCGGTTGCGATCCTACGATATCCCCAAGCATGCTGGTGCGCTCTCGGAACACGCCCGATCCTGCCGTGAGATCGCCCTTCAGATAGTCGAATAATTCAGTCCCTGACCAACTCGGAGGGGCGCCAACCATCACTCGAGCAAGCACGTTTCCAGTCGGATCGAATACGACCCCATCGTCTGCAAAGGGATCCCAGGTGAAGATGCTGCGACCTGAGTATGTCATGACGGCGAGACGATCGGCTGCGGATTCGATCTCGACACCCGTATTGGCATCAATAGACTGGAGGTCCCCGGACCAATCTTCCGAATCGAAGCCTGCGGTGTAAACCAGAGCACCAGCGTTCAGTCTTGTCGATGAGGCCGACAGACCGGTCGTTGCGCCCGCCCGGGCCACGATGTCGCGCAGGATTTCTCCAAGCTGTGCAGCAAAGGTATCCGGATCGGTCGCGCTGAAGTAACCTCCTCGGCCGTTGATGCCGAAGTGCAGCAGATCGTCGATCTTGGCCGGGTTGTCGTTGAAGGGATCCCCCCAGTCAACGGCGGTTCCGTCATCGATTGCATCAAAGACATCCTCGGGGTCCAGATCGCCGGTCACGCCCAAGCCGATGCCGAAGGTCGTCAGGTGCTGCCAGAATGCGGAGTCGACATCATTCGTTGGAACTCGGTTCTCGAGATCGGTTCTGAGATCGCGTTTCCAGTACTCCATGGCGACATCAGCTAAAGTGTTGGAATTGTCATCACGAAATGGAGCGATCGGCGTATACCCACCAGTCGTGCTGTCGGGTGCTGTATGAACCGGGCCCGCGGTGTTGTCAGTATTCCCCACGCCCGGACTGCCACCATTCCAGAAGCCGTCAGTCATCAGAATGTGGTAACTTTGGCGACAAGCCAGATCCGTTCCCGAGCCGCTACCGGGTTCGGTTGACCAAGGTCCCTGGACATCGGTTCGCTCAAAATACTCGCCAACATCATCTGCTGCGTTTCGAAGTGGGGTGCCGAAGTTATTAATCACCCTGCCATAGAGACGATCGTAAAAGTTGTCACGGAAGGCTCCTGAGAATGGGCGCACTCCATCGATGATGGTGCGAGTGTTCACGCCATCGACGCTGGTACTGCCTTGATTGATAGCGCCGAATCCAGCCCTGGCATTTTCTGGAAGCTCTGTAAATGCCCGACCGATACCGTTTCGTGCCGCCAGAATTCTGGAGCGTGAAAACTGAAACCAATTGGCGAAGTTTTGGATTTCTTCATCGCGCGTCCTTGTCACCCCACCAGGACTGGTGAAGGTCGCACCTGCTGGCGTCGCAGTGGTAATCTGGACTCGCGTATAGCTTCCGCGATTCATGCGGTCCCCGCCGTTATAGTTGTAGTAGGTGATCGGCCAATACGTATGATTGCCACCGCACGGATCGCAGAAGCCTTGATTGAACGCATTTCCCCGGAACCAGGTCGCGACCTGAGTCTGCTGTGCCCTGAGATTCAAGCCCCCAAGGAATGGTCTGTCGGGGTTGTAGAGAGCGTTATTGGGGTTCGCATCGGGCATGCAGGTG
>CAZIMY010000361.1:0-1781 GCA_964540315.1 uncultured Wenzhouxiangella sp.
AAAGTGCTGACCCGCTGTGCAGATGCAGAAACACTACAAACGTATGTCGATCGTCTGCGTGATCAACTAAGCGCTCAACCAAATGCCCATAAGGAGTTAGAGCGCAGGATACGACTAGACATTGATGACGCTCTCGGCAATGCACCAGTAGATCCCACCCCCCCGGGCCCTGATCCGCCAGAGCCGTCCGGAGATGGCCGCGTAAAACAATATGAATTACCCGCAGATGAAGGAGATCCCGACCCCGCTACTACGCGTCTGCTACTCGGTCCTGTCGATCCTGTCACCGATCCGGAACCGGAAGAAGAATCCAATTCGATAGTCGTTGCGGCTGAGATCGCCGGAAAAGCCGGCAAGCAGACCTCATTGCAGGATCTGATCGATGCCGCTCGAATAGCTGCGCGTCCCCAGAAAATCCTCCATCGCAACAACCTACTGCTGGATCTTCACGTTGACGTTCTCACCGAACAGGAAGCCCAGCTTCTGGCACCTGCGCTCACTACTGCAGGGATAGCGGCCACTCAATCAAATAACGATGATCATGCCATCCAACTCGCCATTGCAGCACTGAGTCTCGCGACAGGATACGAAACCCAGCGGGCAGCTGCCCTGTTGGCCGCATCTCCCAACAAAACCAGACCATTTCTGTCGGCAAACCGAAACTATGTCATCTCGCCGACACTGCCGCTATCAAACGCCTATAGCCCTACCCCCAGACAACAGAAGCTTCTGACTGCAACGGTCTCTCGAATCCACATCCCCCTGCCTCCCCCATTAACCAGCCTTCTAGAAGCCTTGCCATGGGCCCAGATCAATTGGGCGCGGGTGTATCGCTTACACACCAATATCGGTCACGCGCTTGGCAATCTGTGCGCCGATCTTGGGTTATATGCAGTGACCAAGGGGCGGATTCGAAGAACCTGCAGCGCACGCCTGTTTGCGACCTCTCAAGACCTGCCTGCTGTCATGCAGTTGACCCGAGACACTTTCGGGAGTTCGCTCGCGCCGATGTATTACTGTTGCTTTGAAGAGACTTACTTACAAAAGCTATATCGGGGCGCGATCTGGCCCCTATGGGGCTACGCGGCTGATACGCAAAACAACCAATCGACCTCTCATTATGTTGGCAGTCGAGGACTGGTGCTTGAAGCATGTGCAAGGAGAGTCGCCCACAGCATCGGCGCGGCACTGCAACGGGGCATGCCGGGCAAGCCGGTGCTCAATGATCTTGTGAGGTTGCACAATACACTGATGATGCATGTGACTGCCATGCTAATGGCGGTGGTCGGACATCGACCAGTCAATAGTCTATTTTCGCTGACGTCCCATGCATTCGATCTAAACATCCACGCAGCCATTTTTTCCGACAAAGAGATCGACGCTGCTCACCGCACTCGCCTGGTCGCTCTGGGATCGCTGGTTTCTGAGCAACTGCGTGCCTACCTTCAACATTTGGTTACCGCCCAAACCGACAGGTCATTACCTCAATCAGCACGAAAAGCCATGAGTGCCGCAGTCACTGGGCGTCAGCCGCTGTTTTTTGCATTGAATGATCAAGGACTTCCAGAAACGCTAACAATCCATGATTGGAAAACGCGCGCCCCAAGGGCCTGGAAGAATGTCCCCACGAACTGGGGCCGGCATTTTCTCGCCAGTCATGGGCGCTGGCTGGAAATCAATCCGGTTCTTCTGCATATCCAGTTGGGCCATCTTGAATCGGCGGGGTATCCCTATTCACTTGACAGCCCAATGAACCCCCTCGGGTTTCTGGAAAAAATGGG
>CAZIMY010000362.1:0-1773 GCA_964540315.1 uncultured Wenzhouxiangella sp.
AAAGAACGAAACAACTCGGTGGACGCCGAGCGATTCGTGGACTTCTACGCAGCCAAGGGCTGGATGGTTGGGAAGAATCGGATGAAGGATTGGAAGGCTGCTGTCCGCACATGGGAGCGCGGCAGTCAGGCCGAGCCAGTACGCAAGAGGAAAATGCTATGACCGAAATGGAACAGGCGCTGATCGTTGCCGCCTTGCTTGACTCGAACGCGGCGGCGCAAGTCGACGTAGGCCCCGAGCATTTCTCGAACGAGTCGGGTCAGGCGATTTGGCTGGAGATTCTCAAACTGATCTCCGCAGGTGAGCCCGTCGACGGCGTCACCCTGCAGGCCAAACTGCCCGAGCATCATCGGCACGCCCTGGGCGCTGCGATGGGGTCTTCTGGCTCGCCTGGCTCGATCAAGGGCTATGCCAAGCATGTTATTAGGGCCTCAGAGCTACGGAGGCTTTGCACACTGGCCGATCAGATCAAGACCAAGGCAAGGGTAGCGGCTCCAGAAGAAATCGTCTCAGAGATCCTCTCAGAGGCTCTTTTAATTGGCAGGCCAGAACGCCGGGTTGAGTATTCGGCCAGCGATTTGATGGCGGCTACGATCGAGCGAGTTGACGCGGCGTCAACTGGCAGTCAATTGGGACTGAAGACTGGGTGGTCTGCTTTTGACCGGAAGCTGGGTGGTTGGCACAAGGGTGATCTGACCATTATCGCCGGCCGCCCTGGGATGGGTAAGTCTGCGATCGGGCTCGGCGCCGCGATTCAGGCGGCAAAGCTGGGGGCCAGCGTTGGGTTTGTTTCCTCCGAGATGGACGCGGTTAGCCTGGGCATGCGGATGGCCGCCAGCGAGGCTGGGATCTCGGTATCAAGTCTGCGGCTTGGCAAGCTCAACGATCAGCTGTGGGCTGAGCTGACCCGCGCTAGCAATCGACTGGCCGCACTGCCGTTGAGAGTGCTGGATGCATCGGGCTGGACCATGGGGCAGATCGTGCGTCAGTGCCATGCCTGGTCCCGGACCGGGCTGGACATGGTGGTGATTGATTACCTGCAGCGCGTTAAGCCGGACATGAAAACGGACAGGAACGACCTCGCGGTCGGCGAAATGGCCAAGTCCTGCAAGACGATGGCAAACGGACTGGAGATCCCCGTGCTGTTGCTGAGTCAGCTGTCCCGGAATCTTGAGCATCGGCAGGACAAGCGCCCGACGATGGCAGACCTGCGCGAGTCGGGTCAGATCGAGCAGGAAGCGGACAACATCCTCATGCTGTACCGGGGCCATGTTTACGACGACAATCTACCTGAGTCCGAGGCCGAGGTGATTGTTGAGAAGCAGCGCCAAGGCCCGACCGGGATCATTCCGATGCGATGGATTGGAGACAAGACCCAGTGGGTCGATGCAGACATGAGGGATTGGTGATGTCACACACGCAACAAGATGTTGCAATCGTTATTAGGCTGGGCTACAGTCTGGCCGTAACAGCAAACGATACACGCGACCGCATTGAGTCGCTGATATAGGGGAAGCAAGATGATTGGGAAGTTCGAAATGGATTCAGGCGGCGACATGATTACGGTCTTCGTTGAAGACTATGAACGAGCCGAACCAATGCGAATCACCGGCTGGGGATTTGGCGATGCCGAGCCCGGCTGCGATGAATACATAGAGTATCGGGTCGAGTTTGATGGCGAGGTTTATAAGCCGATGCGTATGGAAGCCGCTGAAATTGAAAACAAAATTCGCGAATTTATGGGAGCACAATAATGGAATCATGAGAAATTAT
>CAZIMY010000363.1:0-1751 GCA_964540315.1 uncultured Wenzhouxiangella sp.
TCGTAGCGCGCCCTGATCGGTTCCGGCTGGGCTTCGAGTATCCGGGTCATCCGCTCGGCGTCGCTCTCGTTCGGGTCGATCTTCGGCGACTCCGGCTCAGGCTGCGCCGACTCAAGCGCTCGCGGCGTCGGTGTTGCCGGTTCGGGCACATCAGCCTGCTGGCAGGCCACCAGCATGGGCAGGATCAGTATTATCAGGATTCTCTGCATTGTGCTGCTCCAAATTGATCAGATACGTATTATCACGTCCAATTGCCAAACATGCAATTTCATGTGCAAAGGACGGTGGCCGAAAACCAACGCTGGACGTCAGACGCGGAAAACTGCAATATGCTGGTGCAGTGGGTTACGACGCGGTGCGGGCACTGAAAATCGACCTTTTCAGAGAGGAGAATTGTCAATCCGGCAAAACGCCGCAGACGGCAACCGAAGGAATTTGACTCAATGAAACGATTTTTCAAATGGTCGGCCTGTGCCATCGGTGCAGTTTTCACATTGGCGCTGGTCGCATTGCTGGCGATATACCTCCGCTCGGAAGGGCTTCGCAATCAGCACTGGGAAGTTCCCGCAGAAGCGCTTGTTCTTGAGGACGACGCGGTCGCAACCGCAGACATTGACGAAGGGAAACGGCTGGCCACGGTTTTTGGCTGTTTCAACGGGTGCCACGGCGGCGAGACTGACGGCGGCGTTTTCATCGATATTCCGAACGTTATTCGGCTGATAGCGCCGTCGCTAAGCCACTTGGCATCCCAGACCGAAGACGCCGAACTGCTCAGGTCGATCCGGTTCGGTGTCAAGCGGGACGGTACCAGCGTATGGGGCATGCCGTCCGATGCCTTGTATCATCTCAGCGATCGACAGCTGGCCTCGATCATAGCGTTCCTGCGCAATCAGCCGGCTTCAGCGCCTGTAGAAGAACAGCACACGTTCCGCATACTGGCAAGGGTGGGCATGGCGCTGGGTGATTTCAAGCCGCCCCCATCGACGACGACAACTCTGCCCCCAAGACTCGATCCTGAAGACCCGGCCGGCGAACATGCCCTTGGAAGACAACTGGCCGTGACCGCGTGTTCCGAGTGCCACGGCAGTGACCTTCAAGGCAACCCGCAGTTTCCATCCCCCGCCCTCGGTATCGTTCGAGGATACAGTCAAGACGCATTTGAAAAACTGCTGCGGACCGGCATTGCAATCGGCGAGCGAGAGGTTGGCTTGATGAGCACCGTTGCCAAGAGGCGTTTTTCGAGTCTGACCGAGCGCGAAAGCGCCGCTTTGTACAATTATCTCGCGCAGACCGGCGGCATGGACAGGGTGGCCGCAGTTTCTGCACCGGACTGACAGGACCGGGGCGCCGACTTCGAAAAACCACGCTGCAGCTATCGGCAATTCTCTGCCGCAGCGCGGGGGGACATATCGAAACATACCGGAGCCGCCCCCCCGGCTCCGGCCGTCAATCGGCGGCGGTTTCCGCTTCCCTCTTGCCGTCTGTTGTCCACTCGTTGTACCAGGACATCATGTAGAGCATGGTCCGCATGGCATTCGAAGGCTTCGAGCCGGTACCGTGATATTCGCTGTCGAAACGCATCAGCTTCGCCGGCACCCCGCGCATCTTGAGCGCCGCGTAGTATTCCTCGGATTGCGCCATGGGCGTTCGCAGGTCTTCTTCGCCAGTCATCACCAGCACCGGCGTTGAGACGTCGCCGACGTACATCAGCGACGAGGTCTTCAGCCAGGCCTCCGGGTCTTCCCAGAACG
>CAZIMY010000364.1:0-1750 GCA_964540315.1 uncultured Wenzhouxiangella sp.
CCGCGACCGCGCAAAGTTCTCGGCAAAACGCTCGTCTGACTGCAGCCCTGCCTCAGCCAACTCGTCGATGCCTTGCTCAACCAGACGGTCTGGCCAGCCCTTCCGCCGCAGCTTTCGAGAAAGCTCTCGGACCGAGTGCTCGCGCCGGGCCAGCAGCCGCAGCGCAGCTTCGCGCAGATCTTCCGGACGGGCATCTGCCCGAGTCTCTGTCATCAGCCGGCTTCGGCGGCCTCGGCAGCGTCTTCGGCTTCGGCGGCGTTGGATTTGGGCAACAGCTTTTCTCGCAGAAGACGGTCAATTTCATTGGCCATCTCTGCGTTGTCCCTGAGAAACTGGCGCACGTTGTCCTTGCCCTGGCCAATGCGGTCATCGCCGTAGCTGTACCAGGCGCCCGATTTCTTGATCAGCCCGTGCTCAACGCCCAGTTCGATCAGTTCTCCCTCGCGCGAGATACCTTCACCGTAAAGAATCTCAAAAACAGCCTGGCGAAACGGCGGGGCCATCTTGTTCTTGACCACCTTGACCCGGGTCTCGTTGCCGATCACCTCATCGCCGCGCTTGAGCGCGCCGATGCGCCGTATGTCCAGCCGGACCGATGAGTAGAATTTCAGCGCGTTACCACCAGTCGTGGTCTCTGGAGAGCCAAACATCACGCCGATCTTCATGCGGATCTGGTTGATGAAAATCACCATGCAGTTGGTGCGCTTGATATTGCCGGTCAGCTTGCGAAGCGCCTGGCTCATTAGGCGGGCCTGCAGGCCAACGTGGGAATCCCCCATCTCGCCTTCAATCTCGGCTTTGGGCGTCAGAGCCGCAACCGAGTCGACCACAACGATGTCGACCGCGCCTGAGCGCACCAGCATATCGGTGATCTCCAGGGCCTGCTCGCCCGTATCCGGCTGAGAGACCAGCAAATCATCGACATTCACACCAAGCTTTTCGGCGTAGCTCGGGTCCAATGCATGCTCTGCATCAACGAAGGCTGCGGTACCGCCGACCTTCTGAGCCTCGGCCACCGCGTGCAGCGTCAGTGTGGTCTTCCCGGACGATTCAGGACCGTAGATCTCGACCACCCGGCCGCGCGGCAGACCACCCACACCAAGCGCAACATCAAGCGCCAGCGATCCGGTCGAGACCACCGGCACATCCTTGCGCCCGGCATCGTCGCCCATGCGCATGATGGCGCCCTTGCCATACTGCTTTTCTATCTGGCCAAGTGCGGCGGCCAGTGCCCGTTTGCGATTGTCGTCCACTGTGCTCATTCCTTTTGCTCTGGGTTCAATTTCAGTCGCGCTGATGGACTGGAATTATCACACACCGTCTGTCAGCGACCGAGCCTTTGAGGGCTGGTTGCGGCGTTTTCCTAGGCCAATCAGGGCGATCTTCCTGCGCGGGACCCAACGAGCCCTTGGCAGATCGTTCATAGGCTAAGCGGCCAGGTTCTCAAAACCTGATAAGGAGGGCAGGCAAAGAATCGGTCAGGGAAAAGCAATCGAACCGCCAGTCCAAACGCGGGCGAGCAGGCAGAGCGTGTCGGCAAGAGACTTTTGCGATTCAGCGTGACGTGTGGCCGGAAAAACCGCTGGTCAACAGCAAGAGGTAGGCCGGGCCAGCCGGTCAAGCAGCCCCTTGAGAGCAGTCATCACCGTCGCCCTGCGTACCGCATCCCGGTCACCGTCGAACCGGTACAACTCGGTCTCAAGCAGATCGTTCGGCAGCGCCCAGCCAAAGCAAACAGTCCCAACCGGCT
>CAZIMY010000365.1:0-1737 GCA_964540315.1 uncultured Wenzhouxiangella sp.
GCGATGCCGAAGTCGAGCAGTTTCAGTTGGCCGTGCGCATCGATCAGCACGTTCGCGGCTTTGATGTCGCGGTGCACGACCAGGTTGCGGTGGGCGAACTGGACCGCGTCGCACAGCGCCAGGAACCGCTGGACCCGGTCCCGGCGGTCCAGCCCCTGGCCGGTGGCCCAGCGATCGATGGGTTGACCCTCGATGTACTCCATCGCCACCCAGGGTGTGCCGTCGGGTTCCTCGCCGCCGTCGATCAGTTGGGCGATGTTGGGGTGGCGCAGCCCGGCCAGCACGCGGCGTTCCATCTTCAGGCGCTCGCGGGCGAAGTTAGAGTCGCCGGCCGCCGGCAGTCGCTTGACCGCGACCTGCTGCTCAAAATCTGGGCCCGACCGGCGGCACAGGTAGACCACGCCCATGCCGCCGGCGCCGAGCCGGCGGACCACCTCGAACGGCCCGATACGCTTGGGTGCGGCCGTATCGGGATCGGAAGCGGCCTCGTCGGCCACCACCTGGCGCAGCCGGTCGCCCTCGCGGGCCTGCTGATCGTCGGCGGCCAGCATGGCTTCGAGCCGTTCGACCAGCGCCGGGTCCTCGTCGCGGCAGGCCGCGATCACTGATTCGGGGTCGTCGCCCTCGACGGCGCGCTGGAACCACCGCTCCAGGCGCAGGAAGTCGTCGCGGTTCACCGGACAGGCCCCAGCGTGCTGCCCAGCCACGCTCGGGCGGTGCGGAGATCGCGCTTGGCGGTCGCCGGTGAGACGTCCAGCGCGGTCGCGACTTCATCGTCAGTCAGGCCGCCGAAGTAGCTCAGCACGACGGCCTCTGCCTTGCGCGGATCGGCCTCGGCCAGCTCGTCGATGGCGTTGTGCAGGTCGAGAACATCGATCACGCCGGTGGTCGCCTCGGACTCAGCGTGGGCACGGGTATCGAGCGTCAGCGGTCGAGCGCCGTCTCCGCGTTTCTGGCGATTACGACTGCGGGCCTGGTCGACCAGCACCTGCCTCATCGCCAACGCGGCCAGTGCCAGGAAGTGGTTGCGGTCGCGTGGTTCCAGGCCCGGCCCGGAGAGCTTTACAAAGGCTTCGTGAACCAGTTCGGTCGGCTGGCAGGTGACTGGAGCCTCGCGCGCCAGCCGACTGCGGGCCAGCGCGCGTAGCTGGTCGTGGACTTCGGTCCAGACCCGGTCGCGCGCAGCGTGATCGCCGTCGGCCGAGCGTTTGAGCAGTGCGGTTAGCGGCGGGTATCCGGGCGGTGCCGTGCAGTCGGTCATGGCCGTTCCTGGGCGAGCGAATGATCCGATTATGCAGAAAACGGCGCAGGGGTCTATGCACGCCCCAATCACTTGGGCGAATGGGCTATGGCCTCAACCCGGGCGGGAACGCCGAATCAAACGATGGACCGAACGATGAATGCAGTGACGAACCGCGCCTGTTTTCGAATCCTGTGCCTGTTGCTCTTGGGCGCCAGTATCACCCTGCCGACCGGGCAAGCGGTTGCCGCCGCCGAGCAGTACATCCCGAATGGGACGCCGAACACCGAGGCGGAAATCCGCATGGCGCTGGACAATCTTCGGGCGCTGAAGATCCCGGCGCTTGCGCCCGGTCTCAATGGCATCGAAGCGCGCCGCGAAAAGGGTCGACTGAGCAAAAACGACCGGAGCTTGCTGTGCATCGGCGCGCTTACGGCGCCCGTCGCCGCCGCGTTCGGCATTGGCCTGGTGCGGAGCCCGCCCTGGGACGTCCTACT
>CAZIMY010000366.1:0-1721 GCA_964540315.1 uncultured Wenzhouxiangella sp.
TGGCGTCGGTCTGCCGGACTCAGGACGAACCTCAGTCGCCCTTAGGGTCCGCCATACTCCCCGCTGAGACCTTGAAAATCAAGTCCGGCAAACCGCTGATGCCGGCCCGCAGCTGTTGTCCGGGAACAAGCGCAGAGACGCCGGAGGGTGTGCCGGTAAATACAACGTCCCCGGCACCCAGAGCGACGCTGCGCGACAACTCACTCAACAGTTCATCGACTGACCATAGCATGTCGCCAAGCCGACCATCCTGCCGCTGCTCGGCGTCGACGCTCAGCCGGATAACCGAGTCTGATGAGGGCTGCCAATCGGTCGCACTGACCAACAGGCCCACGGGCGCTGATTGGTCGAAACCCTTGCTCATCTCCCAGGGCAAACCCGCCTGTTTGGCCCTGGTTTGCACATCGCGGCGGGTCAAATCCACGCCCACGGCATAACCGAAGACCGCTGCCCGCGCCTGGGCCATGGTCATGTTCCGCCCACCTGCGCGCAGGAAAACCACCAGTTCGACCTCGTGTTGCAAATCACTTGTGTCCTGCGGATAGGCCACGCTGTCTGTCTGCACGACGGCCTGCGGCGGCTTGGAAAAAAACACCGGGGTAGAGCGCTCGGGGTCTACTCCCATTTCCCTTGCGTGTTCGGCGTAATTGCGCCCCACGCACCATACGGTGCGAACCGGAAAGGTTCCGCCGCCGGCAATGGCCAGGCGCGGAGGCTGCCATGAAATCCGGTCATCCGCCATAGGAAAAGGCTCAGCTCACAGCGCTGATGCCGACGGCTTCACGAAGCCGATCCATGAATGGACGGCTGATCGCCCGGGCTTTGGCAGCGCCGCGCCTGAGCTCGTCCTCGACGCGCGCCGGGTCGGCGATCAAAGCCTCGTAGCGCTCTCTCGGCCCTTGCAGTTGCCCGTTGACGAGCTCAAACAGCTGCTGTTTGACCTCACCCCAGGCTATGCCCTCGGAGAAGGCCTGGCGCATAGCCTGGCGCTGGTTCGGGGTCGCAAAGGCGGCATAGACTGCATAGACCGGAGCGCTGTCAGGGTCCTTGGGCTCACCAGGCTCCTGCGAGTTGGTCTTGATCTTCATGATTGCCTTGCGCAGCTTTTTTTCCGGCAGCCAGAGAGGAATTGTGTTGTCGTAGCTTTTTGACATCTTTCGACCGTCAGTGCCTGGGAGCGTGGCGACGTGCTCATCAATAACGGCTTCCGGGGCCACGAAATGCTCGCCATAGCGGTGATTGAAGCGCGCGCCGATATCCCGGGCCATTTCCAGATGCTGGGTCTGGTCCTTGCCCACCGGCACCTGCTGCGCGTTGAACATCAGGATATCGGCAGCCATCAGCACGGGGTAAGAAAACAATCCCATGGTGATGGCATGGTCCGGGTCTTCGCCGGCTTCGCGATTCTCGTCCATCGCAGCCTTGTAAGCATGGGCCCGGTTCATCAAACCCTTGGCCGTCACGCACGAAAGTAGCCAGGTCAACTCCGGTATTTCGGGCACATCTGATTGCCGATAGAAAATGGCACGCTCGGTATCCAGACCCAACGCCAGCCAGGTTGCGGCGATCTCCAGGGTCGAACGTCGCACGCGCTCGGGCTCGTCGCATTTGACCAAGGCATGGTAATCGGCGAGGAAGTAGAAAGATTCGGTGGTCTCAATACTTGCCTCTATAGCCGGCTGAATCGCGCCAACATAATTGCCCAGGTGGGGAGATCGGAA
>CAZIMY010000367.1:0-1720 GCA_964540315.1 uncultured Wenzhouxiangella sp.
AGGCGCCTCGCTCCGGGTGCTCTGCGAGACTCGAAAAGGCCGTTTCTATTTGACCCAGGACGTATTCCGCCTTTCCCGGCGCGTCGTGCGATGCAATGTAGTCATACAAGGCTTCCAGGTCCCGGGACGCATCGTCGGTCAGAAAGACCTCGAAGCGCATCAGCCGCCTTCGGCCCGGCTTCGAAGCCGCTGGATAACGTCATCGGCCGGCTGGACCTTGCCCTCCTCGATCTGACGTGCGCCGAGCGCAAGCATCTTCAGCAGGGCCATCGTCTCCTGATTCTGCTCATAGCTCTCGATGTCCTGAAGCACAACCTTCGCTTCGCCATTCTGGGTAATGATCAGGGGTTCAGCCTGACCTGACAGGTTACGCACGATTTCTGCGGCGTGGGCTTTCAGGTAACTGATCGGTTTGATTCGGCTCGATAGCTTCATACTCATCCTCCTACGGAGGACTTAATATAGTCCGAAAAAAGGTCGTTAGGCAAATCTGGAAACCGGACGTTATCCCAAGACACCGCGCGGAGGCAGAGATTCTGACCCCAGCCCTGCTGGCCCGAAACACCAGCCAACCGGGGTCCAGGATCGAAGCACTTGCACCATAGTATGCAATATTGATTAATATGGCGACAAACGACCGGCGAGTAGAGACCATGCCCAGCAAAACCACCCTGACCGTCCGGCTCAACCCTGCGCTGAGCGATTACGTGGCCGCCAATGTCGGCGAACAAGGCAACTACGAGAACGTCAGCGAGTACGTCCGCGACCTGATTCGTCGAGACAAGGCACAGAGCGAACAAGACGCTTTCGAGCGGTTGAAAGCCGAACTGCGGCTTGCCTTCGAACAGCCCGAGGACAGCTATCAAACCCTGACCGCAAGTGAAGTAATTCAACGCAATCGACTGTCGAAGTGACTGCCGTCCGATCCCAGGCGCGCGCTTCCAGGCAACTGGATGAAATCTTTCACTATTCTGTCAGTCGTTGGGGCCAAGCGCAGGCTGAAAGCTACATCGAAGGCCTGTTCGCGTCTTTTGACCGGATTGCCGACCATGGCCTCGTCTCGCGTCCGATCCCTGCCGAATTAGGGGTCAATGGTTTTTTCTACCGTTACGAAAAGCACGTGGTGTATTGGAAGACCCTGTCCGATGGTGACATCGGCATCGTGACCATCCTGCACGAACGAATGCACCAGATCGAGCGCCTTCGTGACGACTTCGAACTCTGACAACCAAGCGGCGGAGGATCGCCATTGGTTCGGGCTCAGCAGACCCGTTATCAGCATTTGAGAAATCGCTGCGGCATACTCTATCCATGGCAGCAGCGAACCCGACCCTGATCCTCACGCCCACCCCCCGCCTGGCCCGTGCCCAGCGCCACGCCCTGGCTACCCAGGCGGCCACCACCGGCCAATCCTCCTGGGCCACCCCCCAGGTCCTTGCCTTCAACCAATGGATCACCCAGCTGATCCAGGAAGCCTACGTCGCCGGGGCAATCGAGCCAATTCCGATCTCGGGCACCCAGGCCCGCGCCCTCTGGCGCTCGGTGATCGACCACCAGATATTCATCGGCGAACCTCGCGTGGCGGAGATGGCGCAGGCGAGCTGGCGCTTGATTCATGAATTCCAGCTGCCAGAACCGCGGCGCTGGTCGGACACGGGACTGTCTGTCGATCAGCGCCAGTTCAAGGCCTGGGCCGGGGCCTATCAGGCGCTGTGTCAGA
>CAZIMY010000368.1:0-1716 GCA_964540315.1 uncultured Wenzhouxiangella sp.
AAGTCGCAAATGGTCATTTTCTACTGCGGCGGCCCGACCTGTCCGTACACCGGTCAATCCGTCGATATGGCCATGGAAGCCGGCTACACCAACGTCAAGGGCTACCAGGCCGGCGCACCGGCATGGAAAAAGAAGCAGCTGCCGATGCACACCGATCCCCAGTGGCTGTCTGAGCGCCTGAACCCCGGCCATGTCGTCATTGACGTTCGCGATCCTGCCACCGCAGCTGCGAACCACATCCCGACCGCCGTTGCCATGCAGGCTGCCGACTTCCAGGCCATGACCGAAACCTTCATCAACGAACAGAAGGCCGCCATGCTGCCGGGTGTTGCCGACAAGAAGGCACCGATCATCATGTATGCCAACACGCACGTTGATCCTCAGCTGCTGACCGCGTTCGGCGAACTTCGCAGCTGGGGTTACAGCGGCGTAAGCGTCATCCGTGACGGCTTTAACGGCTGGACCGCAGCCGGTCTCCCGACCGAAAGCAATGCACTGGCTCAGTCCATCAGCTACGAGCGCCAGCTCGCCCCCGGCGCCATGAAGCCGGCTGAGTTCGCGGCCATGTCATTCCCGAGCGACAGCATGCAGGTCCTCGACGTGCGTTCTGATGACGAAGCCGCTGCCGGCATGATCCCGGGCGCGGTCCACATTGGTCTGGACAACCTGGAAGCCGAGATGAGCCAGCTCGACAAGAGCAAGCCCCTCGTGATCCATTGTTCAACCGGCGTTCGTGCTCAGATGGCTTACCTGATTCTGAAAGACGAAGGCTTTGACGTCAGCTTCCTGAACGAAACCGTGGAAATTGGCGAAGACGGTAGCTACGAAATTCTGTAGTCAACCAACCCATCGACGGGGCCGCACGGCCCCGTCGAACTTTTTGAACATCAGTTTTCACCGAGAGTTCTCATGAAAAGACGCGAATTCATTCAGCTATCCGCCACTGCAGGTGCGGCCACCATGGCTCCACTGACCCTGACCGGCTGCAAGGCCCGTCCTCTGCCCGGTGCAGGTGAAGTGGTCGAAACACCGGTCCTTTGCAACGTGTGCTTCTGGCGCTGTGCCGGAAAAGTTTCAGTCGAAAACGGCCAACCCTGGAAGATCGAAGGCAACCCTGACGATCTGCACTCCAACGGGCGTCTCTGCGTCCGTGGCGACGCTGGCCTGGGGATGTATACCGACCCCGACCGGCTCAAGCAGCCCATGCTACGCGTGACCGAAAACGGGCAGCAGCGCTTCAAGCCCGTGTCCTGGGATGAAGCTCTCGATTACATTGCCGAAAAGATGAACAAGATCAAGGATGAGCACGGCGAAGACCGGCTTGCCCTGTTCTCTCACGGCGCCGGCGGCAGTTTCTTCCGCCGCACACTGCGGGCTTTTGGCTCGCCGGCCTACACGGCTCCTTCTTTTGCTCAGTGCCGCGGCCCGCGTGAAGTCGCGTTTGCGCTGACCTACGGTGAAGGCGTCGGCTCGCCCGACCGCACCGATATGGAAAATTCGCGCTGCATTGTTTTGATCGGCTCGCATCTCGGCGAGAACCTGCACAACGGCCAGGTCCAAACTTGGATCGAGGCCCTTAGACAAGGTGCGACGCTGATTACGGTTGACCCACGCTTCTCGGTGGCTGCTGGCAAGTCCAAGCATTGGCTGCCGATCAAGCCCGGCACCGACATTGCGCTGATGCTGGCCTGGATGAACTTATTGATCAACGAGAAT
>CAZIMY010000369.1:0-1686 GCA_964540315.1 uncultured Wenzhouxiangella sp.
CGTGGTCGCGGAACTCGATCAAAGTTGGCGGGGAAGAAGCGAGAAAAGCTGGATCAACTGACGGCTTATCTGCAGAACAATCTGCATCGCATGCACTACGACGAATACCTTGCGGCCGGCTACCCGATCGCCACGGGCGTGATCGAAGGAGCCTGTCGACATCTCGTGAAAGACCGTATGGAACGCAGCGGCATGAGATGGAAAGTCCCCGGAGCTCAGGCCATGCTCACCCTCCGAGCCATCCACGCCAACGGTGACTGGGAGCAATTCCTGACGTTCCGAATACAACACGAAACCAAACGACTCTACCCAAATCAGCTCAGTAAAATTCAAACCCTCGCATGAAATCTAAACACGGAACGCCGGTCACACCCTTTTTAATTCACCAATCGGACGCTCGGGAACGTTGCCTCGCTGAATATAGAATCCTTTGTAGATACCACCCGGCAATCCGCTCATATTGGTTACAACATAACGTATGTTCGTACCGCCCGTTTTTGTAATCTCAATCTTCGTAACAATACGTCGCGGACACGCCCATGACTTCGCCTGATAGTCTTCAAAAACATGAAAGCTCTGGTGCTCACGACGCCCAGTCATCCACCACAGCAGACGCGCGTTCTCCTCCAGTTCCAGTTCGGCAACCCTTTGTTTTAAGGCCGGGTTCGTGGCATAGCCGAAGGCGTACTGCACACCGTTTCGTTCGCAATAGTCATACATTTCCGGCCCGGCCACGCCGATGTCGCCGCGAACAAAGATGGTGATGTCTGGCCAGTGGGCGCGCATACGTTCGATGATTCGGTCAATCATCTCCACGGCTCCCAGCCCCGCATGAGCCGTTCCATGACGCAGCCATGCTCCGAGCGGCATGCCTGTTTCGCCTTCAAAAAGCATCATCGGAAGATACTGATGCTGGTCATAGAAGCCGTTGAACAAAGTTAACTGCTGCTGGCCATGAGTCGGATCATCTGTTGGATCCAGGTCGATAATGATATGAGCGGGCTGTTGCTTTCGAGTTCTGACAAACACATCAATCAGGAAATCATTCAGTGCATTGATGCGCTCGACCTGAGCGCGGCGAACTTCAAAGATAACGTCCCGATCTTCAATGGGTTTTTCACATTCGCGGCGCGTAAACCCGTGCAGGAATCGATTGATCGTGGAGCCACTGGCCAGCGGCTGATCTTCGTTGCGAGGATCGCGGCCCACGATGGTTTTGAACAGCGGATCGTGCCGCAGCAGCTGAGCATCATTGCCATCGGGGTATCCCGCAAGGATCTGATACACCTGCTGAGTCAGAATGTTTTCCGCCGAATGCGTGACGTACAGTCCGGACCGAGGGTCAGGCAACCGGCGGGCCGCTTCCGCCAGAATTCCCAGGTCCCGGTCGAGTTCGCGAATGGGCAGCAAGCCAGCATCGCTGACGACATTGCCCCCGTCAAAGCTCATGGTCACCTGCTGCCGACCCACTTCAAAAAGCTCGATCGATTCCGTACACTCTGTCTGCGACATCTCTTGCCTCCCGTGCGAAAGAAGTATTGTGTTTTTCCGCACTTCCTACGCACGAGGAGGCATTTTCGTTGGAGGGCGGTGCGCAATTCAGGCTAGTGGGGTGGGACAGTTAATTTGCAGGGTAGCCGGAGTCGCCAGACTTCGAGTTTCACTGAATTCTGGCGAATCCAGCTA
>CAZIMY010000370.1:0-1678 GCA_964540315.1 uncultured Wenzhouxiangella sp.
GACCATTTGCGACTTGTCTTCGGGCAGAACACTCAGTACTGCGTCCGCGCCATCGCTGGGCCATGCGTTAACTGAGGTCGGAATGGTGGCCGCCAGGAATCGGCGAGCAGGCCGTGCGTCGACCAGGGTGTAGGGTGCTTCGCCGGTCATCAGAGCTAGAAGCTCGTCGGTTCCGATTTCGACGCCTTCAGGCAGGCCGAAGACGACCTTTTCAATGGTGGCTGCTGCGCTGCCGGGAACAAACGTGACTTCCAGCAGTTCGTTGCCGCCGATGTCACCGATACCTTCGGCGCCGATGAATTGCGTGGCATCGCCATAGCTGACAACGACCGGATCCTGACCCTTGACGTTGAGCTGGATGGTTGAGGTCTTCTTGGCGATGTTCATGACCCGGCCCTTGACGGTTTCGCTGTCTTGGGCGAGCGCGCTGAAGGGCGCTAGAAACGCAACCAGCAGGCCGATCTGGCCCAGGGTGCGAACGGTTTTCAAGAAAGTAGACTTCATGTTTCAGGTGCTCCTGATGTGTGACAAAAAGTGTTTACCCGTTTTGGCCTGCAGTTGACCTGCAGTCCCTGCATGAGCCTGACGGATACGCTCATCCTCAATCTCATGGAGGGCATCCTAGTGGCTTCGGGGCCGGAAGTAATTGACGTGCATCAAAGTCAGCTTAATTAGATAAGCCGACTTTATAATGAGTGTGAAATGCAACATTTGCGCAGCGATGAAAGGATTACCATGGAGGCCTGATGTCGTTTTGTTTTGGGAGCTTTGAATCGTGAGTGTTTCTCTTGGCCAGCAGGATCTGGCCCATCTTTTCCATCCGTGTACGGATCTTGCTGCTCACGCGAAGAGCGACCCGACGATCTGGTCGCGCGGCCAGGGCGTTTATGTTTATGACACGAAAGGCAATCGCTACCTGGAAGGAATGGCCGGCCTGTGGTGCACGGCCTTGGGCTACGGCGAAAAAGAGCTGGCTCGGGCGGCTGCCGAACAGATGGAGACCTTCTGCTACGGCCCACTATTTGCCGGCAAGAGCAATGAGCCTTCGATTCGCCTCGCTGCCAAGCTGGCCGAATGGGTCCCGATTGAGGGCGCGCGCTTCCTGTTTGGATGTTCCGGGTCCGATGCCAATGACGCCCAGGTCAAACTGATTCGGTATTACTTCAATGCCATAGGCAAGCCGGCCAAACGCAAGATCCTCTCCCGCGGCAACGCCTACCACGGCGTGACGGTGGCAACGGCGGCCCTGACCGGCCTGCCCGCATTTCACAAGCATTTCGGTCTAGCCATGGATGAGGTCATTCATCTGACTTCGCCGCATTTCTACAGGCAGGGCAAAGCCGGGGAGTCCGAGGGCGAATTTGTCGAACGATTAGGTCAGGAACTGGAGGCGGTGATCGAGCGCGAAGGCGCTGACAATATCGCAGCGATGTTCGCTGAGCCCCTGATGGGGGCCGGTGGTGTGATCCTGCCGCCCGATGGCTACTTCGAACGCATCCAGCCGGTGCTCGAGGCCAACGATATTTTGCTGGTCGACGATGAGGTGGTTTGCGCGTTTGGACGCACCGGTAATCCTTTTGGTTGTCAAACCTACGGCATGCGCCCGGCCACCATGACGATGGCCAAGGCTCTGTCGTCAGCGTATTCGCCCATTTCGGCGGTTGCCGTGCCGCCCTTC
>CAZIMY010000371.1:0-1670 GCA_964540315.1 uncultured Wenzhouxiangella sp.
CGACCAGTACCAGGGGCAGTGGGAGAAACTGGCCGAGGAGCTGGAGCATCTGCGCACGGAGGCGGCTCAGGGACGTCAGCAGGGCAAGGCAGGCATGAGTCGGGAGGCGACAACATTTTACGAGCATATTGCCAATGAAGCCTTCGAGAACGGTAAGGTGCCCGCGGAGGCGGAGCCGAGGATGAAGCACCTTATGGAAACCATTATCGAGATTTTGCAACAAAGCATCGGCAGCATCGATTTCTGGCACAACAGCGACAAACAAAAGCGTACGCGCAGCGAGATCAAAACGGCGCTAACCTTGACGAAAATTGACGAATTAAAGAGCAACCGGGAGCGGATTGCAGTCGAAATCATGAAGCTTGCCAAGAACCGCCACGATGAATTGCTCAAGGGAATAGGGTCCAAGGATTAGAAACATGACATCCAGACGAGTTGGAGATATCGAATATCAGTTGCACCCCGGCACCCAGCGCAAGACCACTGACATTGTGATCGAGCGCGATGGACGGGTGGTTGTCCGGCCACCGGCCGGATATACCCCGGAACAGGTTGATGCGGTGGTGGCAAGCAAGCGCCTGTGGATTTATCGCAACCTGGCCGAATGGAAAGACCTGAATGCCACTGCCGTGGCTCGGGAATGGGTCAATGGGGAAACCTTCCTGTATCTGGGGGGTACCTACCGCCTTGCACTGGTTTCAGGCCAGGACCGTCCACTGAAATTAAAAAATGGGCGTTTCTGCCTGAGCAGAGAAGTGATCGAACACGGCGGCACAGAGGCAGCCAGAAAGGCTTTCGAGCAATTTTACACTGATAAGGGGCAGCAGCGTTTTAATGATCGCGTGGCGTTATTTGCCCCAAAAGTCGGGGTCAAGGTGTTTGAGGTTAAGGTGAAGGATATGGGCTATCGCTGGGCCAGTTGCGGACGTAATGGCAAATTGAATTTTCATTGGAAGTGCATGATGGCTCCGCCCAAGATTATCGATTACATCACGGTCCATGAACTGTGTCATTTCCATTATCGTAACCATACGGATGCCTTCTGGAACGAGGTGGACAAGGTGATGCCCGATTGGCGGGAGCGGAAGGAGTGGTTGCGTAAGAGAGGTGCCAGTCTTGATATATGATGCGTTGAGAGCGTGATTGAATACAACAACGCGCGGCCAGCGGACGGCTACTCCGCTGGCGCTTCGTAACTGCAGGTGAACTCTAACTTTCGGCAGGAAATGGTGATGAACATTAAAACCATCTTAGAAGACACCGTTAGGACAATCCGCGCAATACCGGCAAGGTTGTCAGGCGATGATTCTCCTCTCACCGATCCTTGGGAAGAGATCAAAGAACAGGTTCAACACGAACGATGCTTTTTTTGGCAAACATATCTCGACACAATGAAGGGGATTATAGAGGGAATGGTTGATTCCCTCTCGGAACAAGTCCGCGAGCTTATAGCCCTTACAGGCGTTGCCTGAACCAGCACCCCGAACGAAAACGCATGACATCCAAAAAAATACTGATCCTCACAACATCAATCAACGACCGGCAGTCACTCCTGGCCGGGTCTGAAAAACAATGAGGACAAGGAGATTCCGCCACACAAGGAGACGCAGAAACATGGCATTAACGAAATCTCAAATCACAAAACGGGTGCACGATCTCGGCTTCACCCA
>CAZIMY010000372.1:0-1668 GCA_964540315.1 uncultured Wenzhouxiangella sp.
CGACCGAACTCTATCGGCTGCAAAGCGGCCAGACCGTCGCCGATCTGGATTCCGAGGTGCTGGACGCGGTCGAGGTCGGCATTCGCCAGACCGGCCGTCTGAGCTGGGAGCTGGTCGCCTTTGCCCAGCGCAAGGACCACTTCATCTTCCGTGATTCCGAGGGTTTCAACGTCAGCGACGGTCGCACGCGCCATCTGGGCATCGAGTTCGATCTCGACTGGGCCTGGACCGAGACCCTTCGGCTGGGATTTCGGGGCACACTGGCGCGTCATACCTATCGCTTCAACCGCGACCTGGGCGGGGAGACGATCGTCTCGGGGCGCGATATCCCCTCCGCGCCCCGCAGGCTGATCAGCGCCGATCTGAACTGGTCGCCGATCGAGCCGATCAACGCCCAGCTGGCCGTCGAGTCGACCGGCCGCTACTACCTGAACGCGGCCAACACCCGTCGCTACGGCGGCCACACCCTGCTGCACGCCGCACTCGACTACCGGATCGACGCCCGCTGGAAGGCCGGCCTGCGCCTGCGCAACCTCACCGGCCAGCGATATGCCGAACGCGCCGACTTCGCCTTCGGTAACTACCGCTACTTCCCGGGTGCCGGCCGCCTGGCCTTTTTCAATATCAGCCTGGATTGGTAAATGACTGGTTGAATTTCAACGATCAGAGGCCTGATGCACGTTACACGACCTGACCCCTGTTGTTTTGTATTCTCCGGGAGCGGCGATCTGTGAGCGGGCGTAGGTCATGGCGACAGTGGCTTCGCCGCCTCTGATACAGGCAAAACAAAAATTACCTTTTTTGGGCTAGGTTATTGACCCAAGTGCATGGGTGTCCCGAGTTTTCGCAAGGGCATGGGTGTCCCGAGTTTTCGACAGCAGATCAGTATGAGCAGGCAATTGAAATCTCGCATAAATATAATATTTCCACTGGTGGAAAAGTGCACTTTGTCGGACATTCTTTAGGTGGTGGGTTAGCAACAGCTGCAGCTGTACACATAGGAAGAAGCGCGACTGTTTTTAACGCTGCCTCACTCCATGGTGGAGTAATTTCTGGCTTGATATCGAGCCCGGGTTCAATAGTTCATTTCCAAAGTGGTATCGATGTTCTCCGCCTCGGGAACGCGTTGACTCCAACACGGCAGACTGGTACACAAATCTCACTTGGGCTGGCAGGAGGGCATAGTATGCGCGGTGTTTGCAGGGCTATGGGATGTTAAGTTAGGAGTATTTGTATGAACAAATTTGGTTTTGTTTTATTGTTTTTTCTTTCGGCTTGTGCCGCTACACAGGTTGATTATGAGGGCATGAGTTTGGCGGAAAATGAATTTAATGAGCGCCAGTCAAGTGAACTATTGGCGCTCATCCCTCTGGAGCAGATGTTCCAAGACGACCGGGCTCGCAAACTTGCTGATGCTGCTGCGCGAGGTGATGTGACAGAGGTGCGTGATTTGGTAGAAGCTGGAGCTAATATAAACTACAAAGGGGCCCAGGGGGCGACTCCGCTGTTTTGGGCTCTAAGGAACTCAAATCTACGCGGCTTTACTGAGCTTTTAGATTTGGGTGCTTCTCCTAATGTTGCGATTGCTGAAACGACAATGATGCATTGGGGGGTCATGCATAGAGATGTGCGTTTTCTTGAAGCGCTTCTGAGGTATGGGGGTAACCC
>CAZIMY010000373.1:0-1661 GCA_964540315.1 uncultured Wenzhouxiangella sp.
CCGGTAGGCTTCGGCGGCCTCCTCGAGGCGATTTTGCAAGACCAGGGCGCTACCGAGGATGTCCAGCGACGAGGCGCGATAGGTTAGCTCGATGCCACCCGCCAGTTCGGCCAGGTTGGCGTTGACTTCCAGCAGCCCGCGTATCAGATCTTCAGCCACCTCTGGCTGGTCGATCCGCAGGTGCAGCGCGGCGCTGTTGGAGATCGACAGTCGATACAGATAGTGATCGCGCCCGGCCATGTTTTCGACCATTGCCGCTGCGCGCTCGAACGCCTCGATCGCCTCTGAGTTGCGCTCGGCCCCGGCCAGCGCCACGCCGAGATTGCCCAGGGAGTTGGCTAGCCGCTGGCTGGGCCCGATCAAACGTTCGTGGTCTAAAACCAACTGTTCGAAGCGCTCGATGGCCAACTGCGGATCACTCAACATCAGGGCGGTTGCATGCACGTGCTGGCCGCGCAGGCGGCGCGGGTCGTCCTTGTCATATAGCTGCCGGACCAGGGGCTCGGCGTCGCGCGCGGTCTTCAGCGCCAACTCCGCGCGGCCTTGGAATACATAGGCGGCCACCAGCGCCGCGCGCGCCTCAAACAAAAGCTCGGGCGACTGCGGTGCCCGAGCGGCGAGGTTCGCGGCGATGGATTCAAGCTCGGCGACGGTCTGCGCCAGCGGAACGTCGATGACATTGGCGTGGTTGCGAAGTTTGCGAACGCGCAAACGCAGCATTTCGTCGCTGCGGGCCTGTGGGGTCTGCGACAGCAACGCAATCGCCCGGCTGTCGGCGGCAATGGACTGCACGGCTCGACCTGCGGAATCCAGCGCTCCGGCGATTTCGGCCTCGATGCGCGCTCTTTCTGTCGCCGAAGCCCCTTCGGCCAGGTTGTCACGGGCCTGAACGAGCAGGGGCAGGGCCTGCTGGCCCAGTCCCAGTGCGTTATACGCCTGACCCAGCGCCAGATGGATCGAACCAAGGGCCGCCATGTTGAAGGCTTCGCCTGTAGCCAGTCGATCGCCGGCACGATCCAGAATCTCGCGCACGGTCACGGTATTGCCGCGCGAAGGCAGGGAGTCGGCGCCGGAAAAAACGTCATTCATGAAGTTGGTCACCGCTTCGGCCCGGTCGCGTTCCCAGGAGATCCGTTGCAGCTGATGTTCCCGATCGATTATGAATCCGATCACGAATGCCAGAGCCAGGCCGGATAAAGCAACGCCGAGACGATGACGGGCCAGAAAGCGCTCCAGCCGGTAAGCACGGCCATCGCCGCGCGCTGCCACCGGTCGCTTTTGATCGAGTCGCTTCAGATCGCTGGCCAGATCGCGGGCCGAAGGGTAACGCTGCTCGGCTGCTGGCGCAAGCGCCTTGAGGACGATGGCCTCCAGATCCCTTGAAATGGTAATGGCCTTGCCGCTTTGGCCCGTCCCGGAGTGGCTTCGCAAGCCTGCGGGCGGTTGATTACCCTGAATCTCTACTCTTTTAGCGAGGTCGTCAATCTCGGCAAACGGTAAGTGTCCAGTCAGCAGCTGGTGCAGGATGACGCCCACCGAGTAGACGTCGGAGGCCGCACTCATCGACTGTCCTCCGATCTGTTCGGGGCTTGCGTATGCGACGGTCATGAATCGGCTCTGTGGATTGAGGTCGCCGCTACCACGATCGTCAGTCATCTGGG
>CAZIMY010000374.1:0-1652 GCA_964540315.1 uncultured Wenzhouxiangella sp.
TTCTACCGACTCGTTTCGGCCGTCGAACAAAGCGATCCCGATACTGGCTGAACAGCGGTACTCGCCGCTATCGAGCTCGTAAGGGACTTCAAGTGCATGGCGAATTTTCTCGCCGACCACCCTGGTTTGAACTGCGGCCTTGTCCTGATTGAGGTCGAGGTCTTCCAGCATGACCACAAATTCGTCTCCGCCAAGGCGTGCGACCGTATCGGACTCGCGCGCGCACTGGCGCAGTCTTCTTGCTACTTCGACCAATAGCTGATCACCAGTATCGTGGCCTCGCGTATCGTTAATGACCTTGAAGTCATCCAGATCCAGAAACACAAGCGCGCCATTGGTTCTCGTTCTGCGACTCAGTGCCAGCGCATGACCAAGACGCTCCTGCAGCATGCGCCGGTTGGGTAAATCGGTCAGCGTATCGTAGAAGGCGAGATGGTGTATTTCAGCATCGGCTCTCTTGCGCTCGGTGATGTCGACAATAGCGCCGATCAAACCCGTGATATCACCCTCGTGGTTGGTCAGTGTTGCTTTGTGAAAGACGACATCGCGGACGGCTCCGTGTCCGGTCTTTGCCTGAGCTTCGTAGACCTGATCCCCGACAGACCTTAAAAGCTCTGCGTCCTGAGCGTGATAAATTTCAGCCAACTCGCGCGGATGTATGTCGAAGACGCTCTTGCCGATGAGATCGGACTTGGATTTACCGAAGAAAGCTTCAAAGGCGCGGTTAAATCCGGTGTAGCGACCGTCTACGTCTTTATAAAATACCGGCAGCGGCATTGAATCCAGGGCGATGCTTAAGAACTTTTCGCTTTCTCTCAACCTGACTTCAGCCTGCTTCCTTTCGCGAATGTCGCGAACAATCGCGACAAATCTGCTTTTTGAGTTGGGTGTGGCAATGTACTGAAGAAAGATCTCGACTGGAATTTGTTCGCCATTCTTGTGCTGATGAAGTGTTTCAAAGGTCTCGGAAACCTTTTCACCATTCAGCAGTGGATCGATGAGGCGCTTGAACTCATGCTCATCGATCAGTGGTTTGATGTCATAGGGATGAAGCCGCAGCAATTCATCGCGGCTATAGCCCAACTGGTCGATTGCCCCATGGTTGACATAGATAAACCGCAGGTTTTCAGGCTCGAACATGAAGACACAGTCCAGCGTCTGATCCAGCGTGCTCTTGAACTGCGCTAGTTCCTGCTGAGTCTGTTTTTCATCCGTGATATCAGATTCGATGGCCATGAAGCCTTCGAGCGAGCCGTCGGCATCTCTTAAGGGAGAGCACTGGATCCTGATCCAGTAGGGCCGACCATCCTTGGCGTAGTTGATAAGGTCGGCATCAAACGCTTCTTCCTTTGCCAGCGCGATGGCCATGTGCTCGATTGTTTCGGGGTCTGAGTCACCGCCCTGTAGCACGTCCCCGGGTTTGCGGCCGATCAGGTCATCAAGTCCATAGCCGGAAATGCGGGTGAAGCCTTCGTTGATCCACTCAGTGCGTCCCTCAGGATCGGTAATGACGACGCCGTTGGTAGTTTCGTTAGCCACCCTGGACAAGCGAGCAAGCTCGCTTTGAGTCCTCGCATGCTGCTCTCTTAAACCACGGGCGTATACTAGTTGGCCCAGCGTTGCGGTCAGCGGTTGCAGAAACTCAACCAGTG
>CAZIMY010000375.1:0-1631 GCA_964540315.1 uncultured Wenzhouxiangella sp.
TGGACGTGGTGCCGGCCCAGCTCCGCGTGCTTGTCACCCGGCGCCCCAGATATGCATTACATCTATGACTTTGGCGACAACTGGCACCATGTGATCAAGGTCGAGAAAATCGATGATGCCATCCCGGGTGCCGACTGCCCGCGCCTTGTCAGAGCCATCGGTGCCTGCCCCCCGGAAGATGTCGGTGGGCTCCCCGGCTACGCCGACTTCGTTGACGCAATGGCAGACCCCAAGCACGAAGAACACAATCGGATGCTGGAATGGTATGGGGGAAAGTTTGACCCTGAAGAAGCAGAGATCGGCCGCATCCTCGACAACTTTGAGCGCCTCGCAACAAAGTGGGCTCCAAAGCCGCGCAAACCAAAGGCCGCACACAGACGCCTCTGATCAATATCGCATGGTTGCGGCCCTCGGCGGATGCTTACTCTGCCTTTCATGATGTGGTTTCTGATCACAAACGGTTAAGCTAATGGTTCGATTTGTTGGGGGCAGGTCATTGCTCGGGTGTAAAGGCGACTGTTCAGCTTTCGGTTTCGTAAGCGTCTTGCCGATTGGCGTGCGGTTCACGTGGCGGGCGACCGATCACTTCCTTGAGATCGTCCAGTTCGATGAAATTATCAGCCTGACGCCGCAGATCATCCGCGATCATCGGCGGCTGGCTGCGGGTGGTTGACACCACTGAAACGCGCACACCTTGCCTTTGCACGCTTTTCACAAGTGGCCGGAAATCTCCATCGCCGGAGAAGAGCACGATATGATCGACGCGCGGCGCAAGTTCCATCGCGTCAACGGCGAGCTCGATATCCATATTGCCCTTCGCCTTGCGGCGGCCCTGGCTGTCGGTGTATTCTCTAGTCGGCTTTGTGACCAAGGAAAAACCGTTGTAATGCAACCAATCCAAAAGGGGGCGGATTGGAGAGTACTCGTTGTTTTCAAGAAGGGCTGTGTAATAGAACGCCCGCAACAATTTGCCACGACGCATAAATTCCAATCGCAACAATTTGTAGTCGATGTCAAACCCCAGTACGCGCGCCGCAGCGTAGAAATTTGAGCCGTCGATGAAAAGCGCGAGCCGTTCGTCTTTGTAGAACATCAAAATTTCCTTGTTGAGTGCAGTCATCTTACGATAAGTTGAGTGGTCGAGGTGTTGGCGCTACTTAGGTAGATGGGTATTACCAATGAAATGAGTACACGGGAGCCATTTACAGTGTGCGCTAGATCATTCTGGTATCGCTCTTTTACAGTCCCGCCAGCTATGGAGGTCTACATACTTGACCCTAACCTCTGGACATTCGTTCGTGATTGTTGGCGGATGCCACTGAGAGGCCTTTCTGCACCCTGTCTGGCGAAGAGGGTAAACGCAGCGTAGCGTCGCATATGGCTGAGCGCTCGGATCCCAGATCATCATCAATGACTTGCGCAGAGCAAAGCACCACAACACGGCTAAAACGTTTCCGAAATTCTGAGAGCACATCAATTCCGCTTTCCAGATCATCGAATGCATCGACATTAACCAGAATATGGGTGAAAGCTGCTCCCATTTCGCCGACGTTGGACAACTGCTTCACATTGGGGGTTGCCGCAGTGACATCCACACCAGCAGTACGCAGATGATCTCTGAGCTCACCGAG
>CAZIMY010000376.1:0-1622 GCA_964540315.1 uncultured Wenzhouxiangella sp.
CAGACAAGGGAATGGTGGGCGATGCTGGGTTCGAACCAGCGACCCCTGCCGTGTGCATCCAGCTTGACTAGCAGGTATAACTGGTCGTTTTAAGCTGGCAAATGCCCTTAGTTGTTGACGTTGCGGGTGACGTCACCGGGAGCGCTGTTGCTGGTGGGGTCACTTATGTGCCATTTAGGTAACCTATACAAGGATTATTAATTTGCGACGCCTGCCCCATTTTTTGGGGCGATTTCAACCGATTTTTTACCCGCCGACACTGCAGCTGAAGCGTGGCATCTGCGATGGCCAGCTTTTTGGCTGTGAACTCCGGCGCTGAGGGCGAATGGTCAGAATGCCATATTTAGGATACGGGGTAGGGGGGCACTGTGCTGCGCTCCTCCGTCATGAGCTGCATCAGTTTTGGATGGACGAACAGCTTCTCGCGCCCTTCCTGCCGTTCTTCGAGAATTCCAATCCGAGCCAGTTCCTTCAGATAGACCGATGCGGTCTGACGCTGGGCAATCTCTCGTTCAACCAGCGAGCCAATGCGGCAGTAGGGTTGCTCGAAGATGACCTGGATGAGTTCATGGGTGTAAATCTTCGGGAGTCGATTCCTGGCGTATCGGGAGGTTTCGGTCATCAGTTCCCGAATGGCAGCGATCTTTGCGCAGGTCCACTGTGACACCTGCCGGACCCCCTCGAGCATGAAGACAATCCAGGCCTCCCATTGGTCGTCACGAGTTACCCCGAGGAGCAGGCGGTAATATTCTTTCTTGTGCTTGACGATGTACCGGCTCAAGTACAGGATCGGCAAGGTCAGGAGATCGCACTCGATCAGATACAAGACGTTGAGAATGCGGCCGGTGCGACCGTTGCCGTCTGTGAAAGGGTGAATTGCCTCGAATTGGTAGTGGCCGATGGCCATCTTGATCAGCGGGTCCAGATCATCCTCGGCGTGCAGAAACCGCTCCCAATTGCCCAGAAGATCCCGCAGCCGGGACTCGGTCTCCGGCGGTGTGTAAATGACTTCGCCGGTCGCTTCGTTGCCGATCAGCGTGCCCGGCACCGATCGAATCGGCATAGGCCTGTTCTTGATCGTGCTGCATACTTCGACAGCCGTCGCCGTGCATAGAGGGCGAGTGCTGAGCTGCTGAAAACCCTCAAAGAGCGCGGTGCGGTAGAGCAGGGCCTCCCGCGTGGCCGGGTCTGCATGATCCTCCCGAGTCGCATGGCGAAACAGTTTGTCGGTGGTGGTCACGATGTTCTCGATCTCGGAGCTGTCACGCGCCTCAAGAATCGGGAGTAGGTTGATGAGTAAGTCGGGATTGGGGAGCAATTCCCCTGCGTGGCGAAGCTGTGCCAGAGCAGCCCGAGCGGATATGCAGGTCTTTAGCGTGGCCGTGGTTTCAATTTCATCAGGGTCTGGGGGCAAAACGGGCAATTGGTTGTAGGGTTGGTCTGCTCGCCAAGACATGTACGTTTTTCTGTGCTTTTTCGACAAAGTGCCGGAGACGAGAAGCATAATGTCGAAGCAATCGACATGTCAACGAAGTATGTCGACGAAACCGTAGAAAGTCGACACGTTCTCCGAGTGAGTCTTGACTTGTCGGTTTGTGACCACGACTGACGCTGTTTTTACA
>CAZIMY010000377.1:0-1621 GCA_964540315.1 uncultured Wenzhouxiangella sp.
TGACTGCACCCAGTTGTCCCAGCGTTTCTGTAGTCCCGCCTCCGCTGAAAACAGCGCCGAGAACAA
Organism: uncultured Wenzhouxiangella sp.; assembly: GCA_964540315.1. Classification (GTDB taxonomy): domain Bacteria; phylum Pseudomonadota; class Gammaproteobacteria; order Xanthomonadales; family Wenzhouxiangellaceae; genus Wenzhouxiangella. Next base: position 67 of record CAZIMY010000377.1, read on the forward strand.
CGAATACAGACGAAATCATGGCTGCGGTGTAAAACCGCACCATCCGCGAGCCTACCGCCGTGCCAAAAACATTGGCCGCATCGTTGGCCCCTAGCGAGATACCCAGGAGTAGCCCGCTGACGAGGAACAGCCACTCCATCAGAATCTACAGGTGACGCTTGATCGTGGCAATGGCCAGTCGATCGCAGAGATCCTCTGCATCGTCAGCAATATTCTCAATGCTGACGGCAAAATATCGCAGGTGCATCTTGTGGCTCAGTCTCAGATCCCGCGAGTAGAGATCACGCTTGTAGGACTCAGCAACGCGATTGGTCTCTTCGCGAAGAAAATTCACGTGCTGGATATGGTCGCGCACCGCGTTCAGGTCGTTGAAATAAGCTCGGATGGCCTTGACCATGCTCTCTGAGGCCTTGATCGCGTTTTTGGCCAACTCGTACTTTGTCTTGTTCAGTTCTTTGAGCGTCTCCGGTTGCTCGACGGAAAATTCCAGCAGGGTATCGGCGATCTGGTTGAGAACACCGTCGGAATGTTCGAGAAGCCCGAGCACATCACCTCTAAACTCGGGGATGAGTGTCCTGGTGTAAAGATGCGTTTCGATATTCCGCCGCAGCCTGTCAGCATTCTTCTCAAGCTGCCTCAGGTCAGTCAGCCGTTCTTCGAATTCATCAAGGCGATCGTCCAGATAAAACCTGATTCCTTTCTTGAACAGCAGACCACCTTCTACGATGTAGTCGAGAAACTGCTCGATTTCGGCCTCGATTTGCTTATGCTTTCCAAACAGGTCAAGCATACTTTTCTTCCTTGCCGGACTGCTGACTTACCACTGGCTATAGGGGGTTTTCATCAACATCGAATTGTAATATTTGGCTTGTCCGGTGACTTCTTCTCCCAGCCACGCAGGCCGCTCGAATGCCTCGGTTTCTGAGGCTAGTTCGATCTCAGCGACCGTAAGCCCATCGTTGGCTCCGTGAAACTCGTCAACTTCGAAGGTCTTGCCATCAACGTCAACAAGGTGGCGCGTCTTGTCAATGACGCCGGGCTCGCAGATTGCCAGCAACTCTTCGGCTTCTGCCACCGGAATTTCGCGTTCCCATTCGTAACGACTCGCACCCGATGCGTTACCAATACCCTTGATCGTCAGAAAACCTTTTTCGCCCTTGACGCGCACTCGAACCGTTCGTTCCGGTATAGAGCTGAGGTAACCCTGAATAATGCGGGTCTGCTGGCGAACCTGCGGCTTGAAGTCGCCGCTGACCAAAAACTTCCGTTCGATTTCCGTTGCCACAATTCAATCCTTAAAAAGAGGTGATGCCTTAGTTCGCCAATGGTTTATTGATCATGCCAATGACCCGCTTGATCGCCTGCAAGTAGTTGATGTTTTCAACGCCTTCCAGGCCGACATCGGTCAGGGTCTTTTGGATATCGCCGAGTTCCGTAGATTCGGAGTTGATGGTTGCAACTCGGGCCCCGTTTATCAGCACATAACCGTATTCACACAGTGTGTCGTTGACCATGTAGCCAAAGCGCTGCTTGTGCACAGAGACCGCCTGCAGAT
>CAZIMY010000378.1:0-1621 GCA_964540315.1 uncultured Wenzhouxiangella sp.
TCTTTTTGCGTTTTCGCTTTGGTTTGGACATTCCAGGCGGAAGATTCAGCTATACATCGGGGCAATTGTATTTCGGACGAACACTGTATCGGAATCGCAGGTCACCGGCTGACGCCCGGCGCAACCGACCACAGTTGCCAGGCGGGCTTAGTCAGCCGCGCTCGGCGCACAGGCCCATACAGCCGTAAGCGTCGAGACAGCTTTCCAGCGTCAACGTGATCGAGTCTGCGTGACCTGATCTGCAAAAAAAAACGGCAAGCGCGCAGAGGTGTCGAGCTTTTGCGGTCAGGATGAACTCGGCTGGACCGACAATGTGACAAGCGCACTTTAATGCGAGATAATTGAAAGTTGTTGTCGATTCACGGCTGACCGTTAAGGCGCAATCTTGTTGAACCGAGTTATTGGTGGAGGCCTCAGAGGTGAATGCGGACGTTGTCGGACCGACGACCCCTCCTCGACGTGCGGTCAGCGCAGCGGAACATACTGAATGACCAGCGGTTCCGGCAGGCTCGGAAAAAAGGCGTCGGGCGTTTCCAGTGACGCCGGGCTGGCGGTTCTCGTTTGGTCGAGAAGCGCAAGTGATACCGTCGATCCTGCCTGGATAGATGACATTCGCGCTCAGCTGACGGCGCCGTTGTATTCCTTAGCCATCAGTGATCCCGGGTTGACGCCGCTGGGCACCAACCGCAAGGACTTCGATGGGGCACTCAGGGCTCTGGCGAAGAAACATCCGCGATCCGCCGTTCTGGTGTTGCGTGCCGGACTGGGGTTACCTCAGCCGGTTTCCATCCTCGAACGATTGTCAAGCGCTGGGGATTTGCCGGAACTGACCGTTTTTCCCGGCAACTACTCCGACGATTTCAATCCTTTCACGGCGTGGCCTGAAGACGCCGATCCCGCCCAACCGGCCCGTTTGCTCTACTGGTGTTCGCAAGGTTGCTGGGAAACCATTGCAGCCCCGGCCAATCCCGATTGCGTGCTGGTCGGCCCGGGCCGGGCGCGGCACGGTGCCAAGGTGCTGCAGAGCGCTTCAACCGGGCTGATCGACGAAGCGTTTGCCTTTGATCCGACGTTGCCGCTCCGTCCGGAGGTCTGCCCGGATGCCGATTGCGCGGCGATGCCCCTGGGACAGGCGAGACTTCGGCTTCGGCAGCTGGGACTTTCTGGAGCGGGTGCGGCCGAGCGCGGCGATCCGGAACTACCGGTGACCCTGCATATAGCCCACAGCTGGGGCGGTGGCGTCTGGCGCTGGATAGAGGATTTCATTGCCGGTGATCGCGACGGCGTGAACCTGGTGTTGATCGCCGACGGTGACCGCTCCGGAGAAATCTGCGGGCGGGGCCTCAAACTGTTTATCGGCAGTACCAGCCGAAGCCTGATTCGCGAGATTCCGCTGGCGCCACAAATTACCAGTACCGTTGAATCTCACAGCCAGTACCGGACCGTCCTGGAGCAGATTCTGAATCGTTTCGGAGTCGGCCGGGTCGTGGTTTCGTCGTTGATCGGTCACAGTCTTGATTGTCTGACCTCGGGACTGCCGACGGTTCAGGTCCTGCACGATTTCTATCCGGTCTGGCCCTTGCTTGACTTCGACCCGCTGCCTTATATCGACAAGACGAGC
>CAZIMY010000379.1:0-1612 GCA_964540315.1 uncultured Wenzhouxiangella sp.
TAAGCGAAGATGAGAGCCGGGCGCTGGATGGCTACATCACCGGTCTCGGCGAAGATCGGTATGCGCGCGTGCGCGAACAAGGCACCGAACGGCCCGATCATGCCCTCTTCGGCACGATCAAGCAAATCGAGGGCCTCGTCGTATCGGCCAAGCGCAGTCAGCGCGCCGGCACGCATTCCTGTGACTGTCAGGGTTTTCACCATTGGTGCCATGGTCTGACTGAAGGCGGCTTCGCGCGCTTCGATCAAATCCAGGACCTCTTGTAATTGGCCCAGATTGCTGAGCAGGTAGACCAATTCGGTGACCAGCGCCGCCTCCTCACTCGGCTGCAGAGGTTGCTGTAGCGCCCGGCGAAAGCCTTGCAGGGCCTGGTCCGGATCACCCGCTCGACCCTCCAGCCGCAGAAGTCGCTCGCGCGATCGGAAGTCGCTGCTGGCGACGAAACCTGCCCGCTCGTAGGCCTGCCGGGCGCCCTCGGCGTTTCCGGAGCGCTCGCGAATGTTGCCCAGCGATATCCACGCCGATGCGTCCTGGGGTTCAGCGTCCAGGTAGCCTTCCAGAATCTCTGAGGCGAGCTCGAAGTTGCCCGCCAGTTCTTCGATATTGGCGCGTGTCCGGTCGAGCGACGCCCGGTCGGGATCGATCGCCTTGGCCGCATCGTTGGCCGCCCGGGCTTCATCAACTTCGCCGACCAGCAGCAGATTCCGCGTCAATACGGTCCACGCGCGCAGGCTGTGCGGCTCGACCTCGGTCCACATTCGGATGACGCGGATGGCGCGGTCCACGTCACCGCCGATGGCGTATTGATTCGCGCGCAAAATGAAACGCAGCTCGGTCTCGAGCTTGTAGTCATGCGCCAGCGCCTGTTCGGCCGCCGCGCTGGCCGCCGCCAAGTCGCCGGCTGATCGATGCACCTGCTGCAGCCAGGCCCAGCCCTGGGCAAAGGTCGGATCAAGATCGACAGCGGCTTGCAGCGACGCAATAGCGGTGTCGAAATCGGAACGGAACATCAGCGCCCTGATGCCATCAATGAAAGGTTCCAGCGCCGCCGGCTCGCTGGTGGTGCGCTCTTCCAGGCTGACGGGCCGGAACGGCGCGTCCCCTCGATCCAGATCGCCGACCAGGCGCTCACCGAGTTGGTCTCCAAGCCGATCGGCCGCGGCGATCAGCGTCGGTCCCTGGGCCCGGAAGGTCTCGATCAAGGCACCATCCGCGACCGCGTGGAGATCGGCGCGGAGGCTATAGCCCTCCGGGATTTCCTCGAACGCGCCTCGAATCAGAAAGTCAGCGCCGTTCTCCGAAGCGAGGTCCAGGCTCAGCGACAATGGTTCACCCAGTCCGCCCTCGAACCCCGCCGCTTTGAGTCGTTCGATGATCGAGCGATCCAGGGCGACGCCGCCGCTGATCAGGGGATCCTGAGCGAGATCCAGGCTCAACAACAAGGGTGCCCCATAACTTTCCCAGGCCGGCTCGGATGCGGGCTCGCCGTCCCTGGGCCAGAACAGGATTAACACGGCTACTCCGTAGCCTTCCCTCACCACCTGAAAAGTCTGCTCCTGCCCGTCTTCGTCGACCAGCGTCCGTTCGACAACGGCGACCTGCGTGTCGGCGG
>CAZIMY010000380.1:0-1586 GCA_964540315.1 uncultured Wenzhouxiangella sp.
AGGCGCGCTGGCTGGTCAAGAGCCTGCAGATGCGCAACGAGACCTTGCTGAAAGTTGCCGGTGCCATTGTTCGCCACCAGCGCGGCTTTCTCGACCACGGCGACATCGCCATGCGCCCGATGGTGTTGAGCGATATCGCCGAAGCCGTGGAGATGCACGAATCCACCATCTCGCGGGTGACCACCCAGAAGTTCATCCACACGCCGCGCGGCAGTTTCGAGCTCAAGTACTTCTTTTCCAGCCGTCTGGCGACCAGCGGCGGCGGTCGCTGCTCTTCGACGGCCGTGCGCGCGCTGACCCGCACCATCGTGTCAAGTGAGAATCCGGCACATCCGCTCAGCGACAGCGAGATTGCCCGCCTGCTGGCTGAAAAAGGCGTGCGCATTGCCCGCCGCACGGTGGCCAAATATCGTGACTCACTGGGTATTCCGCCCCTGGCCGAACGTCAGGCTGCGGGCGCGAGCCAGAACGGGGTCCGGCACGTGGCATGAGCGGCTCGATCGAGATACCGATGGACGACGAACCCGGCACGCCGGGTTTTGCTGTTGATCCCCCGCGGTCTTCGGCAACCGCCGGTCTGGTCGGTGATTCGCGCGGCATGCGAGAGGTCAAGACGCTGATCGAGCAGGTTGCGAGTTTTGATACCAGCGTTTTGATTCTCGGGGAGTCCGGCACCGGCAAGGAACTGGTCGCCCAGGCCGTCCACCAGGTATCATCCAGGGCAAACAAACCCTTCGTGCCGGTCAACTGCGGCGCAATCCCGGGCGAGTTGCTGGAAAGTGAGTTGTTCGGCCACGAGAAGGGTGCTTTTACCGGTGCGCTGACCCGCAGACGCGGGCGCTTTGAGCTGGCCGAAGGCGGCACGCTGTTTCTCGACGAGATCGGCGATATGCCGGTGGGCATGCAGGTCAAGCTGCTGCGCGTGCTGCAGGAGCGATCGTTTGAGCGCGTGGGCGGCAACGAGACGCTGACCTGCAACGTGCGCGTGATTGCAGCCACCCACCGTGATATCGAGCGTCGGATTGACGACGGCGATTTTCGCGAGGATTTGTATTACCGCTTGAACGTTTTTCCGATCCAGATCCCGCCGCTGGCCGAGCGCATCGACGACCTGCCGCTGCTGATCGACTGTTTCTGCGCCGACATGGCCAGGCGCGGCGTCGGCCAGGTTAACTTCAGCGCCGGCGCCCTGGCGGCACTGGCCGGCTACCCGTGGCCCGGCAACGTGCGCGAGCTGGCCAACCTGGTCGAGCGCATGACCATCGTCAGCAATGGCCGCGAGGTCAAGGTCGACGATCTGCCCGGTCGCTATCGCCCGGACCGCGAGCGCATCGCCGACCCGGAAGAGGATCTGGCCGAGTTGACCGGCCGTCAGGCCCCCGCAATCCCGTTCGAAGAGCGCAGTCTGCCCGGCTTGCCGGCCGAGGGCGTTGACCTCAAGGCCTACCTGGCCAACGTGGAGTCCAGCCTCATCCGCCAGGCGCTGGAGCACACCGACGGCACGGTCGCTCACGCTGCCGAAATGCTGGGTTTGCGGCGGACAACGCTGGTGGAAAAGATTCGGAAGTACGGGTTGGATTGAACGG
>CAZIMY010000381.1:0-1584 GCA_964540315.1 uncultured Wenzhouxiangella sp.
CGTCGCTTCAGCCGCTACCTCGCCAGACCAGTCCGACAAGAACCGGTAAATCATGACTCGCTGATAGCCTGAAAGCGCCTGCAGCCTGTCTGCCGAATCTTTTAAGTACGCTTCAATACTGAAATCTTCAGAAGGCGTGACCATCACCTGGCTGAAGTTACTCAAGCTGCGCAGCTGCTTCAGAATCTCGTCAGTCTGATAGTTAAATGGCACCCATTCGAAAACCGCATAACCCCCAGAGCGATAAGCGGTGCACTCGAAATTTCGCCCACTATCCCACTCGATGACTCCGGCGGCGTCGACCGACAGGCGCCGGGTCACGCTGACATCGGTTCGGAAGTTCTCGCTGAGTCCGGCCAGCAGGTCTTCCAGCGACTGGTCGGGGGGATTGATCCATTCGCCGGCCGACTGGCCGAGCACTTCGTCGGCACTCACATCGGCTGGATAATGCCGCTCCAGCCCAGCAGACACCTGACAAATCGTCTGATCAGAAAGTTTGACGACGATCAGGTAGCCGTGCGGCTGCACGGTACCCAGCAGATGGATAGGCTCTGCTGCGCACTGCTCGGCGTAGAGCTCCGAGATTGTATGCTCAGCCTTTGTGCCTTTGCTTTTCTGGTTCTTTTCAGACATAGAGCAGCTGGATAAAACAGACGCCGGGCCCGCGCATCTCTCCAAGACGTTTCAATACAGGGCTGAGTTGGTCCTGAACCGCAGCCATTGCAAGGGTCTAGCGTAGTTCCACCACGGACAGACCCATGGCGAGCCGCCCTCCGGTCAACCCCTCTTTTTGCCGTTGCAAAATCTCACAAAAGCCATGGTTAGTCAACGCCAAGCGATGATCAGCAGTGGTGACGCTTAAGCCCGTCGCAGAGGCTTCAAAAAAAGCCTGCAGCAGGCCCAGTCGATAGGCAACAGTAATCGACCGGGCGCTGTCTGCAGACCCCAACACGTTGATGTCAGCCCCTCAAGTGATCATCAGCTAGAACGATTTTCTGGATATTCCCATCGGCCAAATCGAAACGCGGCGATCAGTAGCAAGCCCAGAGCCAACCAGAACAGGGAGAGGCGGTTGTTGACTGGCACCGGGATCGGTGGCTGCGTGCTTACCGTGTCATCTGCGCTATCGGTCACGCTGGTCACCAGATCCTCTCCGGATATCCCCACAACCGTGGCTTCATTCAACAAAGGCTGGCCAATGTCGGAGGCTTGCACCGTGTAAGTCCCTGTGCAGATCAACTGCTCCCCGAGGCCCAAATCCGCCGGCATCATCGGATCACACTGCAGCTCGATCATATCGTCTGCAATCACAACATCGGTCAGCGGGACATTGCCGGTGTTGGTGGCGGTCAGGGTGTAAACAACTTCGTCGTCGATCGCTACTGGACCTTGAGTAGCGCTCTCCTTGACTAACGCGATGGCAGGCAAAGGCGGCTCGGTACGGCAGGCCTCGGTTGCTGGCGGATATACCAAGGTGCGTCTTTCGGTCGGGTTCAGCTGAAACTCGATGTCCACTGTGGGCCGCAGATTAGTCGGCACTTCAAACCAGTTGCCTTGTGCATCCTGCTCCCAGCCCGGCCAGGC
>CAZIMY010000382.1:0-1577 GCA_964540315.1 uncultured Wenzhouxiangella sp.
CGGGTCGCCGTCGCGCTCTTCGGGGGGAGTGCCCGCGCGCGTCACGTCGTCCGACACGATATTGACATGGTGCAGTGTGAGCTTCATCGCTGTTGACCTCCCCCGGAACTGGACGATCCTAAACCAATCCCGGCGGCGAACACCAGTATTTCCCCTTTACTTGCTATGCCGGTCATGAGACAAGCACGCCGCTACGTTATCTCTATCGAACTATCTGTCTTCGGGTTACCGGCCAGAATGCTCTCGATCTTGCATGGACTAGGCCGGGCTGTCGCAAAATGCGGGCAGCATCAAAACTCAGGAGACCACGGATATGGCCAATGGCACCGTGAAATGGTTCAACACCACCAAAGGTTACGGCTTCATCGCACCCGATGATGGCGGCCGCGATATTTTCGTTCACATCTCGGGCGTCGAGCGTTCGGGCCTCACCGGCCTCGCCGACAACCAGAAAGTGACCTTCGACCTTGAAAAAGGCCGCGACGGTCGCGAAAGCGCTGTGAACATCGAACTGGTGTAATCCGGTTCGATCGACGGTTTCGGAAGGGCGTCCCGCTTGGGGCGCCCTTTTTACGTGTGCGGGGGCTGTGTGGCGAACGCCCGCCATGAGCCCATTGTGTCGAATGCTGCGCAGCGGACGAGCAGCCGCTTCGGGCTAAGAACCCATGAAGCGCCGCCTTGCTTCAACGGCTATATTGTAGCGTTGCTGAAGATCGGCGATCAGAGCCATCGCAACGCGTTTGGCATCGTCGTCCTCTGCCTCCCGGTAGCTCTGCTTGGCCGCTTCCAGCAACTTCTTGATCTTGAATTCCTCGGGCAGCGCGCCTGCTTCGGCCATTATGCGGGCCGCCACTGCGGTGGCCATGTCGATGAAAGCCTCGCCGGAACGGTCGGGCAACGGTTTCCCCTCGCCTTCGAGGCCGCGCAGTTTGCCCTCCGCAATGGCCTTCTGGATTTGCTGCTCCACGAGGCGCTCGAAGGAACGGGTCATAGTTTTCCCTACCTTCTTTCCCTGACAATCAAACAAGTTTGATACGATCCGTCAAATAAAACCACGGAAACAAAGCAGACGCTCAAAGTCTTGCGCAGTTCAGCAGCAAGGTTCGCATAGCAGGCATCCCCCCTCAATGATTGTCCCTTGGTAAGTCCTTCGCGATCCGCTGGTAGGCGGTCGCCAGTTCCAGGCAGCCGCCATCGGCCAGTTGGCCGACATGGGTGCGGTAGATTTCCTGCCACGGGGTCTGGTTCACGATCTTGGGCGGTTGCCAAGCGTCACGGCGGGCCTGCCATTCGGATGCCGGGACCATCGCGTCGAGCGTGCCTGCGTTCAGGTCAAGGCGCACCGGATCGCCGGTCTGCAACAGCGCCAGGCCACCGCCCACCACCGCCTCGGGCGAGGCGTTGAGGATCGAGGGCGACTCGGATGTGCCCGATTGCCGCCCGTCACCGACCGTCGGCAGGTGGTTGATGCCCGCCCGGATCAGCGCGTCGGGGGGCTGCATGTTCACCACTTCCGCGCTGCCGGGATAGCCGACGCAGCCGACATTGCGGATGAACAAAATGGTTGTCTCACCAAT
>CAZIMY010000383.1:0-1567 GCA_964540315.1 uncultured Wenzhouxiangella sp.
GCTCGCTTTCAGGTGGTTGAGGCCGCCAAACTGCTGATCATCGTCTTTGTGGCGCTGTATCTCGCCCGCCGCCCCGAGCTCAATCGCCGCGGGTTCGGTGAGACGCTCAAACCATTACTTGCCGCTGGTCTGCTGGGCGTCATCTTGCTCAAGCAGCCCGATATGGGCTCGGCTGTCGTGATCATGGCCATTGTCGGAGGCATGGTGTGGCTGGCCGGAGCCGCCTGGCGTCACTTGTTTGTCCTCGGGCTGACCAGCGTGCCGCTAATCACGGTTGCTGCTCTGGAGCCCTACCGCCTGCGCCGCGTGATGACTTTCGTCGATCCTTGGGCGGATCCCTTCAACGCCGGCTTTCAGCTCACCCAGGCGCTGATCGCCGTGGGTCGCGGCCAGATCACCGGGGTGGGGCTGGGATCCAGCGTCCAGAAGCTCTACTACCTCCCCGAGGCGCATACGGATTTTATTTTCGCTGTGCTGGCCGAAGAGTTCGGCCTGGTCGGGATTGCGCTGGTGCTGACCCTTTTTGCTGTGCTGATCGGAAGGATTCTTTACGTCGGGCTGCGCGCCCAGGCGATGGATCGCTATTTCCAGGCTTTCCTGTGCTGGGGTGTGGCGCTGTGGGTCGGAATTCAGGCGCTGGTCAGTATTGGCGTCAATCTCGGGTTGCTGCCAACGAAGGGTTTGACCTTGCCCCTGATTTCCTCCGGTGGCTCCAGCCTGATCATGACGATTTGTGCCATTGCTCTGGTCGTCCGGGTCCAGTGGGAACTGCAGCGTGAGACGCTCGCTCGACCGCGTCGCAGGGGGCACTGGAGCGTATGAGTGCAGGGCGCGTCACAATCATGGCGGCGGGCACTGGCGGCCACATCTTTCCCGGCCTGGCCGTCGCGCACTGTCTGGTTCGCCAAGGGGTTGAGGTGTCCTGGCTGGGCACGCCGAGCGGGCTGGAAAACCGCCTGGTTCCAGCCGCCGGCCTTCGGTTGGATCGGATCGAGATCACCGGATTGCGTGGCCGTGGCGTCGCCGGTTGGCTAATGGCGCCGCTGAGGGTGGTCAAGGCCATGCTGCAGGCGCGGCGGGTGTTTCGCCGCCAGCGTCCGGGCTGTGTTCTGAGTATGGGCGGTTATGTGGCGGGCCCGGGTGGCCTGATGGCGCGGCTGATGGGTATTCCGCTGTTGATCCATGAACAAAATGCCATTCCCGGCCTGACCAATCGCTTCCTGCGGCCCCTGGCAAGGCGCGTTTTTGGCGGGTTTCCTGACGGCCTGGCGGGTGCGGTGCATAGCGGTAACCCGGTTCGTGCCGACATCCTGAAGTTGCCACCTCCTTCCGAGCGATTTTCCGCACGCTCCGGGGTGCTGAAGATTCTGGTGGTTGGCGGTAGCCAGGGATCTGCAGCGCTTGGACAAATCGTGCCGCGAGCGCTGGCCCTGATCCCCGAACCGGAGCGCCCGCGTGTCGTCCACCAGGCCGGACGCCAGCTTCAGTCAACCCTTGAGGCTTACGCAGAAAAGAAGGTTGAGGCTGAAGTCGTCGAGTTTCTTGATGACATGGCAACAGCCTGGGC
>CAZIMY010000384.1:0-1565 GCA_964540315.1 uncultured Wenzhouxiangella sp.
AGGCACCGCAGGACATCCCCGCAGAACCCGTTGAGGGGTTCTAGATGCCTCGCTATCTGCTGGATACCAACATCTTGATTGCTGCTATCAAAGGTGCCCCAGCGATTCGTTCTCGGCTTGAGGGCATCGAAGCTCAGGAGATTGCGCTTTCTCCAGTCGTGCTAGGCGAACTTCAACTGGGCGTTGAGAAAAGTCGTTTGAAGGCTGCCAACCGGTTGGCCTTGGACAGCATGGTAGGGGGGTTCGTGTGTTCGCCCCTCAACGAGCACGCCGCGCGTTGCTATGGCGAAATAAGGGCTCGCCTTGAATCCAAAGGTCAGCCCATCGGTGGAAACGATTACTGGATTGCCGCGCAAGCCATCGCTGAGGACCTGATTCTGGTCACAGACAACACCCGCGAGTTTCGGCGGGTTGCCGGCCTGAAACTGGAAAACTGGCTACGCGAGGATCAGGCGCCGCGATAGCGCTTCAGCAGGTCCTCATAGGCATCAATCCGCCGGTCGCGCAGGAATGGCCAAACACGGCGGACGTTTTCGCAGCGGGCCAGGTCCAGATCGGCGACAAGCACTTCGGCTTCTGATCCGGCTTCGTCGATGATTTCCCCCTGGGGGCCGGCAATCAGGCTGTGGCCCCAGAATTCGGCGTCCAGCCCCGCGCCCGAGCGGTCGGGCTCAAAGCCGACCCGGTTGACCGACAGCACCGGCAGGCCATTGGCAACGCCGTGGCTGCGCTGGATGGTGCGCCAGGCATCGAGCTGGCGGTGCTGTTCTTCTGGCGTGTCGTTCAGGTCGCGGCCGATGGCGGTGGGGTAGACCAGGATCTCGGCGCCGGCCAGCGCCATCAGGCGGGCGGCCTCCGGATACCACTGGTCCCAGCACACCAAAACACCCAGTCGCCCGACTGAGGTATCAATGGGCTCGAAGCCCAGATCGCCCGGCGTGAAATAGAATTTCTCGTTATAGCCCGGGTCGTCGGGAATGTGCATCTTGCGGTAAACCCCGGCCAGGCTACCGTCGCGCTCTAAAACGATGGCTGTATTGTGGGCCAGCCCCGGCGCGCGATGCTCGAAAATGGATCCGACGATGACAAGTTCATGCTGTCTCGCCGCACGCGCGAGTGCACCAAAAGTTGGGCCTTCCAGCGGTTCGGCCAGGTCGAACAGGTCCGGGTTCTGGTATTTGCAGAAGTATTCGCTGGCGTGAAGCTCCGGCAGCACGACCAGCCTGGCGCCTTGCGCGGCGGCCTGGTCGATGCCCTTGAGACTGGCGGCGAGATTGTCGTCGCGGTCTTCGCCCATGGCGTGCTGGATGAGCGTTCGTGTCCGTCACGCCAGCGCGGCCGGTATTTGCATGCTGGCACAGTGCGGGCCGCCGTATTGCTCGATCATGACCGCGGCCGGCACGCTTTTGACCTCGCGCTGCGGCAGCGCGGTCTGGAGGATCTCGCGGGCCTGGCTGTCGGCATCGACGCCGTAGGCCGGCACGAGGCAGCCGTCGTTAATGAACAGGAAATTGGCGTAGTTGGCCGGCAGCGTGGGGTCGACGCCCTTCGGGCAGGGCAATTCA
>CAZIMY010000385.1:0-1561 GCA_964540315.1 uncultured Wenzhouxiangella sp.
ATCTTTTCTTGAGCTGAATAGCGTCGCCGGGTCTGGCGCTTGATGTCCTTGACTACACGAGCAGCATTATCTGTCAGGCGGGGTTTCTTCTGTCTCATCGTATCTTTCAAGGATCATGATTAGCCGAAAACCCTCCCTTAAGCAATTGGCCCAATCTGTCCGTCAGGTGCTGACGGGGAACAGTGGAGTGCCTCGGTTTCATGAGCACATTCTCGCCTCACAGTGAGCCCGATAGAAAATCGTAACTCCGAAACGTGATCAGGGGGCAGCGCCTCTAATTAACGGCTTTTTAGGGGTTATCAAGTCGAGAGTCTGCAAGGCTCTGAATGCCCACCGCATTCCAAAGGCTTGGCGCGGTTCACAGCGGTGCCTAACGATTTGGATTAGACGGTCGCTAAACAATCAGTCAGCAAAAACGACCCGGTCCTTGCCTTCGGATTTGGCCCGGTACATCGCCTGGTCTGCTCGATCCAACCATTGCTCCCAGCTTTCCTCTGAACGACTGGCCGCCGCACCAATGGAAACCGTGACGGGACCGCTAGGGCTCCTCAATTCTTCGCGCAGCCATTCATGCAGTTTATTCAAGGCGACCTCGGAACCGGCCCGATCGGTTTCGCTAAGCAGCAGGACAAACTCCTCCCCGCCCAGACGATAGAAGCGATCAATCTTGCGGCTTTGAGTCCCGACCAATCGGGTCAGGTCAACCAGTACCTGATCGCCAACCTCGTGGCCCTGTAAGTCATTGACCTTCTTGAAGTCATCCAGATCCAGCAACGCGACAACAGCCGAAGCCTTCCGGCGCTTGGCCTGAGCGCTGGCATGCTCCAAATCTTGTTGAAGTACACGCCGGCTCAATGCACCAGTCAGGGTGTCATGCATGACTAAACTAGTTAGATGGTCACGCTGAATGCGCGTCTGGGCAACAAACATCACGGCAAACATGCCCACTGTCGCCACGGCCCCAAGAAAGCTAACCAAATCGGCGGTATCGGAAAAAGCCGGGCCGTGGAAAACAACCACCAGCGCCATGATCACGTTCGCGACCACCGCAAAACGCCAGCCAACCAACACAAAATTAGCCACCATGGCCGAGAATACCCAGTGCGTGTTGTGATGCACCCACAGCACCATGACACAACACATCACCGAGGCAGCCACTGCGAACAGGCGACCTGCTATGGCAGTGCGTCCGCTAAACCAGGCAAAGGCAAAGATGCCGCCACAGGCCAACATGATGACCACATTACCCAATGCTGCGGATACGTCGCCAATCCAGATCCGATAGACCAACAACGGCAGGAGTATCAGGTGAATCATCGCGGCCAACATCGCCATTGTCAGCAACTGGAAGTCGCTGGCCAGACGTTGTCGAACTTGACTCAATGTTGTCTTATCGGGGGCCTCGACAAATCTGTCCCCCCAAAAATGTTGCTTCAAACCGATCGCTCCCCCGAGCCAACTGCGAAATAACGCTAACATATTCTTGAAATGGAATATAGCGTATCTCCCCAATCCAGCACTGTCAAAATAGAAGGCAAAGTCCGACCTTGCTCAGGAAGTG
>CAZIMY010000386.1:0-1547 GCA_964540315.1 uncultured Wenzhouxiangella sp.
GTTTCGAGGACCGCAACGCCCGCCCCCCCGTCAAAACCGCCGCGTGATCCTGTCCGCTCGCGAGGGCGCACTCCACTTGGGCATGCGCCCTTCAGGATGGCCGAAGCGCACTCCAATCGTACCGCGAGCATGTCGGCGTGCAACGGGTTGCAGCGAGTAGTGAAAAGCTTGCGGCATCGTTGTGACTGATACTGCAATGTCGGGCAATAAATGCAATCGTAACCATCAGCGCGGCCGTGGCTCGTCTCCACCGGGTAGTACGCCCCCGGCAAGGGTGAGATCGCCCTCGAGGCTGCGGCAGCCAAGCGCATAGCACCTCGATCAGCCCGACCCTTACGAAAACATACGGCACCACGCGGCGACCACGCAGAGAAGCTGAGCCTCAGGCCCATAGGATGAACCTCAGCACGATCAGCCCTTTTTCAAGGCGATTAAAGTGACTTCGAGAATGTTGTCTGACCGGTGGGCCGTGCAACCGACCTTCCCAGGTGCTTTTCCAGAAAAGGCAAGGCGTCTGTCTGGAGGGCGTATAGCAAATCGAACACTTCAACAACGTCCAGTCTTCGCTCCCCGAGCTCGTATTTGCCCACGAATGATGGAGGCTTGTTGATGCGGCTGGCCAGCATAGCCTGAGAAAGACCGCGCGCCTTTCTCAGTTCGACCATGGCTGCAAGAAGCCGTCTGTAACCTTCGGATCTGATCGCGCCAGCCACACGTGTTCTCCTGCCCGTCGCGACCGTCTATCCCCAAAAGGGGTTTACTCCCAAATTGGGGGTGGTATACTATCCTCACGGCGCCATGAGGGGGCTGCTCGTGACACGTGTTGAGAGGTGAGCCCGCATGAATCCTGCGATTGCACAAATCCGCCACCGTCGTCCGCCGCGTGGCGATCGCCCCATTTACGGCGTGTATGCCCCACGAATGCAAAAGGGCACGAAGTTCTTCTCGGATATGGTGGATAGAGCCGCGTACATGTATGTGACCGGTTGTTTTCCGTCGCATCTTCGGTCAACCTATACGGATGTCCTTCGGGTGATCTCCGGCCCTTGTCGCTGGCCGCCCAGCCTCGATAGACGATTTGGGGAGCGAAAGCTCCGCGATGAAGTCGTAGCTGACATGCAGCTTGAGCAGCACGCAATGGTCGCAGCAGTACGACGAAAGATCGGCCAAGGATACTTAATCCAACACAGCCTCGGCTTTGGAACGCGCCGCAACTATTGGAAGATTTTCATGTTCAGGCCGACAAGCGACGGGCGCATCGCCTTCAAGGTTACCGTGCAAGGCGACGGCGCAGAAAAGCAAGGCTGGTGAACACGGCCTACTGATATATGGACCTCGCGTCGAGCTTGCTGCGCCTCTCGCGTTCCCGCGACATCCGGTGCGTGACCCTTCTTTTCAGAGTGCGCGGGAAAATACAGCGTTAAGCCGTTGGCCTAGACCGGTCCAGAGCTCTGCCGGAATGCCGCGCTGTCGCCGCCCCGATCGACCATCAGGGCCTGCTGTAACCGCCGGACGTAATCTCCCCAAAACCGCCGTTTGAATTTTCC
>CAZIMY010000387.1:0-1545 GCA_964540315.1 uncultured Wenzhouxiangella sp.
AGCCGGTCGCGCCCATGCGCGGGATCGAGTAGCCGCCGGTCGCGATCACCAGCGACTCGCATTCGATCGTCTCATCGGGCGTGCTGATGCGATGCGGCGGACCCAGCTGCTCGATGGTCACTGGCGTATGGGTCTGGACTCGGGCACCGACCCGCTCGCACTCGCTCATGAGAATGCGCACGATGTCCTTCGATGAGCGATCGCAGAACAGCTGCCCAAGCGTCTTCTCGTGATAGGGGATGTCATACTTCTCGACCAGGGCGATAAAGTCCCAAGGCGTGTAGCGGCTGAGCGCCGACTTGCAGAAATGCGGGTTGGCCGAGAGAAAATTCTCCGGCCCGGAATACATATTGGTGAAGTTGCAGCGCCCACCGCCGGACATCAGAATCTTCTTGCCGACCTTGTTGGCGTGATCGAAGACCCGCACCGACCGGACGCGCTCACCGGCAGCGATCGCGCACATCAGGCCAGCGGCGCCGGCGCCGACAATCGCGATATCGATTTTTGATTCGCTGTTCAAGAGGCTTCGGTCTGGTTCAAGAGATCACGTTATCAAGGCGAGTTTATTGGTGATCTTGGGATGCAGGGCGATCTAAGTGTCTTGATCATTGCTGGATAGTTTTGGCAAGTGATTGAATCATTCTGTAGCGTGACCCATCCGAGTCTCGAACCAAAGTCATTGTTCTTCCACTGATCGGAAATTGCCATGGATGGATGGGTGTTGAGGTATTGGTCGAACAGCATCAGGCGGCTCTTCGCGGTCGCCAGTAAGCCAAGGAAGTACACTGGGCTCCGGCTCGTGCTCATAGCAGCCGCATTTGGAAAGTCGAGCACCCTTTCAAGCAGGCGCGGGTCAATCTCCTCGAAACTCTCTTCGTCGACGGTTGTCCCCAATGCCTGGATATCATGCGCAAGCTTAATCCAGCGCATGTAGTTCGAGTGATGCCAGTTTAGTTGGCGGTTTGGGTGAATGGACGCTCGCGAATACCACCGGTTGAACAGAGACTTCGAGTCGTGTTTGGCCATATCGTCAACAAGATCGACGACTAGTAGCTGGGCTTCGAACTCCCGCTTGATGCTCCTTCTGACGGCATCCAAACTCAACACCGAGGCAAAGAAATTGGACGGCAGATCAATATCTTGCCGAAGGCTGTAAAGAGTCTCTTCCTGCCAAAAGATGAAATCTACCAGACGATCGAAAAGTACCATGCCGATCAATTGCTCAAGATGATATTCGCGATCTGAAATGCGGTCACGGGTTCGGTACAGCTCGTCGCGCAGCAATTGTTCGCAATCACCCACACTCTGATGGAGACAGGCGATTATCCTGAGGAACGAAAGCGACTGAACCGTGGTCAGTATCTGCGATGCGATGAGCATCTGGCTGAATGGAATTCTCGTGTCGGCAGAAAGCGCATCGTAGTTGTCCAGCATTGGCTGGTACTTCGCAAGCAGTGCGGGAATGAACGCACAGTGTGCCTTTTTCAGGCTTGTACATCGCAGAAGCGCGTCAAGCCGAATCGAATCCAGCAACGGCAGTGCGTC
>CAZIMY010000388.1:0-1539 GCA_964540315.1 uncultured Wenzhouxiangella sp.
CCGCCAATCGGCGCATCCAGCGTCTGGGTCGTTTCACTCTCGTCGAGATCGAAAACAATGCGCCCCGACAGGCGCGTGCCATCGCGCGCAATGACATCACCATCAAGCTCCTGACCCGGCACAAAGTCATCGTAGCCTGGCGCGACGGGGGCGGCAGGCGCAGCGGGCGCGCCGATCTCAAAGCGATCGAAAACCTGCCAGGTCACAAGCACCCGACCATAACGCAGGTCATCCACGTACAAGCCGCGGTGACCATCCCCGGTGCCCGGGGTGCCGCTCAGCATCCGTGTTTCGCCCTCGCGGAGCGTTAACTCGATACTGCCGTCGGCTTGCCGGGTGATGGTGCGGATATCCTCAAACCGCACGGTCTGCCGCCCCTGGCCGTCATGACCTTCAAGGTCGTCGGTGACCAGACCAGCTTCCCGGTTCCATTGCACCAAACCAGAGAACGTTCCCTGAGCGGTATGCACGGTCCCCCACAGCGGGCTGTCGCCGGCGATATTCGGAGGCGTTGCCATCAGCTGCACGGTCTTGATCGACCACTCGTTCAAGCTGAGCTGGCCACCATCCGCCAGCTCGATTGTCAGGCCATCGGCAAAATCATCGGCTTCATAGCGGTCCAGTTGGACGACCAGACCGCTTTTGAGTGTGACGGTCAGATCACGACCGCTGGCATCCAGCCGGTCGATGTCGCCGAAAGGGACCATCAAAGGTCGTTCCAGATCCATCGGTCGCTGGCGGACACCCAGCGGGATGCCGATAAAGCTGACCTCTCGAGCTCTCAGCAGGCGATCCTCCGGGACCCATTTCGCCCAGGGGTTGTGGCGCTTGACGCCATTGAAGTGGTGGCTCCAAAGGGCTTCCTCATCGCCGCCCCAGCGCAGATGCCCTTCATGAACGGTTCCATCGTTGAGCGTTACCTGGCCGTAGATAAAAGCCCGAGAATCTGCTGAAGCCGTCTCCTCAGGCACCAAGCCAGCGATTGCAGAAAGCGGGACGAAAACGCAGCACAGCAGTATATTGATGCGCAGGCCGAGCCTTCGGCGTGGGTGAATGTTCATGGTTTGAATCTTAGGTGAACATCGCTGAGCGCGAGCATTTTTATGGTCTTGGCTATGCGAGCGAGAGAACATGACCTTGCGGGACGTTTTCAGGGCTGTGGTCATTCCCGCGATTTTCGAAATTCTGGGCGTCCCATATACGTCCCTATTTTGTCCCAGAGCGATTTTCCGGCTAATTTCGACTGGTCTGGCCGGGCAAGAAATCTAGCGATCTAAGGGCGAAATTTTTCTTCTGGGACACGACTGGGACAGTGATTTTGGTGCAGCGCATAACGTCGCCGAGATCCGGTAATGCGTTGAAAAAAATAGGGAATTTGGCGCGCCCGACAGGATTCGAACCTGTGACCTCTGCCTTCGGAGGGCAGCACTCTATCCAGCTGAGCTACGGGCGCACGTGGAGGGGCAAGAGTATACAAGAAACCGAATGACCACTGCCTTCGGAGGACAATACTCTATCCACTCGAAGTGAGAATCGTCG
>CAZIMY010000389.1:0-1527 GCA_964540315.1 uncultured Wenzhouxiangella sp.
CGTGGTCGTGGATCATGCCGGTGAGCATGAGTTCGTCGGGCCGGTAGGTATTCAGGAGGTTCACCAACTGGTCCCTGACGGTGGACGGCGACCCGACCGCCGAACACGACAGTGCGGCCCCCACCTGCGCGCCCATCTCCCTACTGATCTCGCTGTCGAGATCCCGCGTGGGGTAGGGCAGCTTCCCCGGTCTCGCGCTGCGCAGGCGTGCAAAGGCGAGGATTTGCGAACTCCTTAGATATGCGGCTTCTGCGTCTGTCTCTGCGGCGCAGATACCCGCGAGCATCATGAAATAGGGTCTTGCGAGGTATCTGGATGGTCGAAACATGCCGCGATAGGTGGCGATGGCATCCTCCAGCATGGCCGGAGCGAAATGCGACGCGAAGGCATAGGGAAGTCCGAGTTGGGCGGCCAGCTGGGCACCATAGAGGCTCGAGCCGAGGATCCAGATCGGGACGTGCGTGCCTGTTCCGGGAACGGCCCGTACCCGCGTGTCATCGGACGCATTATCGAAGTAGTCGAGGAGATCGACCACGTCATGTGGAAACGTGTCCTCCTGTGCCATGTGCCGGCGCAAGGCGCGGGCCGTTGCCATGTCCGTGCCCGGCGCGCGACCGAGGCCAAGGTCGATCCGGCCCGGATACAGGGTTTCCAGCGTTCCGAACTGCTCGGCAATCACCAGCGGCGAGTGATTTGGCAGCATGATGCCGCCTGCGCCTACGCGGATAGTCTTGGTGGCCTCCGCGACATGCCCGATCACGACGGAGGTCGCTGCGCTGGCGATCCCCGGCATGTTGTGGTGCTCGGCAAGCCAGTAGCGATGATAGCCGAGCCGCTCGGCGGCACGGGCGAGCTCTACCGTACTCGCCAGCGCGTCGGCAGCGGTCTGACCCTCGGGAATTGGCGACAGGTCAAGAAGTGAGAAATGATGCATGAGCCCTCCTTGCCTTCAGCTATACACGATCAGCAGTCCGTCCAAGCACCAAACCCGAGCGACGGTCGGTCCTGTTTCCTACCTTGGTGAGCCGTGCGCACATTTCATCGCATCGAGGTCTTGCTTGACCCTTGAGCACCCATCACTTAGGCAGAGTGGCGCCGAGCGGGCGTTGTGTAATGGTAAGACCCCTGCCTTCCAAGCTCTTGATCTCGTTTCATCTCTTTAAAAGTCTTCCAGCTTTTTCATCCCGACAAATAGCCTACAAATCGAATGCTCGACGGGCTGCTCGGTGATGGCATCTGTTGAGCGTTTTTCAGTATGGACTAGGTTGCAGGGCCCAATTTGAATTGGTCCCCCGGTCTTCGTTCGTGCTGAACACAACCGAGGTCACGTGTCACTCCGCCCGTATTGAAACTGGCCCGTCGAGCTACTCCCCACTTGCGTGACGCATGAGGTGCCTCCGACATTGCATAAAAGCGTCCCAGCTGCGTCCCAGTTCGCTCGCAGCGTTGGCGTGGGGGGGGCAACCCTTACATCTATCTTTTTGATTTTTATGGCTCCGGCGGTAGGGATCGAACCTACGACCAATT
>CAZIMY010000390.1:0-1526 GCA_964540315.1 uncultured Wenzhouxiangella sp.
GATCGAGACCGAATTCAACCGCCACGGTCTGACCGGCAGCATGGTCATCGCCGATCCACGGCACGACCGATACTAGGCCCATCATCCGGAGCGAGCGTCGCAGCGTTTCGGGCGGGCGTCGACCTTAAAGGTACCGCATGCGCTGTTCGCGCTGGACTCCGGTTTGGTGACGGACGAATTCCAGGTCTTCGAATGGGACGGCGTCGAGCGTCAGATCAGCGTCTGGAACCGTGATCAGAACCTGCGCTCGTCGATGCGCAATTCCGTGGTTTGGGTGTATCAGGAGTTCGCCCGAGCACTGGGCGAAGATCGTGAACGTGAGTATCTGGAGCGCATCGCCTACGGCAACGCCGATCCCGGCGGCGGTATCGATCGCTTCTGGCTGGACGGCCATCTGGTCGTTTCACCGATCGAGCAGCTCGAGTTCCTGCAACGCCTCTATCGCAACGACCTGCCCTTCAGCGAGGTCCATCAGCGTCTGGTCAAGGACATCATGATCATCGAGGCCGGCCCCAGCTGGATCCTGCGCGCCAAGACCGGCTGGCAGATCATCGATGAGCAGCACTATGGCTGGTGGGTCGGCTGGATCGAATTCCCCGATGGCCCGGTGTTCTTCGCGACCCACATCGACATGCCCAACGGTAGTGCCGATGCACCGAAGCGCCAGGCAGTGACCCGATCAGCACGTCAGCGGCTGAGGCTGTGGCGGGAACGCTGAGTCGCCCTCAGGCGCTGAAGCTGATGACTCGAACAACGAAGTAAAACACCACAAGATTCATAGCGACGCTGAGCCAGAAAACGATCTGAAAACTCGGCTTTCGGTTCTTGTGCCGAAGCCTCTGTTGCGCAAACAAGGCACCCGGCCAACCACCTGCCAATGCAAGGCCTTGTAGGGTAATCTCGGGAACACGCCATCGACCAGCCAGCGCAGCTGATTTGTCGGATGCATAGAACAGATAGGTCAGCAGACTCAGGCCGACATACCAGGCTGGGATCCAGGCGCTGATCAGACCGAAGCCAGCGCAGGCTGTCGACAAGGCGATTACCAACAGAGCGAGTGCAACACGCCAGACGCCTGAAGCTGAACCAGCTCGCTGGCGGTTGGTTCGCCGATTCCGTCGTCCTTCCGAACTGACAAGCACAACATCCATCGCTCTATGCTTGCCGCGGGCATCGGTTTGAATCCTGAATTCCAGCACCTCCAAGATACTGGGACGATGCGTGGAATTCTTGAAACCGCTGACATGCACGAAAACATCGTAGTCAAAACCATCGGGACGGATGAAACCGAATCCCCTCGCCTCATTCCACTTGACCAGCTTCCCACGCACTCCAATAGACCTTTCTTAAGCATGTAATCGGGCCGCCAAAGCCAAAGCCCTCGACAGACGAAATCATAGCAGTAGGCGATGGCGTGATTTCGGTTAGTGGATTATTCCGCTTCGAGGATCGTCAACTCATAGCGCGGAATTTCCGTGCCGCGATAGTTCGCCAACACAGCGTCGCCAAATGCATCGAAAATCGTG
>CAZIMY010000391.1:0-1526 GCA_964540315.1 uncultured Wenzhouxiangella sp.
CCCCAAGGGCCGTAATCGCGGCAATGTGGGCCAGCGCAGCCGCGCCGGTGCGGCGGTAGGCACTGAAATACAGCCCCAGAAACATCAGCACGGTCAGCAGCGCCAGCCCCATCTCCAGGCCGCTGACCGGGCGAAAGAACCACTCGATAAAGAAAAATCCGAGGTAGACCAGCCATAGATAACTCAGCGGGCCTTGCTCACTTTCCGGTGGTATCAGCCAGTCGTGCAGTCGTCTGATACGGTTCGATGTCATTGCAGGCGAGCACCCCGAATCGTGAATTCGACGTCCGACTCGCCGCCGATGGCGTAGATCCCGATCGCACGCAGGCGCGAGCGATCCAGGCCGCTGAAGGCGGTCAGGTCGATGATCGTTTTCTCGCCGGCCAGGACCTCCGTCTGGACCGGTGGCGCCATCCTGTCCTCGCCGCTGAACAGCATCACCTGATAACTGCCCTGCTCCGCCTCGAGGCGGAACGACAGGGTCTCGGCAGCGCTCAGATTGACGGCTTTCATCATGGATGCACCCGGATTCCACATGACCCCAGCATAGGGGAAAGTAAAGCCGGGGTTGAGCTCACCGGTCACAACGACCGCGCCGGATGCCGCATCGCGTTCCAATGCAGCCCGGGATTGCCCGCCCATGAAATTGTCCGCCGACGGATACCACTGGCCGCTGATATGCAGGTCCAAAGGGACGGCCAGGGAATCGCCTTCGGCTTGAGCGATGGCTCCGGACTCGACAGTGAGCTCGACGGCGCTGCCGTTCTTCCAGACCGCGCGCACCTGCCGAATCTCATCGATATCGGCCAGGGGATTGCCAGCGATCCAGAGCACGTCGGCCCGGCAACCGGGCTGCAGGCAACCTCGATCGGCCAGGCCGAACTGCTCGGCCGGAATCGAGGTTGCCGCCTGCAGTGCCTCGAGCGTCGACAGGCCCGCTCCGGTCAGCAGCTTGATCTCGTGCAACAAGCTCGCGCCGTGTGCCGTGGCCGGGTTGGGCGCATCGCTGCCGGCCAGCAGCACGACGCCGGCTTCGTGCAGGGCGCCGATGATCTCCGGGACCCGGGGCCAGCGCGAGGCCCGCAACGTACTGCCGGGGAACGACTGCTCCAGGGTCTGGCGTTGCTCGACGCTCAAGCGCTCGGCGATCGATTCACCGTCCTCGATCCAGCCGCGGCCGGACTGGCCGTGGGAGCCGGCCAGCACCGTGGTGGTCGGCACGACGAAAACGCCCCGCTCGACCATCTGTCGGGCCAGGTCCATGTCGAGCACTTCGTCCACGAAGACGTGGACCAGACCGTCGACGCCCGCCTCAACGGCCATCCGTGCATCGGCCTGGGTCGAGACGTGCGCCACGGCCAGCACGTTGCGGGCATGGGCTGCGCGCACCAGGGCTTCGACCCTGGCCCGATCCAGGGTTGGAAGCGCATTCCCCCAGGTCGATCCATTTTCGATCACGATCTTGATGTAGTCCGATCCCTCGGCCAGGCGCGCATCGACCCAGGACTCGGCCTCGTCGGGCTCGG
>CAZIMY010000392.1:0-1523 GCA_964540315.1 uncultured Wenzhouxiangella sp.
TCCCATGCCCAGCCGACCTGACGGGCCAGCCGGGTACCGTAGTGGCGGCCTGCACCAGAGGCACCGTTGTCGGCCCTATTCGGGCCAGCATTGATGATGTCCAGATGGGGTTCAACGAAGAGACCGGCCGGCCACCAAGCGGCCTCGATCTCGACCAGCAGCTGGTCACACTTGATGCAGCCTGGGAATCGGATTTCGGGACCTGGCGCTACACCTTCGGCTGGATCGACAATTCCAGCTTCATCGAGGCCGACGGCGATTTCACCGACTTCGACGCGCCGCCCGGACCGGTCTTCTCGCTCTCTGCGTTTCAAGAGCTGGACTACGATGACCAGCGCATCGACCACAACCTGTTCTGGACCCGATCGTTCGGCGACTTCGACCTGCTGCTGGGCGCCCAGCGTCTGGATGAGACATCGAGACTCGACAATGGATCCAAGTTCTGGATCCGCAATCCTGGATCGCCTCTGGCGGGACCACCTTTCTTTCTGGTGGCAGAGCAGCGCAGCGACGGATTCCCGGTCCGCAGCGAGCGTGAGACCGATTACACGGCTTTCTATGGCAGCTTGCGCTGGAATTTTTCGGACCGACTCAGATTCGGCATAGAAAATCGCTTCAACCACGACCGTATTCGTTATTACATCTCCGGGTGGACGCGTCAGGACACTTCGCTGCTGGGTCTCGAGCCGGTCTGTCTGCCGGGCCTTCCCCAGGGTGCCGTGTTCATGGGTGTACCCGGCCCGAACGTGCCACCACCGGGCCAGGTGCAGGCCTGCCCGCGCTCAACAACGGTCACCTTCAAGGAGTGGACACCGCGGCTGACCGTCGACTGGAACCTCAGCGACAACATCATGCTGTATGCCAACGCTGCGCGCGGCTTCAAGCCCGGTGGCTTCAACGTTAACGAGACGACCGAATTCGACGGGCAGGATTATCGGCCCGAGTTCCTGGATGCTTACGAGGTCGGTTTCAAGAGCGACTGGCGCGCGCTCAACCTTAGCGTTGACATGGCGCTTTTTTTCAACGACTACACCGACCAGCAGATCGGTATTCAGCGTAATCAACCCGGCGGCGGTGGAACGGTCGTCGCCGTGGCCGGCATTACCAACGCGGCGGCGGTTGAATCACAGGGCATCGAGATCGCCGCCAACTGGGCGCCCTCCAATCGCCTGAACTTCGAATTGGGCTACGCCTATACGGATGCGACATTCGAGAACTACGTGCAGGGGCCGAGCACCGCGGCCGGCCCTGAAGACTTTGCCGCCTGCGGCGTGCCCCAAGGTCAGGTATCCTCGCCCCAGCTTCGCACGGAGGCCGGTAATGCCTGTGCCGATTTCTCAGGTAATTCGGTAGCCAAGAACCCCAAGCATGCGCTGAATTATGGCGTCCTGTATCGAGCGCCGCTGGGTGACGGCCTGACGACATGGTTTGCCGAGCTCAACGGTCAATACCGCTCCAGGCGCTATGTCGATGAAGCCAATCTGTCCTGGACACCGTCTTACACGATCGTGGATTTGAATGCT
>CAZIMY010000393.1:0-1517 GCA_964540315.1 uncultured Wenzhouxiangella sp.
GTCTGGAATTGTTTGATTTCGGGCCATTCGGGCAAGGGTAGGCTCCTTGTGGAGGTTATTCGATTGTGGACGCGTTGAACGCCATTTCGCAAGCACACTCCATTGTCGGACTTTCGCTCGCAAGCACTCTGCCGGTATCCTGGCGAGGTGGTAGATAAATGGGACAAGTGGCTCGGCTTGCACGAGCAACTCGATACGCCAGCGCTGCGGGAGCGGCTGGCCGAGCTCGGCCTGGGTGAGTTGGCCGTCTGGCAGAAGAAGGTCGCAGCCGATGAGCTGCCGGCTGCGGTGTCGGCGCACCTGGCGCGGGCACTGGCGGCCTGTTTACTCGGCTTGCGGGAAAAGGATAAGTCCGCCTGGCAGGAGGTACTGGCGGCGTTCTCGCGGGCCTTGGAGGAAAGCGGGTCGCCGCTAGATAGCGTAGCTGGCCAGCTACCCAATTTTCCGTTTCAGAAGCTGCTGGAAGTCGCTCGGCCGGAGGCGGCGGCGCTGCGCAGCCAGCCGCTTGAACGACCCGACATTCCACTCAGTTTGTCAGCCCTGCTGACAGGCTCCCGCCATTCGCCCAGTCTGGTCAGCCAGATCGACAAGGAGCTGGCCAGCTCGGATCAAGCCGATTGGCTGGTGTCATTCATCAAGTTCAGCGGCATCAAGGCGCTCAAAGCCAGCCTGCAGCGTTTTGTTGAAACGCCGCGGCCCGATGATGCACCCAAGCTGCGTGTGGCGACCACGTCTTACCTCGGCGCCACCGACCTGAAGGCCGTTCGCGCCCTGCTGGAGTTGCCGAATACGGAAGTTCGGGTGTCGTTTGACACGCACCGAACCCGCCTGCACGCCAAGGCCTATCTGTTTCATCGCAAAACTGGCTTTAGTTCCGCCTATGTCGGCTCGGCCAATGTGTCGCGAGTGGCCCTGGATGAGGGCCTGGAGTGGACGGCCCGAATCAGTCAGTACGAGCTGCCCCATCTGTGGCGTCAGATCGTCGCCGGCTTCGACATGCATTGGGCCGACACGAGCGAATTCGAGCCGGTCACGCTCGATGACCTGGACAGGCTGGGGCGCGCTCTCGAAAACGAGCGACGCGGGCCTGGTGCTGACAATGCGCAATCCTGGCAGTTTTTCGAGCTACGGCCACACGCCTTCCAGCAGGAAATTCTTGATGCCATTGCCACTGAGCGCGCGGCCGGACTGAAGCGGCATCTGGTGATTTCAGCCACAGGCACCGGCAAAACCATGCTGGCGGCTTTCGATTACCGGCGTTTTGCCCAGCAAGCCGCGGGCACTAACCGGCCCAGCCTGTTGTTCATCGCCCATCGCGAAGAAATCTTGAAACAAGCGCTGCAAACCTTCCGCCATGTGCTGCGCGATGCCGATTTTGGCGATCTGCTGGTGGGCGGGCATGAGCCAGGCCAGGCGCGGCACTTGTTCTGTTCGGTGCAGAGCTGGAATGCGCGCGGTCTTGAGCAGCTCTCATCGGAGCATTTTGACTATGTGGTGCTGGACGAAGCGCACCATGC
>CAZIMY010000394.1:0-1510 GCA_964540315.1 uncultured Wenzhouxiangella sp.
CTCGCTGTTGAAACCGCCTCCGGGTAGCGGGCCGTTATCGGCGACAGTCCAGGAGATGGTGTTGCTGCCGATACTGAGCAGGGCCTGGGCATCGTTGCTCAAATTGAACGGCAGGCCACAGGGATCCGATGCGCTGATCGTGGCTCGCACTTGGTCTTCAACGCGGGAGTAGAGCACGCCGCCGAAGTCTGTGGCTTCAAAGGTCATCACCGGGGCGCTGGTTGACACTTCCGGCCCGCGCGGTTTGTAGATGGTGATCGGCTGAGATCGTTCATGGGCGACCGTCGAGCGGGTTCCAAAGAACTGTGAGGCACCGACAAGGCCGATCGAGATAGCGATGTTTTTGATCGTCTCGCGCGCAGCATTCTGAGTGGCGGCCTGGCGCGCCGCCGAGGCGCCAGAATTCGCGACCGCCGCGCCGTATTTGATCCCGTTATAGGTCAGCAAGGCCGCAGGAATAATGATATCGAAGGCATCCGAGATCTGGGTCTCGGCGCGCCAACCGATGCTGTGCTCACCCGGCGGTAGCCTCACTGTTTGCGGCCCGGTCTGATCCGGCACAATATGGCGATTGAGTGCGCGGACATTGACACCCGTATTGGCATGCACCACATCTACTGTGCCTGATCGGGTCAGCTCACCCCAGTTCGACGGCACATCCTTCAGATTGACGAAGCCGAGAAGATTACTGTACTCCGCGCTGGATTGGGGCAGGCTGAACTGAAAATGGCACTCATCGGCCGTGTTCGGCCAGTCGTTCCAGCCGTTGGGCGTAACAAAAACGGCGCGCGTGTCCTTCAGACCTAGATTGGTGCCATAGGTGACAAGACCCGCCGGGATGCCGATAAACGGATCGGGAAAAAAGGAAAACGGCAGGGCGAAATTATGCGTGCCGATCAAAGCGGCAATGCCCGCTTCAAGATCGGCGTTGTCGTCGGCCACCAGCGCCGACGAGCACATCAGAGCCAAAGCTGTGAACGCGGCCAGCAGCACGCGAGTGCGTAGCCATGACTTCATCGCCCTTGGCGACTTTGAATTTTGAATCACTGATTGCACAGACATCGCCGACGCACTCCTAATTATTGCGGTTTACTAGAACTTCTGTTCTCATTGCTTCTAGCACAGACCAATCGGAAAACCGGTCATCCACAGTCGAAATTCTTGAAGCGACGGCGACACACGCCGGGCTTTCGACATGAAATAGTGTGTGCGGACTGAGGGGGGGATGAGAATGAACGGGCGTTGCAAAACTATGCTCGCTGGTTGCAATTGCTGCAGCCAGCCGACTTTGGTCGCAACTTCAATCAGTTATGCGTGCTTGATTGAAGCTTCGGGCGACGGGCAAAGGCTGCTGGGGTGGCGTCAAATCGCTCCTTGAAGCGCCTGGAGAAGTACGACACGCTGGCGAACCCGACCGCCTCAGCCACTTCTGCCACGTTGCCCGATCGGTTGGCGAGCAGTTGAGCGGCGCTTAGCAGTCGACGCTCGCGCAAATACGCTTCAGGCGATC